>NZ_FUKI01000093.1 GCF_900163755.1 Crenothrix polyspora | reverse complement strand
CGTTTACAAAAACGAAAATTATATGACATTTCATTGGCTTATTTTTTTGTCATGTACAGAGCTCTCGTTTAATTAAAAAAGTTCGTTTTGTTGAAAAAAAATTTAAAAGTTCAAAAAATAGATTTTTTGCTGGTGATGTTATTTATGGAAAATTAAGACCGTATTTGGATAAAGTGCTTGTTGCCGATGAAGCTGGAGTTTGTACAACTGAAATGATACCGATTCGAGGATATTCTTCAATCGTCCCTGAGTTTTTAAGACTTACACTGAAATCATCCTATTTTATAAATTATGCTGATAACTCAACGCATGGAATGAGTTTGCCAAGACTGGGAACTGAAAAAGCACAATTAGCACTGATTCCAATACTTTCAGAGCCAGAACAACACCGCATAGTCGCCAAAGTGGATGAATTAATGCAGCTTTGCGACCGATTAGAACAAAAGCAAAGCGGTAGCCAAGAAACACACCGCCAGTTAGTGAGCTGTTTATTAACCACACTGACCGAAGCCACCGATGCACAAGTGTTTCAAGCGGCGTGGTCACGGATTGCGGCAAATTTTGATTGTCTTTTCACCACACAAAACAGTATCGAGCAGCTAAAACAAACCATTCTGCAATTAGCCGTCATGGGTAAATTAGTCCCACAAAACCCCAACGACGAACCCGCCAGCGAATTATTAAACAAAATCGCCACCGAGAAAGCACGGCTGATTGTTGAAGGCAAAATCAAAAAACAAAACCTATCACCAAAAATCAACGAGCAGGAAAAGCCGTTTACACTGCCAAAAAGCTGGGAATGGATAAGGCTAGGAAATGTAGCTCCTGAATTTCAAAATGGAATATCTAGCCGTGGGGACTCTAAAGGTGAAGAAATTACAGTTATAAGACTTGCAGACATCAAGGAATATAGAGTTTCGTTAAGTAATACTAGAGAACTGGTAATCAATGAAAAATCTATATCAAACTATAAACTTGATAAAGATGATAATTTAATTATCCGAGTTAATGGAAGTAGTGACATTGTTGGAAGATTTATTGCAATTGAAGAACCTATTAATGCTATTTACTGCGACCATTTTATTCGTATGAGATTTCCAATGAATTCTTTTACATCTTCGTTTATAAAGTTATTAGGCTCATCTAAATTAGTTCGAGATAATATCCAAAAATTATTTATAACAACTGCTGGGCAAAAAACAATAAATCAAGGTCATGTTAATTCCCTTATAATTCCACTCCCCCCACTCGCCGAACAACACCGCATAGTCGCCAAAGTCGATGAACTCATAACCCTGTGCGAACAACTAAAAACCAAACTCGCCACCGCGCAAACCCTGCAACAACAACTTGCCGAAACCCTGGTACAACAAGCAGTGGCTTAACCACAAAACATATTAATCAACTACAAGACAATGAAAACAACTGTAAAAGAACTCAGAACAGTATTAGAAAACGCTTTACTCAATGACGGCAAAATGGAATATCGCTTATTTGAATATGAATTTGAAGAACTATTGGACGAATTTAAAGAATCCGTCATCCAAGATANNGAACGTGCATGAAATAACTTGAACAACTTAAACGCCACCACCGTTCGTGCTGAGCCTGTCGAAGCATGAACTTGCTCAAGTTATTTCGTGCGCGTTCCTTAGGCAGTTTCATGGTGAACCCTATCAAACTACGAATGGCATGGCGACTTAAATTAGTAATTGAAATTTAACAAAACTTAAATTTAAGTGTGCTAGTATCAAAAGTTATTTTGCAACCTAAAAACAGCCTAACAAACGATGAGCTTAAGCGTTATGACAACCTTGAATATCACCCAATTGAATGCTTCCGCAGCCGATTTCCAACAACACTTAAAATTGCTGTTAGCCTTTGATGAAAAAGACGATCTGGACATTCAACACCGTGTTTTGGATATTATTGCCGATGTGCGAAAACGTGGCGACCAAGCAGTAATGGATTACACCAATCGTTTTGATAAGCGCAATGTCAGTTTGGCCAGCAACTTAGAACTCCCGAAGGCTGATTTATTGGCCGCTTGGCAAACCTTGCCGACTGATCAAGCGCACGCTTTGCAAATTGCCGCTGATCGAATCCGTGCCTATGCCGAACACCAAAAACTGCAACCGTGGCAGTTTACCGAAGCCGATGGCACGGTGCTTGGCCAGAAAATCACCCCGTTGGAACGCGTTGGCCTGTATGTCCCTGGTGGTAAGGCCGCGTACCCCTCTTCTGTGTTGATGAACGCCATTCCTGCCAAAGTGGCCGGTGTTGATGAATTAATCATGGTGGTGCCAACGCCCAATGGCGAAACTAATGCGATGGTATTGGCGGCGGCACATTTGGCCGGTGTGGATCGTGTGTTTAGCATTGGCGGCGCACAGGCTGTAGCCGCTTTAGCCTATGGCACTGAAACTATTCCAGCGGTCGCCAAAATAGTGGGGCCTGGCAATATTTATGTGGCAACTGCCAAAAAAATGGTATTTGGCCAAGTTGGTATTGACATGATCGCAGGCCCCTCAGAAATATTGATTATCTGTGACGGCAAAACCAATCCGGACTGGATTGCGATGGATTTGTTCTCACAGGCAGAGCATGACGAAAACGCGCAAGCGATTTTAATCAGTGATGATGCGGATTATTTGCTGGCGGTTGAGCAAAGCATTAACAAACTGCTGCCTACAATGGAGCGTGCTGACATTATCAAAGCGTCGTTATCAACACGGGGTGCATTCATTAAAGTGGCCAATTTACTGGAAGCTGCTGCCGTTGCCAACAGCATTGCGCCCGAACATTTGGAGCTGTCAGTAGAAAACCCTGAAGCACTGAGCCAGCATATACGCCACGCCGGTGCCATCTTTATGGGGCGCTACACCGCAGAAGCCTTGGGCGATTATTGTGCAGGGCCAAACCATGTGTTGCCAACGTCCAGCACGGCGCGGTATTCATCGCCTTTGGGGGTGTATGATTTTCAAAAACGTACCAGTTTAATCAATTGTTCAGCGGCAGGCGCGGACAGTTTGGGCAAGATTGCATCTGTGTTAGCGCGGGGCGAAAGCTTGACGGCGCATGCGCGTTCTGCGGAATATCGGATTAAATAACACAGTTGTTCAATAATACGCCCTATGCTGAAGCGAGCACTATAGAGGCATATTTTTTAGCAGGGTCGGTACTATGAAGCATTATCAAAAATTCACCCCATTTTCAAAACTATCCCGCCATAAACAACGGGATTTGTATGTGCGTTTGCGAGGAAAAATCAAACGCACAGCGTCTGACTACGGGCAAAATTTCACAAGTATGCTGTTACTAAACGAAGCCGATAGACCAGCGTTTTTTAATCAATGGTTCGATTTTTACTTTCTTGGATTGGATGGGGCAACGATTTGGAATGCCGCCATCTGCACGGCAAATCAGGCTTACTGGGAGGCTATCCGAGATTTGGCTTATGATGAGTCGTACCGGCTTTGCCCAAGTAACCCTGATGAAGATGACATTGATTCCCTATTTATTCCCGTGTACGACCCGGTAACGGGCAAAAAGCTTCACTATGTCATGAGAGAACCCGAAGTACACCAAGCATTGAATAAGCTTACTCGCTCTCAGTTTGCACAAGAATACAGCTCAAAACTCATTCATGAAGATACGGGTCATACTGCGCCTATTTTTGAATCATTTCAAACCGACAAAACCTATCGGTATGGAATTGGCCTGAATGCCGTTGTGGATGTTCCAGAAATCAATGTGGACACTATTGAAGCCATGATTACAAAATTTCGTTCTGCGGGTGAAAAAAACTGGGAAAGCGCCATTCCCGTTGATCGCTCTCGGCTTCCTGGCGATACTTTTGAAGTGCTTGCCCAAGCTTATCGCGTAAAAACATAGATCACAGCGCCCAACTCTAACCTTTCAAAAAAACCACCTAGCCCTTAACATGCCCCAAGATACCTTAATCAGCACACTGTTCCGTCAAGAAGTTTTGGCGATGTCGAGTTACCACGTCGCCGATGCGACAGGTTTAATCAAACTGGATGCTATGGAAAATCCTTACAGCTGGCCTGAAGACCTTAAGCAACAATGGCTGGAGGCATTAAGAGACTGTGCGTTAAACCGCTACCCTGACCCTGAAGCCAAACAGCTCAAGCACACCATCCGCAGCACCAATGCCATCGCCGATGAGTGGGAAATTATGCTTGGCAATGGTTCTGATGAAATCATCCAGCTCCTGCTAATGGCTTTGCCGACAGGCGCTAGCGTACTAAGCCCCGCACCAGGCTTTGTGATGTACAAACAGCTCAGTGATTGTTTGGGGCTTAAATACATTGGCGTTCCGTTGCGGGCCGATAATTTCGACCTGGATTTACCCGCCATGCTGGCGGCAATAGCACAACACCAGCCCTCGGTGATATTCATTGCTTACCCCAACAACCCCACCGGCAATTTGTTCAGCGAAACGGCTATTAAAGACATCATCAGCGCTGCCAAAGGTTTGGTGATTATCGACGAAGCCTATACGCCATTTGCCGATGTCAGTTTTATCGGCCAGTTAGGGCAATATGCTAATGTTATGGTGATGCGTACCGTGTCTAAATTGGGCTTGGCAGGCTTGCGTTTGGGCTATTTGGTGGGTAGCCCCGCGCTTATTGAACAGCTCAACAAGATTCGTTTACCGTATAACATCAATATTCTTACCCAAGTCAGTGCAGAATTTGCACTCAGCAACAGCGCGGTATTTGAGCAGCAAACCCAAGCTATTTGTGCAGATCGGACGATGATGATGACACAGCTTAATGCACTGGAAGGTATCATTGCTTATCCTAGCAACGCCAATTTTATTTTATTTAGAGTACCCAAAGATCGAGCTAATGACATTTTTGCCTCGGTTAAACAGCAAGGCGTGTTAATTAAAAATATGACTCCGCAAGGCGGGTTGTTGGTGGATTGTTTGCGGGTGACTGTGGGTAAGCCTGAAGAGAATGCACGGTTTTTAGCGGCGTTGAAAAACAGCCTGGATAAATAGACGCTTATAAAAACTACAGCCTCAGATTTTCCCACTCTACAAATCAAGACTATTCGATGATGAATACCCTATTAATCATAGAGCTTATTTTGGGTGTAGCTGTATCTTTAATATTTTGGCTATGGCTTTGGAAAACGAGAGATCGCACTATGGCCACCTTATCGCTACAGCAAGAATGGCGACGTTCTTGGCGGCATTTAGCAGGATTATGTGCTTATGCACTACAGATAATTTGGACTGTCTTGTTTGTTGTCAATTATTATGGGGAAGACGGTACATGGCATCAAATCATCGTAGAAGAAAAAACCAGTTTTTCTGCTTTCATGTCAGATATCTCCCCATTTTTCGCTGTTATGGCTTATCTGATTACTGGCGTTGCCGTATTTCTCTACGCAAAAACGCGATTACCGTATTTTGCTAAAATATTTAATTTACCTTATTTTGTGACGGTATTGGGCACGTACCTGACCCCTTTTTTAGCACAACTGACTCCACCAAAATGGCTGTATATCTTTTGGTTTATGGCTATTGCCAGCGTAGTATGGCAGATTATAGCCAGCTTTATCAGCTTGAATCGGCGAAGCAAAACAAACAAGTTCGATGTGTAATGTTTGCCCGTCTAGGCCTCTAAACTTAATCCTATTGAAATGTCTGTAGAGTGGACAATCATTTTTTAACGTATAGCTTGATAATCACGCCGTTAGCTTGCCACGTAGCATAACAATGATAAATTACCGATTTTTTTATTAGCTAGCTCAACCAGTCAAGACAGCATAATTTATATTAAGTTCATACACTTAAATATTTATTAACCCATAAATAGCCTCAGCACGCATAAAAACAGCCTATAGCAGCTAAATTAATCCTACCTAGCACTTCAAATTCACGTCATTCTAGTGGTATATTGGCTTGCTATAATAAAAATAAGCTGTCAAAGACACGATTCTAACCAGGAGAGTTCTATAATGATTAATGAAGGCGTCGATAAGTCTAAGCGCCAATTTTTAACCTCGGCATTGACCGTGGTTGGCGCGATTGGTACGGGTTATTTGGCCGTTCCTTTTTTGGCTCAAATGCAACCCAGTGTTAAAGCGATGGCAGCGGGCGCACCCGTTGAAGTTGACCTGAGCAAGATGGAACCCGGTCAATTATTGAGAGTTGCCTGGCGTGGTAAACCAGTTTGGATTCTCAACAGAACCCCTAAAGTATTAGACGACTTGAAAAGTCTGGACGATCAATTAAGCGATCCCTTATCACAAGCGTCTTTACAACCGACATCCAGTAAAAATCATTTCCGCTCTATTAAGCCGGAGCTGTTTGTCGCCTTGGGCTTATGTACGCACTTAGGTTGCTCACCTACCTTTAGACCCGAGATTGCCCCGTCAGATTTAGGCGCACAATGGAAAGGTGGCTTTTTCTGTCCTTGTCATGGCTCCAAGTTTGATTTAGCCGGACGTGTTTACAGCGGCGTACCTGCCCCTACTAACTTAGAAGTGCCGCCTTATCGCTACTTATCTGACACGCGGTTAATTATTGGTGAAGCCCCTGAGGAGAAAGCAGCATGAAAATAAATCGCTTTGCTGGCGTGGGTAACTGGATCTTAGATCGATTCCCACTGGCACATTTGTGGAACAGCCACATGGCGCAATATTATGCGCCGAAAAACTTTCATTTTTGGTACTTCTTTGGTTCATTAGCCATGTTGGTATTGGTCAACCAGTTTGCCACCGGCATTATGTTGACCATTAATTACAAGCCCGATGCAACCCTGGCGTTTGATTCCGTTGAATACATCATGCGCGATGTGAACTGGGGGTGGTTGATACGCTATATGCACTCAACCGGTGCGTCCGCGTTTTTCATCGTAGTGTATTTGCACATGTTCAGAGGCTTGCTGTTTGGTTCATTCAAACACCCACGCGAGTTGATCTGGATTTTTGGTATGTTACTGTTTGTCGCTTTAATGGCCGAAGCCTTTATGGGCTACTTGTTGCCTTGGGGACAAATGTCCTACTGGGGCGCACAGGTGATTATTTCCCTGTTCAGTGCTATCCCTATTATTGGTGATGATTTATCCTTGTGGATCAGAGGCGATTACGTTATCTCCGATGCCACGCTAAACCGTTTCTTTGCTTTCCATGTGATTGCTGTGCCATTAGCGTTGGTATTGCTGGTGTTTTTACACATTGTTGCGCTGCATGAAGTGGGCTCTAACAATCCAGACGGTATCGAAATTAAATACACCAAAGATGCTAACGGCATTCCACTCGACGGCATTCCGTTTCACCCGTATTACACAGTGAAAGATTTAGTCGGTGTCGGCGTATTTTTAATCTTTTTTGCCGCGATTATTTTTTACTGGCCAGAAATGGGGGGCTACTTTTTGGAACACGCCAACTTTATTCCGGCTGATCCAATGAAAACCCCGGAGCATATTGCCCCAGTGTGGTATTTCACCCCGTTTTATGCCATTTTAAGAGCTATCCCTGACAAATTCGCTGGCGTTATTGGCATGTTTGGTTCTATTGTCGTATTGTTTTTATTACCTTGGCTAGACCGTAGTCCGGTTAAGTCTATACGTTACCGTGGCGGTATTTATAAAAAAGCCTTGGCGATTTTTGTAATCAGCTTTGTGGTGTTAGGTTATTTAGGTACACAGCCTGCTACGCATGGCGCAACCATCGTGGCGCGTATTTTCACTACTTTGTATTTTTGCTTCTTCTTATTGATGCCGATTTACACACGCTGGGAAAAAACCAAACCGGTACCGGATCGTTTAACAAAAACCACATCACTGGATGATCGCATGCTGGCTTTTGCGGCAACCTTTGATCAAGTAACCGTTAAACAACCCATAACAACCAAGAGTGGCAAAGTTATTAATATGAGAAAACCCGATGCTAAAGGGATTCTTATTGTCATTATTCGCTTAACAAAAAGACTAAAAGAGAGCTTTGATTGATATGAAAAGGTTAATAACTCTATTTTTAATGGCAACACTGTCTTTTTGTAGCTACGCCTCAGAGGATATGGCGCTGCAAGAAGCCGATATTGATTTGAGTGATTCAGAATCATTACAGCGCGGTGCTAAGCATTATGTGGATAATTGCTTGGGTTGCCATTCGCTTAAACACATTCGTTATCAACGAATGGCGTTAGATTTTGAAATCGACGACAAAAAAGTATTAAAAGACATCGCTATCGAAGGTGCGACTATTTACGATCAGTTGCATTCTGCAATGAATAGCCATGACGCGGAAAAATGGTTTGGCGTACAACCGCCTGATTTATCGTTGATTGGCCGTTCGCGCGGTGCTGATTGGCTATACAGCTATCTGAAAGGTTTTTACGTTGATAAAACCAAGCCTTTAGGCACCAATAACACGGTGTTTAAAGACGTGGGTATGCCCAATGTGTTTTGGCAGCTACAAGGCCAACAAAAGCCGGTGTTTCATTTAGTGGATGGACAGCAACAAATCGAAAAATTAGTCATTGCTGAGCCAGGTAAATTATCGGAACAAGAATTTGATCTAATGGTTAATGACTTGGTTAATTTCTTGGTGTACGTGGGCGAACCCGTGCAAATGGAAAGGCATCGTTTGGGTAAATACGTTTTATTTTTCTTACTCATATTTTCAGTAATTGCGTATAAACTAAAGAAAGAGTATTGGAAAGATATAGACTAGTACTTAGTCATTTTTACTTTGTCGAGTACTATAAAATACTCCGTTCGTCCTGAGCTTGTCGAAGGACTTGTGGTTCATGGTTCGACAAGCTCACCACGAACGGTTTTTTAAAATTCACACTCGCCAAAATAAAGTTGACTGAGTACTAGTACTCGGTCAATCTTGATATGTCGGTATGTTTTTAGCCAGCGTGAAACCTACGAAGTTTTTGCAACACTCGACAGAACAAACGTGACTGACTTACTCGTGGATAAATTATAGGGTGGATTCGCCGCTAGGCAATCCACCACAATACGTCTCCTTAACATTGGCATGGGTGTGCGTTAATTGGCGGTTTACTGACGCGAAACTAGCCTATGAGCTAAAGAAAAAGTATTGAAAAGATATAGACTGAGTGTGAATTGAAAAAACAAGGACGCTTTCTTGCACAGCGACTGTTACCAATTCTGGGTGTTGCGCCGTAAAAAGCTGACCTTTTATGCTATAATCGTCATTTTTACTGCCTACATGTCTAAAGAGGTTGTTATTTGTGGCAAATATTATTACCCGTAAATCTGTGATGACACTTTTTTCCTCGCCTACCTGTGCGATGAGTCACGCGGCTCGCTTCGTTTTACATGAAAAAGCGATTGTTTCAGATATAGAATATTATGACCCAAATGAACCACCGGCAGACTTGCTTGAATTGAATCCAACAGGGGCATCTCCGACTTTAATTGAACGGGACTTGGTGCTTTATGATTCGCGTATCATTATGGAATACCTTGATGAACGTTTTCCGCATCCGCCATTGCATCAAATGGATCCAGTGTCTCGCGCTACTGCACGTATGTTAATAAAACGCATCGATCAGGACTGGTATCAATTGCTGGATGAAATCATTTCTTCTGGTGAAAAAAAATCCGCTAAAGCTAAAAAAATGTTACGAGAAAGCATACTTTCGTCAGCGCCCATTTTTGCTGCTAAGCCTTTTTTTATGAGTGATGAATTCTCTTTAATAGACTGTGCAATTGCACCCTTATTATGGCGCTTACCCAGTATTGGCATTGATATCTCTACGCCGAATGAAGTGATTAATAACTATGCACAACGTATTTTCAGCAGACCTGCTTTTAAACGCAGCTTAAGTGAAGCTGAAAAAGAAATGAGCCCCACTTCGAAGTGAGTCTGATATGACACCTTTAAAGCCCTATTTAATCCGCTCTATTTACGAATGGATTATTGATAACGACTGCACACCACATCTTTTGGTGGATGCAACCCATAAGAAAGCCATCTTACCGATGCAGTTTATTGACGATGGCAAAATTGTTTTAAATATTAAACCGGCTGCGGTAGATGCGCTTTCTTTGGGCAACGAAGAAATTGAATTTAACGCCAGATTCAGTGGTAAGTCTATGTATATTCTTGCCCCGATGAAAGCAATTTTAGCTATTTATGCAAAAGAAAGTGGTAAAGGCATGGTCTTTGATGCCGAGGGGGTTGATGACAATGATTCTGATGATTTGCCACCCGATACGCCACCAACCAGACCTGCTTTGCGCGTGGTTAAATAAAACCACACCGGTTTAATAATTATTAACGATATCATCTACAGCACAATTCAAAAAATAATCAGCTGAATTATTTTCAATATTTGTATGCAGTCAATTAAATTTGATAGCATCTTTGCATACTAACTTGGTATGACGTTGTTATTCGTTCTAAATATGTTGCAGATTTGATACGACACCCAATTATTTGAGTGACTTTAAAATGCTCACCGACAAATAATTAAGCTCGCTTAATAATGCAACACTTTATCGTTGATTTTTATTTTATCGTTAATCTAACAATATCTTGAAGGCTCATCATGAAAAAATTATATTTGCAAAATACTGCACTCCCAGCCATTTTATTAAGCACATTAATCAGTACTCTTAGTTATACTGGCACTGCCCTAGCGCAAAAAACCACCGGCGTATTAGGTAAAAAAGCAACCGCCGTAGATGTATACAAATCGACATGTTCGAAAAAAATCACGGCAGGCTCAGCACCAACCACTGCATTTGTTGCACGTATACGAGGCATTAAAGGTGCTTTAGTGAGTATGCAAATTAAAAAAGCAGCCAATACCGCCAAAACAACAGACACCAAAAATGGCGATGCTATCTTTGGACCTTATGCGAGCATTAAAGGCGGTGAGGGTGTTTATACAATTACGGTGGATAAGCGTGGCATAGGCATAACCAGCTATGAAATTCAAACCTTTTGTAATACCACAGTAAAAAGTGCAACCGCAGAGACCGGCTTTAAACACAGTGACCAGCTGGGGCCTTTAATAACGCAAAACCAGTAGTTAAAAAAATCAGTTTTTCGCATACGACGATACTGAACAGAAAGCTCAGGTCGTCGTATCTGGTTTTGTATTATTAGGCTGGGTTCTGCAAACACTCAATAATTTTGTCTGCAAATTGGCTGCATGAGACCTCTGTTGCATTATCCGTCAATCGCGCAAAATCATAAGTAACCTGCTTACTGGCAATGGCAGCATCCATTGCATCAATCAACTTATCGGCTGCTTCTTGCCAACCTAAATAACGCAACAGCATTTCACCCGATAAAATCAACGAACCTGGATTGACTTTATCCAGATTGGCGTACTTGGGCGCTGTGCCATGAGTGGCCTCAAATATAGCCGTACCGGTTAGATAATTAATATTACCGCCTGGCGCAATACCAATGCCACCAACTTGTGCCGCCAGTGCATCTGATAAATAATCGCCATTTAAATTTAAAGTTGCAATCACATCAAAATCTTCAGGACGGGTTAATATTTGTTGCAACGTAATATCAGCAATAGCATCCTTTATTAATATTTTGCCACTGGTTAATGCGTCAGCTTGTTGCTTATTAGCCGCCGCTTCTCCTAATTGCGCCTTGGTTTTTTCCCATTGTTCCCAGGTGTAAGTTTGCTCAGGGTATTCACGCTCGGCAAGTGCGTAAGCCCACAACCTAAACGCACCTTCGGTAAATTTCATAATATTGCCCTTATGGACAATAGTGACGCTTTTACGTTTATGAGTAATAGCGTAATCAATAGCCGCGCGTACCAAGCGCTCTGTGCCATCTTTGGAAACCGGCTTAATACCAATACCCGATGTTTCAGGAAAACGAATTTTGTCAAATTGAGCGGGGAAATTCTCTTTTAACAATGTTAAAAACAGCTTAACGTCCTCGCTGCCAGCGGCAAATTCGACACCGGCATAAATATCCTCGGTATTTTCCCGAAAAATAACCATATCAACAGCGCCAGGATTTTTAACCGGAGAAGGCACGCCTTTAAACCAACGCACAGGACGCAGACACACGTACATATCCAGTAATTGCCGTAAAGCCACATTTAACGAACGGATACCGCCACCAATGGGCGTTGTTAATGGACCTTTAATAGAAACTTTGTATTCCCTGCACAGGTCGATGGTTTCATCGGGTAGCCAGTTGCCAAATAGATTAAAGGCTTTTTCACCAGCATAGACTTCTAACCAATGAATTTTTCGTTGCCCCTTATAAGCACAGGCGATTGCCGCATCTAAAACGCGTACCGTGGCACGCCAAATATCAGGACCTGTGCCATCGCCTTCTATAAACGGAATAATAGGATTGTCTGGCACATTCAATTTACCATTGTGCAGAGTGATGACCCCCCCTTGCGGCGGGTTAGTAAACAAAGGATGCGACATGGTAACTCCCACGACAAAGTAAGGTTTTATAACATAACATTACTTGCCAAGAGGCGCAATCAACACTTTTCAACAGACCGATTTTAGATAAAATGAACCACGCTTTAAAACTTAGTGCCGGTATTTACGTAACACTTTCCGACGTTTTTTAGCACTCAATTTCAGATGAAATACCATTCCACAACGGGCAAAAAACAGCATAACAAGTATGATGAATTCAACTTTACACGACAACAAGTTTGACGCATAGCTTAATACCCGCGTTGTGCATTCATTAATGCAATAACGGCTGCCGTTGCGGGTCGCAACTTACGCCACAAATAAAACGCTTCCGCCGCCTGCTCTACCAGCATGCCTAAACCATCTAAACTTTTTTCCGCACCGTGTGCAAGCCCCCAGTACACAAAGGCTGTCGGTTGATTACTGTACGCCAAATCATAACAACAGCTATTTTTTGCCAGCACATTACCTGGCAACGGTGGCAATTGGCCGCTTAAGCTGGTTGAGGTTGCATTGATGATGACATCAAATTGCTCACCGCATAAATCGGTATAGCCACAGCTGTCCACTTCTCCGACAACACTAAAGATTTTGGCCAGTTCAACCGCCTTATCCACAGTGCGATTAGCAATCAGTAATTGCCGTGGTGCTTGGCTTAAGATTGGCTCAATAATGCCGCGACTCGCCCCACCCGCGCCCAAAATCAAAATTCGCCTATTTTGTAAACTAATGCCGTGATTGTTGATTAAATCGGTAATTAAACCCACGCCGTCGGTATTTTCGCCCAGCACCGAACCATCGTCTTGTAATGCTAACGTATTAACCGCACCACTTAACTGCGCCCGTCGGGTTTTATGCTGTGCGTACGCCCACGCCAATTCTTTTAACGGAATCGTGCAGTTAAGGCCTTTGCCGCCTTGGGCAAAAAAAATATCAGCGGCGACGGTAAACTGTTCAGCGGGTACTAACTGCGCGGTGTATTGCACTAATTGCTGGGTTTGTTCGGCAAATAATTGATGGATTTTGGGTGATTTGCTGTGGCTAATGGGGTCGCCGAAAACGGCGTATTGATCTGGTGCAGTCATTTTTGCAACCACTGCGCCACCGATTTAGCAAAATAGGTCAACACCGCATCACTGCCCGCACGTTTAAACGCCAGTAATGACTCCAACACCACTTGCCGCTCATCCAGCCAACCATTGATGGCAGCAGCTTTGAGCATGGCGTATTCGCCACTGACTTGATAAGCAAAGGTTGGTACACCAAACTCCTGCTTAACACGATAAATAATATCCAGATACGGCATACCGGGCTTCACCATCACCATATCGGCACCTTCTTGCAAATCCAAGGCAATTTCTCGCATGGCTTCATCAGAATTAGCCGGATCCATCTGGTAATTGTGTTTATTGCTCTTACCCAAATTACCGGCAGAGCCTACGGCATCGCGAAACGGCCCATAAAAACTGGAGGCGTATTTGGCCGAATACGCCAAAATGCGTGTGTTAATATGCTGATTAGCTTCCAAGGCGTGCCGGATTGCACCAATACGGCCATCCATCATATCGGAAGGCGCAACAATATCTGCACCGGCATTTGCATGCGACAAGGCTTGCTTAACCAACACGGCAATGGTTTCATCGTTAACCACATAGCCGTCCGCATTAATCAAACCGTCTTGGCCGTGTGTGGTAAACGGGTCTAGGGCAACATCGGTAATAATACCTAACTCAGGCAGTGCCTGCTTTAAAGCACGCACACTGCGCTGTACTAAACCGTCTGGATTATACGCTTCGGCGGCATCATCGGATTTTTTATCACGGCTAATCACAGGAAACAGAGCAATCGCCGGAATGCCTAGCGCAAATAAAAGCTGCGCTTCTTCTAATAGCAAATCCAAAGACAAGCGCTCAACGCCTGGCATGGAGGCAATTAATTCGCGCTGCCTTGAACCTTCCATGACAAATAACGGACAAATTAAATCGTCCACGGTAAGCTGATTTTCACGCATTAAACGCCGCGAAAAATCGTTATAGCGCATTCGCCGCATACGTGTTAAGGGAAATTTAATGTTATTATAAGACATCTTGTCTATACTCATGAGTGTGGAATACCCGCTTGGTTTACCCGTAGAAAAGGCGATTTTACTGGGTTTATTGTATCAGGGAATAAAGGTTACGCTATTTCAAAATTTGTCAGATTACTCAGAGGTTTTTATGAAGGTTAAACGTTTTACACGACTCGGCTTGCTGGTTATGTTGCTGGGGATTTTACCACTTGCACCCGTTAGCGCAGCAGAATTAGCTGCACCGCAAGTGGCGATAGAAAATGCATCAACAACATTGCAACAAAAGCTACAAGATAAGTCTTTCACCAAAGATTTTGCCAAAATAACCGAATTTGTCAATGAAACCATTTACCCACACACGGATTTTGATTTAATTTCTTCATTGGTACTGGGCAAGCTCTGGAAAAGTGCCACCTCAGATGAGCAAACACGCTTTAAACACGAGTTTCAAACGTTGTTGGTCAGAACCTATTCCAGAGCTTTTGTAGAGTTTAAAGACTGGACAGTACGCTTTTTACCATTAGAACTGGAAGCCGGCGCAACCAAAACCATTGTTAAAACCGAAGTGATTCAGCCTGGCATTCAACCTATCGGTGTTAATTACCGTATGGTGTTGAGCAATGGCGTATGGAAAGCTTACGACATTATGATTGAAGGTGTCAGCCTGGTCACTAACTACCGTACCACTTTCGCTAGCGAAGTACAGTCTAAAGGCTCTTTGAATGCGGTAATTGAAGGCTTGGTTAAACGTAATTCAGACGCATTGGCCAGTAAATAACAGGTAATCTACTCCTGTCCCACCTTATCATCCTACCAAAGGCGTTTGCTCTGTTACCTACATTAAAAGCACAATATTCGACAGTGTACGACACACTGTCGAAGATAAAAGCAGACGCTTGGCTGGCGGTGCTACCAGAACAACTCGAACAGGCATTTGATAACAGCAAACACGGCGATTTGGCCACTTGGTTCAATTGCATGGCCGCATTACCTACGCTTGTCAGCACACACACACAACTGGATAGTGCTGCAATCTGTATAGGCACAGCAGCCGAATTAAGTACGCTACAACACTTACAACTGCACAAAAATCTTAGCAACTTACACCCATGGCGCAAAGGCCCGTACACGGTATACGATATTCACATTGATACCGAATGGCGCTCGGATTGGAAATGGTTGCGGGTTAAAGATCATATTACACCGCTCAGCCAGCGCACGGTGTTGGATATAGGCTGCGGCAATGGGTATCACTGCTGGCGTATGTTGGGTGCTGGGGCAAAAGCGGTTATTGGTGTTGATCCAATGCTGCTGAACGTAATGCAATTTTTAGCGATTAAAAAATTGTATGGGGATGCCCCTGTTCATGTTTTACCACTGGGTATAGAACATATTCCTGCGGGTTTAAAAGCCTTTGATACGGTATTTTCCATGGGTGTGCTGTACCATCGGCGCTCACCTATTGATCACTTATTGGAATTGAAAGACACCTTGCAATCCGGTGGCGAACTGGTACTGGAAACCTTGGTAATAGACGGCAAACTGGGCGAGGTATTATTACCAGAAGACCGCTATGCCAAAATGCGTAACGTGTGGTTTTTGCCCAGTTGCGCAACACTGGAAAGCTGGCTAAAACGCTGCGGCTTTAAAAATATCCGCTTGGTGGATGTCACATCAACCACGGTTGAAGAACAGCGCAGTACCGAGTGGATGCGTTTTCATTCGCTGCAAGATTTTCTTGATCCGAACAATTTACAACTGACGTGCGAAGGTTTGCCTGCGCCTAAGCGGGCTATTTTTATTGCAACAGCGGTATAAAATACGCTGTGCCATACTACGTGAAACAACTATTCATTTAAGACAACACAAAAAACAATAGCGCTCAAGTAGATTAGACTACCAACTGTTTGGCAGTCCAATATGTACAGCCACCTAATCATATTGGGTTGAAAAAACATTCAACCCAACCTACATTTTGTCCAAGCTGTAAGTCGGCAACCCTAATCTTTATCCCACAATTGCTTAAGGCGACGATCACGCCCACAGGTAAATCGATAAAAGTGATAGGTTTTAGGGTTATTCAAATAATAGTCTTGATGATATTGCTCGGCAGGGAAAAACTTTTGCGCAGGCCGAATTGATGTCGCTACCTGTTGTTCAAATAATTTTCCAAAATAATTAGCTATCGAACGCTTTGACTGCTCAGCAAGTTGTTTTTGTGCCTCATCTTGATAAAAAATAACACTCTTGTATTGCTCACCTTGGTCACAAAATTGCCCATTATCATTAAGCGGGTCTATGTTATGCCAAAACACATCCAAAAGCTTTTCGTAACTGACTTTACTGGCATCATAGGTTACTTGCAGCGCTTCTAAATGGCCTGTTTTACCGTTAGAAACGTCTTTATACAAGGGATTTTCGGTACGCCCACCGGTGTAACCCGACACTGTATTAATAACGCCAGGTACAGCATCAAAAGGCGGCTCCATACACCAAAAGCAACCTCCTGCAAATATGGCGATTGCCGGCTGATAATCACTAGTACATCAAATCGTATAAAAACAGGATAATAAAAATCTTCAAATCATGAATGAAATGCTGATTGTGTACAGCATAAAGCTAAATTAAAATCCTGTTGACTTCCAATTTGGTGTACTAGTATTTTCAGCCATTGCCTCACTATTCAACAACATAGCACAGACCAATACAAAAATAGAGTAAATCTGCAACATTTTTCTTTTCATGTCCCTAACCTGCCCTCAATATAAATAATACATGCGCCAGCTGGCTATTATCTATTATTTTCAAGTTTTGGCTATCCACTTAATGGCAATGTACTCCAGCCTACAAAACCTGTTCAACCTTAAACGCGGACACTACTGTAAGCTTTCGTGATGCAATCAGCTGCAATTTTTGCAGCCGACTGAGCTTTTTAATAGCACACTCACGCTGACTGGCAGCGCTACGACTATGACACGTTTCAATATAAACCAGTTGTTTGGGTAATCTACCTCGAAAATACTTAGCACCACGCTGTGTAGTATGCTGTGTGTAGCGACGAACAATATCCGTAGTAATGCCAGTATACAAAGAATCATCACTGCACAAAATAATATAAACCGACCAATTCATAGCGCAAAACCCCAGTACAGTGTGCAATATAAACACAAGCTTACAGAAAAACCCATGTACAATAAGCTTGGGTTTTAGGTTTTAAAGTTATTCTCACCGCCCTTACTAATAATGACTCTCAGGTAACCACGACAATGCGACACTATATTTTAAAATTAAGTTTTTTAGTATTAACCGTGTGCTCAATCTCAGCTTATGCAGAAGTGCTAAGTAAAGAAGCGATACCCGAAAAAATAATGCAACACATCAACAAAAAACACCCTAAAGCAATCGACATAAGTGCTGAAACAACCAAACATTTTGGTCAAGATGTTACCGAAGTACATCTTAAGGAAAATGGCGTTAGTGCAATAGAAATATACCGATCTAATGGGAATTACCATGTCTCAGGCATTAATATAGCCGCCGACGACCTGATGTTTGCAACCAGCCGAGAAAACCTAAAAAAAGTATTTCCTGAATACGCTATTAAAGAAGCGTTTTTAATAGTAAACCCTAACGGCGTTGGCGAAGAGTTTGATGTTATTCTTGAGGCGGCTGGCAAGCAATGGGATGTGTCAATTGACAAAGCCGGTAATGTAGAAAAAAAAGAACTCAACTAAAAACCCATTAAACACCTGAGATACGGCTACCCATAAGTTCAATGATCGATAACTATCGCCCTATAAAAAATGCTGGCGTGTACCGTATCTCACAATACCCCCTAAAACGCCTTGGTATAGTGCTGCAACAGTACTCAGGCTCAACAAAGCCTTGCTTTTCTTAGCACCCATCTGTCTATTATGCTGCCCGAAAAATGGCTAAGACCAAGCTTAACCCTTACCCAGCTGCTGATTGCCGCTGCCTTATTTTTAGCGCTATTCGATAATCAAGCCTTTTTTCAAGCCGTCTTTAAAGTGGCTGACCAATCGTCATTAACCGGGATCGGTTTTAAATGTGCGTTGGTCATTGCACTCATCGCCTTGTTTACCGCACTGCTGTCTGTGTTTGCCAATAAATACCTGTTTAAACCCGTCGTCGTTGTCATTCTGATCGTCGCCTCAGTTATCAGCTTTTTTATGGATTCTTACAAAGTTATTGTCGATACGTCGATGATACAAAATATGTTTGAAACCGATACCAAGGAAACATTAGAACTAATCAGTATTAAGCTGCTGGTGCATCTTGTATTTTGGGGATTATTGCCGGCATTATTGGTATATCGCACTAACATTTTATATCGGCCTTTTTTAAAAGAACTATCAAGCCGACTTATTGTTTTTATACTGGCGGTTGCCGTACTCGCTGGCGCAGTTTTTAGCAACTATAAAGAACTGTCTTTTGTTGACAGAAATAATAAACATTTACGCTATTTAATTAACCCTAACCATGCCGTTTATGCGCTAATTAAATACCTGAAGCGTTCTGCACACCCCAAAATAATCAATGTTGAGGCGCTAGGACTAGATGCCAAACAAACGGCAAGCTGGCAAACACGCGGTAAAAAATCTGTGCTGATATTAGTGGTTGGAGAAACTGCACGCGCACAAAATTTTTCGCTGAACGGTTACAGCCAGCTAACCAATCCTGAATTGAGCAAAGAAAACATCATCAACTATCCAAATACTACCTCGTGCGGCACGGCAACGGCAGCATCAGTACCGTGCATGTTTTCACAGTTTAATCGACAAGATTACGATGAAGCCAAAGCCGAAAAATCCGAGAATTTGTTGGATGTTCTCAAACACGCGGGTATCAGCGTGTTTTGGCGCGACAATAACTCCGGTTGCAAAGGGGTATGCAATAGAATCCCAACGGAAGCGATGGAAAGCTTAAAAATCCCTGATGTGTGCAACAGCGAAGAGTGTTACGACGAGGTGTTATTACATGGCTTACAGGCGATGATCGACAAACTACCTAATGACAGCGTAATTGTAATGCATCAAAAAGGCAGTCATGGCCCTGCGTATTACAAACGCTATCCAGCCAAATTTAAGCTATTTGCCCCAGAATGCGCAACTAACCAAGTACAAGACTGCCCACAACAACAGATTGTTAACGCCTACGACAATACCATTGCCTATACCGATCACTTCTTAAGCCAAGTCATTCATTTTTTGCAACACAACAGCGTTAATTACCATACCGCCATGCTGTATATGTCTGATCACGGCGAATCTTTGGGCGAAAACGGTATTTATCTGCACGGCTTACCTTATATGCTAGCCCCAGATGAACAGAAGCATATCCCTTTTATACTGTGGTTATCGGATGGCTATGCTGCCAAATTTGGCATTAATACCGCGTGTTTAAAACAAAACAGTACTGAGCAGTATTCGCATGACAATCTGTTCCATTCTGTTTTGGGTTTACTGGCGATTAATACCCACACCTACAATAAAAATTATGATATTTTTTACCGCTGTCGGAAATAAAGGCTAACGCGTGCCTCATAAAACATTGGATGTTGAAAACTTTATTAAATACCATATTAGCCTACCGCTACTGGCTTGGTTAATACTGCTAATCTGTTTTCACTTTACTGAAATTGATGTGTGGCTTACCACGCATTTTTATGACCACAACTTACAAAAATGGCCATACCGAGATCATTGGTTACTGCAAGATATTATCCATAAAAAAGGCCGTAACCTGATATATGCTGCCGGCACTGTGATGCTGGTGTGTTTATTAATATCCTGCACAAGCGCATCTAAATTGGCAGCACACCGAAAAGCGTTAGCATTTCTGGTGATCTCAGGTGTGGCAGGGCCTTTAGTGATTACCTATTTAAAAAGCCGTACCCACATTTATTGTCCCTGGGATCTAAGCTTGTATAACGGTAACAAACCGCATATACATTTATTTGACAGCATCAGTGCCACACTGGGGGTTGGCCATTGCTTTCCTGCAGGCCATTCCAGTCTAGGCTATACCTTAGTTAATTTGTATTTTTTCTGCTTGATAGTTAAACCCGCGTACAAATTTTACGGTTTAGCGATTGGTCTGCTAACAGGCAGTATTTTTGCTGCTGCCCAAGAAATACGCGGCGCACACTTTTTAAGTCATGATTTATTTACATTGGCTATTTGCTGGTTTTCTACAACACTTATATTTTTCATTTTTTTTAGAAAGCACTTACACCAACCAAAACCGTGTTAACAGTAAAAAATTAAACACTGACGTAAACTCACACTTTAAAAAATTTACGCGTTATAAAAACGCGACATACCACGCAACATAAACAATCCTAAAAGAGACAATCCCAGTAACGATGTCAAACTGGGTTCTGGTATTGGAATCCCCGAATTTGATGGCGGTACTAAACTGCCAATATCAGGCATGACAGGACCCTCTTGAAATTTTACTTCGCTAAGACCTGTATAGTTATCGCCAAAATTAGACAACACTGAAAACTTAACAAATTTAGCTGTGCGGTTAAAAGACCTAAATTGCGCCTCAATCGAATTAATACCCACCGCTTGCGTTAGCGATGCCGTGGTAATTGCATTAAACACCACATTATCCAAGGATGTCGAAATGTTAAAATTTTGCACACCACTCGCCGTACCGCCCGCACTTGGATTGTACTGCCAAATATAAGCACCACTCAGATTATATACCGCCCCTAAATTAAAGGTCAGGGTAGATTTTATGTCTTTTTCTTTGGACAACCACATGTGTCCTTCGCTAGTATCGTGATACAACTTATCGCTTAAACCTGAATCGTCGATTAGATTGTTGACATCGTATATGTCAAAAATACTGGATGCCCAAACACCGGTCGGCGTTATTACCGAGGCACTAACGCTTGTAAAACCCAATGTTACCCAACCGACCATAATCAGCGTTGTTAATCGCTTATATTTCATATGCGCCTCTTATCCACCTTAAAATCATTCTCTATAATTTATTTAACAGGGTAATATTGCGCAATTACAATGCGCTGACTATTAACAAACTTTTTTAATAGCTCGGATACGCGATACAAGCAAAAAAAATGCAAAAAATGCTTTTAGCAATACCACATTTTAGCAGCAGTAACGCCGCCATCACCACGCCGTGCTTAAGTCAAAAATGTTTCAATATTGTAAACTCATTGCCTATAAAATAGCCAATAAATCCTAAATAAAGAATTTAAATATACAAATGCACACCAAAAATCATAAAAATAACGACACCACAACAATCAACATCGGCATTATACTCAGCGCCCATTTTACACAAGTCACAGAAAAGCTCAGGCAACAGGCGCGTTACTGGAATAGCTAAAACATTAACCTTATTAAACTATTCTTATGCAGTTGCCCCAAAATCGTTTTTAATGACTCGATAACTCTGTCGACAAATACTTCAAACCTATTACTATAATTACAACAAGAAGTGATGACTATGCAAACCCAATCCGTCAATCTACGATTTTTTTTAGCACGTCTTAATCGGTTTTTGCCAAACACTCAGGCTGTGTCGTTAGCTATAATCTTAATTGTCAGTTTTTTATTGATTTACTCGCTAGCCGACTTATTAATGCCCGCGTTTACATCAATCGTATTAGCGTACTTATTGGAAGGTATTGTCGGCAAACTGGAAGATTTAAAATTACCGCGCTTAGCTGCCGTGTATCTGGTTTTCTCTTGCTTTATGGCGTGTTTTGGCATTTTATTACTGGCTTTAATGCCGATTGCTTCAGAGCAAGCGGTAGAATTGGTACAGCACATACCGGCAATCATCTCCAGCCTACGCGATGAAGTCATGCGTTTACCAGAAACCTATCCACAATTTATTTCAGAACACAAAATGCAGGATATCCTGTTTACCATCCAAAATGAATTGCTCGCTTATGGACACAATATGCTGTCTTTTTCGGCGGCTTCTGTGCTTGGCTTAGTCAGCGCGTTAGTGTATTTATTTTTAGTACCCATGATGGTATTTTTCTTTTTAAAAGATAAACAGCTACTCATCAACTGGTTTTTACAGTTCTTGCCAGAAGAGCGTAATTTATCGGTACGCGTATGGGAAGAAATCGACATGCAAATTGGTAATTATATTCGGGGGAAATTTGCCGAAGTGCTCATTATGTGGTTCATCAGCTATGTTACTTACAAGACAATGGGCTTAAATTATGCGCTATTGCTCTCTGTACTCATGGGTTTGCAAGTGATTATCCCCTACATTGGTGCAACGTTGGTGACCTTTCCAGTGCTGGGCGTAGCCTATTTTCAATGGGGTTTAGACGGCGATCAATTTCTGTATATTTTGATTGCTTATTCAATTATTCAAGCCTTAGACGGGGTTATTTTAGTACCGGTATTATTTTCTGAGGCGGTTAATTTACACGCGGTTGCTATTATCATCGCCATTTTATTTTTTGGTGGTTTATGGGGTTTTTGGGGGGTGTTTTTGGCAATTCCATTGGCTACGGTAGTTAAAGCGGTGTTAACTGCTTGGCCGCAAGACACTGAGAAAGAAACTTACGCTTCTTAACTAAGAATAAAATATATATTAATCAGTTACTTAATTATTTTTGTTACGTATAAAATGTAAAACCACTGCCCCAATTTTTTAAAGAGCAATTCTAAAAATAAAATTGCACTGCCGGTATTTTAATCCGGATGAATCGTGCTGTACCGGTGTATAGAATTTACTATACAACTATCATATTTTAGACCATGCTACTTTAAAAGTATTACAACTGCACAAGTGTATAAAATTTACTATACAACTGCTAATATTTTAGACTATACTGTCATTAAAGCATTACGATACACAGCGTTTTCAACTTAGTACAGTTACAGCCACCGTTCGTGCTGAGCTTGTCGAAGTGTACCGTTCATGCTTCGACAAGCTCAGCACGAACGGTTACGCTGTAACTATTGAACTGTAAAACGCTGTACACTATCACTAAACTTCTTTACTTTACCTTATCTTAGCCAGAAAAACTACTTCAACCCAAGGTTGTCATAAAAATTTACATGTTACGCAAAAAAATATTGCAGTTTCATTAAAAAACACCTCATTCCCCAGTATTTTATACGCTATAAAAGACAAGGCAGACATAATTTAGATTTGAGCCATTGATTTTATTATTCTAGTTACAATGGCCTGACTAAAAAACTAAAAATATTTAACAAAGCTTAATCTTAATGTAATTATTCAGTGGCATTATTACAAAGAGGCCGCTAAATATTTACAATATGGACAAATCCACACCATGCAGTAAAAGTCGCACCTACAGTTGTTCAACTGAGTTCATGCGCGTCCTCAAATAGTTAAAAATTCATTTATGGCAAATCATGACGCTCTTGTTTTAAGAGAGCGATCTGGAGAAATTCGTGTTATCTAAAAAGCAGTCACTTTATCGACCTGATATTGATGGGTTGCGAGCCATTGCGGTACTTGCAGTGTTATTCTTTCATGCAGGTGTTCCAGGCTTTGAAGGGGGATTCATAGGCGTTGATATGTTTTTTGTTATATCAGGCTATTTGATCACTGGGATCATTTTACGAGAATACCAAGAAAAAACATTTCGTTTTAAAGACTTTTACTTGCGGCGAGTTAGACGCATATTACCGGCTTTAATTGTAGTAATGTTTGTAACCTTGGCTTTGGCCTCGTGGGTTCTAACGGCACTTGACTTTAAAATGTTGGCTAAAAATATCCTCGCTACCGTTTTAATGATACCCAATATCAGCATCTGGCAAACGTCGGGAGATTATTTTTCCTCTTCAATTGATAGCAATCCTGTTTTACACTTATGGTCACTGGGCGTTGAAGAGCAATTTTATTTATTATTTCCACTGCTGTTATATCTGTTATTACGGTACGCCCGATCAGAATGGCGCTTGCTATTATTAATCGGTGTTTTATTAATAGCGATTGCCTGCGCCGTGTGGTCGATTGTTTTTAGACCCACCTTTGCTTTTTACTGGTTACCACCACGCGCATGGGAGTTACTGTGCGGCGCTTTACTGGCTACCTATCATATGCGTAAGATTCTTTATTGTAATAATAAAATACTTATGTCATTTACAGGTTTGCTGATGGTATTTTTAGCTATTGTCAGTGCGCGAAACAATGGTATTTACTCAGATTTTGGTCATCAAGTATTGGCAGTAGTTGGCATGACCTTGCTGATTAACGGTAATGCAGGAGGCAATGGTACTTGGGTGACTCGGTTTCTTGCCTGGCGACCTCTGGTTGGAATTGGCCGTATCTCCTACTCATTGTATTTATGGCATTGGCCGTTGTTTAGCCTGTATGCCTATCGATTACATCCTAGAGCCACTTCTCATTATGAAATCACTTTATTATTAGCACTGACGTTTATATTGGCTTATGCAAGCTGGCGCTATGTAGAAACACCGTTTCGTCAGCACGCACGTTGGAAAACACAATCCGTTGCCAAGCTGGCTTTTGCTATGCAAGCAGTATTGGGCGTATGCGCACTGGGTGTTTTGTATAACAATGGCTTTCCGCAGCGTTTTAGCCTTTTAAGTGGCGCTTATGCGGCAGGTGCTAGCGATAAAAATGTTTCACAAAAAGAATGTCATGTTGATCCTTATGCCACCGATTATCATTTTCCAGAAATTAATAACTGCTTCATAGGCTCACAAAAAGCCAATGCAACTAGCTTCCTTGTTTGGGGCGATAGCCATGCCAATGCGATGACACCTGTTTTTAATGTTTTAGGACAAGAATATGGCTTAAAAGGTGTGCATACCAGTCTTTTTGGCCATGCTGCGTTATGGGGCGTTACATCTAATGACAATACCGCCTCACAAAATTGGATGTTTTTTAATCAACAGCAACTAAAAACAGTGGTTAACCTAGGTATTCATCATGTTTTTTTGGTGGGTAGATGGCCTAGCTATGTTTTTTCCGCCACTAAATTTGAAGGCTCTCTGGGTAGAAATGGTATTCCGAGTCGCTTGATCAAAGGACAAAAAACCGGAATACAAGCCTTCCGTTCAGGGCTAGAGGACACCGTAACTCAGCTACAAAAAATAGGCGTTAAAGTTTGGCTTGTACTGCCCGTGCCGGAAATGGACAGAATAGTGCCGCGCTGGCTGGCACTGCATGCAACAAAGGAAACCGATGTTTGGTTAAATAACCCCTACCCTGAGCGCGCTGCGGCTATCCTAGATGTGTTTAAAGACTTACAAACAACTTACGGGGTAGCATTATTAGATCCTCACTCTCAGCTGTGTCGTTTAGATGGGCAATGTCGTGTTGCTTATCAAGGCAAATCAGTGTATTACGATGATGATCATCTGTCCGCCAGTGGTTCGTTATTGCTTGGTAATATGTTACGCCCAGCATTTACAGCGATGAAACAAATACCGTGACACAGTGTGCAGAGGCATTTACAATTCTTAGCCGCTTTAATCATTGGGTCGCTATCTGAATTTAACCCGTTCATGAGATGAAAATTGCACTTTACGTTAACTCTGCGCCAATTTTCTTACAGCCTTGTGGTTACAGTATTGCTGCTAGCCATTTTAAGTTTTGCTGCTGGCGAGCTATTAAGTCGCCCTGTTAGAAAGTCGGCAGGTCGCGTCCCACAGGATATAAAAATACAGACTGTCATCTTACAAACGCTAGCCAATCAATCAGTGTCGGGCTGGTTTATTCAAGGCAGACAAGGCCAGGGCGCGGTTTTGCTATTGCACGGCGTGCGTGGTCATCGGCTTGACATGTTAGAACGCGCAAGGTTTTTAAATAAAGCGGGCTATTCAGTAATGTTAATTGATCTACCCGCACACGGCGAAAGTACCGGAAACAGAATATCATTTGGCTTTCACGAAGCAAAAGGCGTTACTGCTGCCTTGCGTTACTTAACGCAACAATTGCCAGATGAAAAAATTGCGATTATCGGTGTTTCGCTAGGTGCTGCATCAGTTGTGTTTGCCAGTATGCCTGCCCCACCGAGTGCCGTTGTACTGGAATCCTTGTTTCCTAGCATTACTGAAGCGCTTATTGATCGTTTGAACTTGCATATGGGTGTGTTGGGGACGTATTTTGCGCCGCTGTTATTATGGCAATTGCCTTATAAAATAGGCGTTTCAGCAAAGCAATTACGTCCAATTGCCGCTATTTCAGCAATCCACGCACCAGTATTAATTGCTTCTGGTTCAAAAGATCAACATACAACACGGGCTGAAACTTCGCGCCTATTTCAAGCGGCTAATGCACCGAAAGAACTCTGGATTATTAAAGGCGCTGGCCATGAAGATTTACACACATTTGACCGTCAGATTTATGAAACCAGAATTTTAATATTCCTGGCAAAATACATGCAACCCCATTAAATTTGTCTAATACGCACCCTTATAAATCATGCCTAAACTAAGCGATTTCGCCGCCGTCATTTTCGACATGGACGGCTTGGTGCTAGATACCGAAAGTATTTGCCGTCACGCCTGGAAAATGGCCGCTAGCACAATGGGTTATGACTTTACCGATGTATTTTGCGAGTCTTTGTCCGGTTTGTCCAGCGAAAATGGCCTGGCTAAAATCGTAAGCACTTTCGGCACAGCTTTTAACACCCGTGAATTCAATGCACTGAGCGAACAGCATTGGTACGACTGGGTTAACGCCCACGGCATTGCCGTCAAAACCGGCTTTGCGCCCTTAATGGCCAGTATTACCACACTTAATATACCGTATTGCCTTGCCACCAATACGCGAGAAAAAGATGCCCGTACCTGTTTGACTTATGCGGGTTTATCAGAGACGTTTCCCGTTATTTTAAGCCGTGACGATGTGCAACACGGCAAACCCGCGCCGGATATTTTTTTGGCTGCGGCTGAACGCTTGCGCGTTAATATAGTCGATTGCCTGGTGCTGGAAGATTCTTATACCGGCGTAATGGCGGCAGACAAGGCCGGTGCTTACGTGGTCGGTGTGCCGTCAGTGTGGCCTATGGATGAACGGATGCGTTTGCACAGCACAGTAATCGTCAATGATTTGACTGAGTTACTGGAAAGCTTCAACGCTTAGGCTACAATCAGAGTATAATTTGCCAACTTCAGCTGCAAAATCCGCGATTAAATTGACAGACCATCCCACCACAGTTTCAGTTCTAGCCCCCGCCAGATTGCACATGGGCTTTGTAGATTTAAGCGGTTCCCTTGGCCGGCATTTCGGCAGTATCGGTGTCGCCTTAAATGAGCACGGCACGCGCTTATCGGTGCGTAAAGCGGCACAACGCAGCGTTACCGGCGCAGCAGCGCAACGTGCGGAGCTGTGTTTAACGCAACTTTGCCAGGCGCTAAAGGTATCCGATCAACTCGCCATCACTATCGAAAGCGCCATTCCTGAGCATGTCGGCCTGGGTTCTGGCACACAAATGGCAATGGCGATTGGCAGTGCGCTAAATGCTTTTTATGCTTTAGGCTTAAGCGTGCGCGAGATTGCCGCCGTGATGGATCGTGGCTTGCGCTCAGGAATAGGCATCGGCGTGTTTGAGCAAGGCGGCCTGATTGTTGATGGTGGACGCGGCGTTAACACCATCACACCCCCTGTTTTAGTTCATCTTCATATCCCTAAAAATTGGCGTTTTATCCTGGTGTTTGACAGCCGTGGCCAAGGCTTGCACGGCCAGCAAGAAATCCAGGCCTTTAAGAGCTTACCGGCTTTTCCTCAGCAAGAGGCGGCGCGGTTATGCTATTTATTATTAATGCAAGCTTTACCAGCGGTAGCGGAAAATAATATCCATCAATTTGGTGATGTCATCACCCAGTTACAACGCTCGGTGGGTGAACATTTTGCGCCCGTGCAAGGTGGCGTGTTTGCCAGTGGCAAAGTGGCTAAAGTCATGCACTGGTTAGCGCAACAAGGCGCAGTGGCAATAGGGCAGACTTCGTGGGGGCCGACCGGATTTTGTGCAGTTGACAATGCTGATTTTGCCGAAAAATTAGTTAACGAGGCTCGTGAGCGTTTTGCAAATTACGATAAATTAAGTTTTAGTATTGCCAGCGCGCGTAATAGCGGGGGTGATATTCAAATTGTTTAATAGGGTAATGGCAGGGCATAGATTCGATAATACCTTGTAAAACGACAAGTATTTGTTTATTATTTTTGCAGGTCGTCAGTTTACTGATTAATCGCTTGTCCGGTAGTGTAGCTCAATGATGCAGGGAATCTGGGCTCAGTAATTTTTTGGATGTTTTACTTTTAAGAGAATATGGCACAAAAACTTTATATTCAAACCAACGGTTGTCAGATGAACGAGTACGATTCTGACAAAATGCGGGATGTACTCAACGCGTCGCATGGTTTTGAATTGACTGAAGACCCAAAACTGGCCGATGTTTTACTGTTAAACACTTGTTCCATACGTGAAAAGGCGCAAGAGAAAGTCTTTTCTGCGCTGGGTAAATGGCGCAAAATTAAGGACAAACGCCCCGATGTTATTATCGGTGTCGGTGGCTGTGTTGCCAGCCAGGAAGGTGCGGCCATTCAAAAACGTGCGCCGTATGTGGATATGGTGTTTGGCCCACAAACCTTGCACCGGCTGCCAGAGTTGCTCGATCAAGTCCGCAACAAACACAAGCCTGTTGTTGATATTTCCTTTCCCGAAATCGAAAAGTTTGATAACTTGCCCGCTCCGCGTGCCGAAGGCGTTAAGGCTTTTGTCTCGGTCATGGAAGGCTGTAGCAAATACTGTTCGTTCTGCGTTGTGCCTTACACACGCGGCGAAGAAATCAGCCGTCCGTTAAATGACGTGATCCGCGAAATTACCGCGCTGGCCAAACAAGGCGTGCGCGAAGTTAATTTGCTGGGGCAAAACGTCAATGCGTTTCGTGGCCTGATGGACGACGGCGATATCGCCGATTTTGCCTTGTTGCTGCACTATGTCGCCGCCGTTGATGGCATAGAGCGCATCCGCTTTACCACCTCGCATCCGCTAGAATTCACCGACAGCCTGATTGAGGCGTTTGCCGAAATTCCCAAATTGGTCAACCATTTGCATTTGCCGGTACAAAGCGGCAGTGATGCCATTTTAACCGCCATGAAACGCGGCCACAAAGCTGCCGATTACAAGGAAACCATCCGCAAATTACGCTTGGTGCGACCTGATATTTGCTTATCTTCCGATTTTATTATTGGCTTCCCTGGCGAAACCGATGCCGAGTTTGAAGAAACTATGGCGTTTATTGATGAGATTGGTTTTGATTTGTCATTTAGCTTTATTTACAGCCCACGGCCTGGCACACCGGCAGCAGAATTGCCGGATGAAGTGCCCGCAGACGTTAAAAAACAGCGTTTAGAGCGTTTTCAGGCGCGTATTAACGAAATGACAGCGGCGATTTCCACCGCCATGATCAATAGCGTACAGACCGTGCTGGTTGAAGGGCAATCAAAAAAGAACCCGTTGCAAATGCAAGGCCGTACCGAAAATAACCGTGTGGTGAATTTTATTGCCCATCCACGCCTTGCAGGTCAGTTTGTCGATGTGCTGATTACTGAATCCTTACCGAATTCATTGCGGGGGCGCTTAATTGAAGCGTCTGTTGATAAAATTTTGGCGGTTGGTTGATTGATGATTTCACAGGAATTGTGTTTACTCCCCGCCGATAATGAACGTTTATCTAATTTTTGTGGCTGTACCAATGTCAATTTGCGACAAATTGAAACCCGTTTAAAGGTCGATATCGCCAATCGTGGCAACCAATTTGAAGTAACGGGGCTTGAGGAGGCGGTAAAAGCGGCTTGTGCCGTTATGCAAACATTGTTTAACAGCACCGAAAACGAACGATTGACCCCAGAGCTGATTCATTTGGCGATGCAAGATGCCTCGATTAATGACTTATTAGCGGAGGTGTCGGTTGAAACCGTGCCACCCAAACAAATCAGCATAAAAACCAAATGCGGCAATATTAAAGGTCGCGGTGTTAACCAGCAAAACTATTTGCGGCAGATTTTTTTGCACGATATTAATTTTGGCGTAGGACCTGCGGGTACGGGTAAGACCTATCTGGCAGTGGCGTGTGCGATTGAGGCGTTGCAGACTGAAAAAGTGAAACGCATTATTTTGGTGCGTCCAGCGGTAGAAGCCGGTGAAAAACTGGGATTTTTGCCCGGTGACATGGCGCAAAAAGTCGATCCGTATCTTCGGCCATTATACGATGCGTTATATGATATGCTCGGCTTAGAGCGAGTAGAAAAGTTGATTGAACGCGGGGTTATAGAAGTTGCGCCGTTAGCGTTTATGCGTGGCAGAACCCTGAACGATGCATTTATCATCTTGGATGAAGCACAAAATACCACCGTTGAGCAAATTAAAATGTTTTTAACGCGGCTGGGCTTTGGCTCAACAGCGGTTATAACGGGCGATATTACCCAGATTGATTTGCCGTCTGAAAAAATGTCGGGGTTACGGCATGTGTTAGACGTGCTAAAAGACGTGGAAGGCATCAGCTTTACGTTTTTTGATGTGCGCGATGTGGTCAGACATCCGTTAGTGCAGCGCATTGTATTGGCTTATGAAACCTATGATAAAAAGATGAAAGCCAATCAGTGAATTATATAGAGTTACAAAATGTCTGTGAATCGCCCGATGTGCCGAGTTTAGCGCAGTTACAGGTCTGGGTAGATGCCGCGTTAACAGAGCTTGACCACGATAACGAAATCGTGATCCGCTTGGTTGACGCGTCAGAAAGTCAGGCGTTAAATGAACAATATCGCCATAAACACGGTGCGACCAATATTTTAAGTTTTCCTGTCGAAATACCTGACGGTATTGAGCTGGATTTACTGGGTGACTTGGTGATCTGTGTCCCTGTTGTCGCCAAAGAAGCGCTAGAGCAACACAAAACCTTGCTGGATCACTGGGCACATATTGTTATTCATGGCGTATTGCATCTTCTGGGCTATGATCACATTGACGACGGTGAAGCAGAGATCATGGAAAGTAAAGAAATCGCGTTATTACAACAGCTGCATATTGATAATCCGTACCGTTTGGTGAATGACGAATGAGCGAAGATCAGCCTCCCAGTAGACACTCCCCGCATAAGAGCTGGATCGAGAAAATCGTCCATTTGCTGACCGGGGAGTTGCAAGACATGGATGATTTATTGGAAATATTGCGAGAGGCGCGTGAAAAACGCTTATTAGATACCGACGCGCTGATTATGATTGAGGGCGTGTTACAGGTATCACAGTTACGGGTGCGCGATATTATGATTCCGCGCATACAAATGGTGGTTGTGCCTAAAGATGCTGAATTGGAAACTATTTTTCCGCTGGTGATCGAATCGGGGCATTCGCGTTATCCGGTTATTGATGGAGATCGCAGCAAAGTTGTCGGTATATTGCTGGTGAAAGATTTATTAGCACATGTACTAAAGAACAAGTTGTTACTGGTTCAGGATATTATGCGTCCGGCCAGTTTTGTGCCAGAAAGCAAACGCCTGAACGTGTTGTTAAAAGAGCTGCGCACTAACGGCAATCACATGGCTATCGTCGTGGATGAGTATGGCCAAACCGCCGGTTGCGTGTCGATTGAAGATGTCTTGGAGCAAATCGTGGGTGAAATTGAAGACGAACACGATGATTTTGAAGACAAGGATTACGTCACCCAGCGTAATGAACACGAATACATGATTAACGCCTTAATGCCTATTGATGAATTCGATGAGTATTTTTTAACACAATTAACCACCGATGAATACGATACGGTCGGCGGTTTAATCGTTAATCAGTTGGAACACATGCCCAAAAAAGGTGAAAGCCTGGTGGTGGGGCATTTAAAATTTGAAGTCATTAGAGCCGATACACGGCGCATACATCTCATTAAACTAAAAATACTTGAATAAGGATAGGTGAACAACATGGATAAACACACCGTTTTAGTGACCGGTGGGGCGGGGTTTATTGGTAGCCATGCCTGCATCGAGTTATTGCAAGCAGGTTATCAGGTAGTGGTGGTGGATAATTTATCTAACAGCAAAGTCGAATCGCTGTCGCGCGTACAGCAGATTACCGGTAAAACCTTACAGTTTTATGAGGCGGATATTAGAGACAAATCCGCATTAACCGAGATTTTTGCCGAAGAATCTATCAACACGGTGATACATTTTGCAGGTCTTAAAGCGGTGGGCGAATCCTGCCAACAACCGTTAAATTACTACCATAATAATGTCTACGGTACGCTGGTACTGCTGGATGTTATGGTAGCGGCCAATGTAAAACAATTGGTTTTCAGTTCGTCTGCTACCGTGTATGAGCCTTCTACAACCAACGCCCAGTATTCTGAAGATTTGCCGCTAGGTGCAATCAATCCTTACGGCCGCTCTAAAGTGATGATTGAGGATATTTTACGCGACCTATCGGCGGTAGATAAACTTGGCTCAACGAACACGCCGTGGAAAATTGCCTTGCTGCGCTATTTTAATCCCATCGGCGCACACGAAAGTGGTCTGATTGGTGAAGATCCAAACGGCATTCCCAATAATTTGATGCCGTATGTCACGCAAGTGGCCATCGGTAAGCTAAAACAATTATCGGTATTTGGTAACGATTACCCAACACCCGATGGCACGGGCATCCGTGATTATATTCATGTAGTCGATTTGGTAAAAGGCCACATTAAAGCCATAGAAACCATTGAAAGTGCGGCGTTTAATAACGGCGGCTGCCATGCCTATAACTTGGGCACCGGCAAAGGTTACAGTGTGTTAGACATTGTTAATGCCTTTGAAAAAATGACGGGCAAAACACTGCCGTACCAGTTTTCACCCAGAAGAGCGGGAGATTTAGCAGAATGTTTCGCTAATCCTGAACGCGCCGCTAAAGAGCTTAACTGGACAGCTGAAAAAAATCTGGACGATATGGTAGCGGATACCTGGAAGTGGCAAGTCCAAAATCCTCAAGGCTATGCAAGCTGAGTTTTTTTGTTAATGCGCCATGTTGCCAATTGATTTAAGCATCAGGTTTTTTTTGGTTAATAATGCCATGCGGAACGTGAGCTGCTGCAACATGTTGCGCGGCGGATTCACAATGACCTTCTTGATCGTCAAAGAAAATATCGGCACCGAAAGCTTTCAAAAATTCGCCTTTGGGCATGCCACCTAAGAACAGCGCTTCATCTATACGGATGCCCCAGGCTCTTAAGGTTCTTACAACACGTTCGTGCGCTGGAGCAGCGCGTGCGGTTACCAAAGCAGTTCTGATGGGCGCAGTGTCTGGATCGCATTGGGTTTGAATATGATGCAAAGCGCTTAAAAAATCTTTAAAAGGCCCGCCAGGTAAGGGTTTTTTAGCTTCGGTACGCTCATTTTCGGCAAATGCAGTTAAGCCGCGTTGTTGGTAAATACGCTCAGATTCATCGGAAAATAACACCGAGTCGCCGTCAAACGCAATGCGTAGCTGGTCGGGGTGGCTGTCGATTGACGAACCGCACAAAATGGTGGCGGCTGCAAAACCCGCATTCAGGGTTTTGGCAACATCATCGGCGTTAGTGGATAAAAACAAATGGGCACCAAATGCAGCCATATAACCGTACGGCGATACGCCGCTGGTAAAAGCGGCACGGGTAATGTGTAGGCCGTGGTGAGCAATGGAATTAAAAATTCGAAGTCCAGTATCGGCGCTGTTTTGTGATAATAAAATGATTTCAACCAAAGGATCATCTGGCGTTTTTTCGTTAAGCGCCAAAAATTTTCTGACCAGCGAGAAACCGTAACCCGGTTGTAAAACCTCGTCTTCATGCTCAATTTGGTAACGTAAAAACGCTTCTTTGCCCTGTTTTTCAAACACGGCGTGGGACTCGTCTAAATTAAATAACGCGCGGGAGGAGATAGCAACGACTAATTTTTGTTTTCTCATAAGGTTTATTGCGTTCTACACTAAGCCGCTCACCGCAGCAATTAAAGAAACACCGGCCAAAATGCCGGCGAGTATGCTAAACAGTACAGCAGTTCTAATGGATTTTTCCAGTTGGGTGATGCGTTTTTTCAAGTGTGCGTGGCTCTTCTCTTGTTCGGCTTTAAATAAAGCCCATTCGGAGTTGTGTACAGTTTCATTAATGGTTGACGTAAAGGTAACAGAGGTTTGGATGTGCTTATCAAAATCACTACGTGTTGCCTGATGCAGTGCCGTCTGTGTAACAAAATTATTAAGAATAGCAGCATCGTCGGCAACTTTTTCCACGGGTGTATGATTATCAGCTAGACTTGATATGTTTTCCGTAGGACATGCGAATACGTCAGCACTCAATGCCTCGCTAACAGGCTTATCATATTTATCGACTTCACGCGGACTATTAAACGGTTGGTGTGCTTGGTAAGCCGACATTGGTTTTTGTATGTTAGTGCTTTGCACGATTGTATCCGCAGACACGATAACAGAGGCGCTCGGTGCTACTGTGATATTATCCAATGCTGTAGGGATAGCAGTTGCTGCTATAGTTACATCGGCAAGCATGACTGAGGTATCAGGATAACCAGCACTATTGGCTACCGATATTATTGTGTCTGAACGACTTAACGCTGTAATAATGGAGTTGTTATCTGTGTTAGCTAATGCGGTGTCGCTGTTTTTTAAGATTATGGGTTTTTGAGGCTCATCAATGACAGCGATAATTTCAACAGGGAAGTGAGGTATTTTTTCAACTAAAGTGTCCATAAACAACGTAGAATCGTGAAAATCATCTATCGTTTTAATATCTAGCAATGCTTCGTGGCTATTAAATGCGGAAAACTGGGTGGTAATTTCTGGCATATCCAAGCTATCGAAATCGCTATGAGCCAATAAGCGATTAATACTGTCCGCACCCTCTAACGTGACAATATGATCGGTATCGATACCTGTGTTCCAAAAATGCGATTTTTTATCTTTTAACGATGACATATTTACAACGATTAATTAAGATTACAATAGCCCTACTGATTTTTTTTACTGTAGGATGAATAAGCTATACTGTTTACTATGAGATGACAGGCAGATTATGTGCCGATGTTTATTTTATGACAATAAAACCTAATGTTAGTCAAATTTTATTAATTTGATGCTAATCTACTCAAAATAAAAAATTTAAAAAAATAATGCAACTAGCCATCACTGTTTTAGGTAATAACAAAATCAATTTCGTTGCCGAATTGCTGCCTGCTGTGCGCGATTGTAAATGCAGCATTATGGAAATACGAACAACCAAATTAGCGCAATCAACCGCAGCGTATATGCTGATACAAGGTAACTGGAATCAAATTGCTAAGTTTGAAAGTACATTAGAACTTATTCAAACGCGTCTGGAGATAAAAATACATACCTTGCGTCCAGAAGCCAAGGATAAGGGCAAAGATTACATGCCGTATTCATTAGAAACCATCTCTTTAGATCGCGCTAATGTTGTGGAGTCTATCACGTCTTTTTTATATGACAGGGAAATAGAGATTGAAGAAATCACTGGCAGCTGTTATCAAGCGCCATACATTCAATCTTCGGTATTTTCCACCAAATTTATTTTATTGATTCCACCGCAATTACATTTATTGTCGCTGCGTGAAGAGTTTTTAGATTTTTGTGATCAATCTAATATTGATGCCATACTTGAACCCATAAAACGTTAACTAACATGATGCCTCATCCCGTTATCGGTACGATTATTACTGATATTGCTTTACCATCGACAGGCGATAAAACGGTTAAATTATCCGATTATCGGGGTAAGTATCTGGTCTTGTATTTTTATCCTAAAGACAATACACCCGGTTGCATACTGGAAGGTCAGGCGTTTCGGGATAATATCGATAAATTTACCCAGTTAAACGCGGCTATTATTGGTGTATCGCGTGATAGTGTCCGTGTTCATGAAGGCTTTAAGTGCAAACAACAGCTCCCATTTGACTTGCTGAGCGATACCGATGAAACTTTGTGTCAATGGTTTGATGTCATCAAACTAAAAAATATGTACGGCAAACAAGTTTTGGGTATAGAGCGCAGTACATTTTTAATTGATCCCGCTGGAATACTGGTATATGAATGGCGCAAAGTAAAAGTTAAAGCCCATGTCGATGAACTTTTACAGGTTTTAAACGCAGTTTCTGCTTAACTTATTAGCTATGGCGGATTGTTATTGTGGATTGAAGCTGCATTATTCTGACTGCTGCGAGCCATATCACAATACATCTAAATTGGCACAGACCGCAGAAGTGCTAATGCGGTCACGCTACAGCGCTTTTGTTGTAAAGCATGTGGATTATTTATTGGCAACATGGGATGCGACTAAATGCCCGGCTAATCTGAATCTTTCTAACGATACAACTGTCTGGTTACGACTAGAAATTATCCGTTGTCACAAAGGACGGGAGACTCACAGCCAAGGCACAGTTGAGTTTAAAGCCTATTATCAACAAGACGGTCAGCATTTTGTATTGCATGAGATTAGTCGCTTTAAAAAAAATCAGGGTACTTGGTTATATATTGATGGTGCCACTAAAGTGAGTGAGCAATAGTATGATTTTTACAGATCATTTATGCTGACACTTTAGTGGGGGCAACACCAAAGTGTAATCACATCGGCATCTGGCAATACTACCGCGAGCATTCACCAGCAAAAATAACTAACCTACACTTACAGCGTTTTCACAGTTCAATAGTTACAGCGTAACCGTTCGCACTGAGCTTGTCGAAGTGTGCCGTTCATGCTTCGACAAGCTCAGCACGAACGGTGGCTGCAACTGTCCTAAGTTGAAAACGCTGTACATACAGCATACAACGCAGTGGGCACTGTAATATATGCGCAAATATATGCGCAGACCAAGGTGATAAAGCTTAATTTTTTTGGGCAATATTTTTTTCAAGCTGATCAAGCAAACTGGCAATGGCCTGATTTTTCATCTTCATAGCCGCTTTATTTACCACCAAACGCGAACTGATGTCCATAATATGCTCACGCGGTTCCAAATCGTTCGCTCGCAAAGTATTGCCAGTATCCACCAAATCCACGATGCAATCCGCTAAACCTACCAACGGCGCAAGCTCCATAGACCCGTACAGTTTGATAATTTCCGCCTGGATACCTTGACTGGCAAAATACTTCTGGGCAATTTTTACGTACTTGGTAGCCACCCGAATACGCCCGTATGGCGGCGGTGCATTTTTGTGCGCAGCGGTCATTAAACGGCAACGGGCAATGTTTAAATCCAGCGGCTCGTACAGGCTTTCTGCGCCGTGTTCCAATAACACATCCTTACCGGCAATACCTAAATCCGCTGCACCGTATTCGACAAACGTCGGTACATCAGTCGCACGGATAATGACCAACTGCACGTCATCGCGCGTGGTACGCAAAATCAATTTGCGGCAGGTTTTGGGGTCATCAATCGGCTCAATGCCAACTTCGGCCAATAACGGCAAAGCTTCCTCGTAAATACGGCCTTTGGAGACTGCAATTGTTAACATAGCGCTTACTCCTCAGTTCGGTACGCGACGGATAGTCGCGCCCAATTGCGTCAGTTTTTCTTCAATATGGTCGTAACCACGATCAATATGGTAGATACGATCTACCAAAGTATCACCTTCTGCAATTAAAGCCGCAATCACCAAACTGGCCGAGGCACGTAAATCTGTCGCCATCACCGGCGCACCCGTCAGTTTTTTAGTGCCAGTACAAATCGCGGTATTGGATTCCAAACGGATATCCGCGCCCATGCGCTGTAATTCATTGACGTGCATAAAACGATTTTCAAAAATTGTCTCAATAACGACACCAACCCCGTCAGCAACCGTATTCATAGCAATAAACTGCGCCTGCATATCAGTTGGGAAAGCAGGGTAAGGTGCGGTACGTAAAGACACCGCCTTGGGGCGTTTGCCGTGCATATCCAGACTAATCCAGTCTTCACCGGTTTGAATATCGGCACCGGCTTCTATCAATTTATCCAATACCGCATCCAAAATATCAGGGCGGGTGTTTTTAAGCTTAACCTTACCGCCGGTGATAGCCGCCGCACACAGATACGTACCGGTTTCGATACGATCTGGCATAATATTGTAATGGATGCTTTCTTCACCCAATTTTTCCACGCCCTCAATTACCAATACATCAGTACCAATACCGGTAATTTTTGCACCCATTTTATTTAAAAAATGTGCCAAATCACTGACTTCAGGTTCTTTAGCGGCATTTTCCATAATGGTAGTACCCTCTGCTAACACCGCTGCCATTAACAGGTTTTCTGTACCGGTCACCGTAACTTGCTCCAGCACCAGTCGACAGCCTTTTAAACGCTTAGCTTTGGCATGGATAAAACCATTTTCCAGGGTAATTTCGGCTCCCATTTTAATCAAACCATTTAAATGAATATCCACCGGACGTGTGCCAATCGCACAACCACCTGGCAAAGATACATGCGCCTCACCAAAGCGCGCCAATAACGGCCCTAATACTAAAATGGAGGCTCGCATGGTTTTGACCAGCTCATAGGGTGCGACAAAACTGCTGATTTTGCTGCTGTCGATTTCGATGTTCATGCGTTCGTCAACTAACAGATGCACGCCCATGCGGCCGAGCAATTCCAGTGTCGTGGTGATGTCATGCAAATGCGGCACGTTACCGACGGTAACCGGTGAGTGCGACAACAAAGTAGCGGCCAAAATAGGCAGTGCCGCATTCTTGGCACCCGAAATACGCAGCTCGCCAGAAAGTCGTGCGCCACCAGTAATAATTAATTTATCCATACGTAGACCGTTAGTGTTTGATGTAAGCGTTGACAGCTAAGCTAATCAAGGCTGAAGGGTAAAATGGCTAGACAGGTCAAAACCGCTGAGTCCTGCCAGCATGCGTAATTGTTCAGGGATGTTTTTTAACACCAGTTGGCATTTGTGGTTGCGGGCTATTTTTTTCCATTCGATTAACAAGGCCAAACCTGCGCTATCGGCGGCGGTCACTTGGGCAAGATCAATGGTGATTTGCTTAGCCGATGTTAAAAACGCACACACCGTGCTTATCTGGGCGCTTATGGCGGCAAACGTCATCTGGCCTGCCACGCTAAATTGGCCAGCACCTTGCGGGCTAATGGTCAGCACGGTCACTTCTTTTCTTCGGCGGATTTAAACAAGAACTGACCGATAGCTTTTTCAAGAATAATCGCTGATTGGGTGATTTCCAGCACTTCGTTGTCTTTTAAAAAGTCTTCCGAGCCGCCTGGCTCAAGGCTGACATATTGCTCGCCCAACAGCCCAGCGGTAAACACGCTGGCGGTGGTGTCGCTAGGAATATGATTGTATTGTGAATAAATGCTCATTTTAACGACGGATTGGTAAGTCTTGGGATCAAGACTAATATCACTGACCTGGCCTATTTTAACACCCGCCGCCGAAACCGGTGATTTTACTTTTAAAGCGCCGGAATTTTCAAAGCGGGCGACCAGTGTGTAACTGTCCTGGTCGGTAAACGAGCTTAAATTGCTCACTTGCAAGGCCAAAAAGAACAAGGCCGCTATGCCTGCGGCCACAAACAGGCCAACAAAAGTGTCTTGTGTAGAGCTGTGCTGCATGTTAATCATCTCCAAACATGAGGGCGGTCAGGATAAAATCCAGACCCAATATACTAAAAGCGGAATTAACAACCGTCCGTGTGGTGGCGCGACTGATGCCTTCAGAAGTCGGGACGGCATCATAGCCTTCAAACAAGGCGATCCAGCTGGTGATAAAACCAAACACCACGCTTTTGATCACGCCGTTGATGATGTCATCGGTAAAATCCAGCTTGGTTTGCATTTGCGACCAATACGCACCCTCATCAACACCCAGCAAGCCAGAGCCGATAATTTGTCCGCCCACTATGCCGATGGCACTGAACAGCGCCGCTAATAACGGCATGGATATAAATCCGGCCAAAAAGCGCGGCGAAATGATACGTTTAATCGGGTCAACTGCCATCATTTCCATGCCAGACAACTGCTCGGTGGCTTTCATCAGGCCGATTTCGGCGGTTAAAGCAGAACCTGCACGGCCTGCAAACAACAAAGCAGACACGACTGGCCCTAGCTCTCTCACTAAGGATGCGGCGACCATAACCCCCAAGGTTTCTTCTGCACCAAACTCGGACAGGATATAAAAGCCCTGCAAACCCAGCACCATACCGACAAACAAGCCGGAGATGCTGATAATGAGAAACGACAATACGCCGACCGAGTGTAACTGATTTAACAACAAACGCGGACGCAGCAATACGCTACCGATACCCGACAAGCATTGCAGCAGAAAAAAGGTCGCCCGCCCCAGCTTGCTAAAACTGCCGCGCGTACTCTTACCCAACTGGGCAAATAACTCAGTCATAATAACAATCCATTAATAACGCTTCCCTGATGACAATAAATCGTCCAGATAATCTTTTGCCGGATAATGAAAATGCACGGGGCCATCGGCAGCACCGGTCATAAATTGTTGCACCCATTCAGAATCAGACTGTTTAATTTCATCCGGTGTGCCCTGCCCTACCACTTTACCTTCGGAAATAATATAAATGTAATCGGCGATGGCGGCGGTTTCGTGGACATCGTGCGACACGATGATGCTGGTCAGCCCCAGGGTTTTGTTCAAGGCTTTGATCAGATGCACGAGCACGCCCATAGAGATGGGATCTTGGCCAGTAAACGGTTCGTCGTACATAATCATCATCGGGTCAAGCACGATGGCTCTGGCTAAGGCGACCCTTCTTGCCATGCCACCGGACAGTTCGTTAGCCATTAAGTTGCATGCACCGCGCAAGCCGACCGCTTCCAGCTTCATCAGCACCAGCGTACGAATCATGGATTCAGTCAGCTTGGTGTGCTCGCGCAAGGGGAAGGCGACGTTGTCGAAGACGTTCATATCGGTCAGCAACGCACCACTTTGGAACAACATGCCCATGCGTTTGCGCAGGGTGAACAAGTCGGCACGGCGTAACTGGTGAACGTTTTGGCCATCGACCAGCACCGTGCCGCGCTCAGGCAATAGCTGGCCACCGATTATTTTTAATAAGGTAGTTTTGCCCGTGCCGCTAGGCCCCATGATGGCGGTAATTTTGCCGCGCTCGAAATCTAAGGAAATATCGTCAAATATTTTCTTGTTGCCGCGCGAAAACGATAGGTTGGAAACTGAAATCAAGGTATTGAGATGGGAATCGCTATTGGCCATGCGAGAAGTAAATCGTTATTTCCAAATTAACATACCATTGTCTATGACTCGTTGGTGCTAAGTCAATTGATTGTAGCATTGGAGGATGAAATTCAATGTCTATCGCCAAGGCGAAGTGGCATATTTTAAATGATAAGAAAAGGTAATATTCACCCCTGAGTGTGTGCATTACTTCACAGACAGGGCGCTTAGTGATCGTCATACTAGCCACGACTTCGGTGTTATGCGTTTGGTTTTTTCAATCACCTGGCAACAAGTTTAATTAGGAAGCCAACGCTGCCTAGTTCTCATTTTCTTTGGAGATTATCACATGAACACGTTAGAAAAATTATTTTTAGCCGTCAGCGCAGTGCTTTCATTGACTTCAGAAGCAGCGGTCGTGCAGCCGGAAGTTGTAACGTTGGATTCTTATCTAAAAGACTTCCACCCTAGTATATATGCCAATCTTGCGGGACGGAACGTTGATTTTAGCAAATTGGAATCTGCTTACCCAAGTACCATTCATAATGAAACGGCAACACCAGCTATTGTTCTCACCCGCGAACTTCTTATATCGCCACGAAAAGAGTGCTACAAAACAAACGGCTATTTTTTAGAAAACAATTTTGTTGCTACCTGTGTAAGTCAAGACGGCACGCTGGGCAATGGCAGTGGCTTGTTGGGTATAACCCATAATCCCGCCGGAACGGGCACACTTAACACACCTGATTATTTAAGACCCGGCTCGCCTTTTGAATATTTTTCGGTCAGTTTTAACAATGGAAGCCCCGTTTATACCAATAACAACAGCAATGGCCCGTTAATTTCAGGTGCGGATAATATCCCAACAACTATTACACCACTCTATAGGAGCGCTGGCCAAGAAGGTGCTGTACTGGCAACATCTACCATCACACAAGGATCAAATAAATTAAAGATTACACAAAAATACTCTCTTGATCCCAACGCCAGCGAAATTGTTATGCGTACTGAGATAGAAAATACGGGGAAAAATACCGTTAAAAATATACAGTTTGCCCGTGGGCTCGATCCTGATCAAGATTACGATGGATACGGTGAGTTTCGTACGGCTAATCATATAGGCCATACATTTAATTACGGCTTTGGCATCCCCAATGTTGTGGTAGATCCAGACCACATAGCCTGGGCGGGTGGCAAAAATACAAAACTTTTTACTGCACTGTATTCAGTTGATCCGGTTACTCATAAAACCTGCATCAGCGACACCTGGACAACGGTACCAAATAATATTTTGAATGCCATCTGCGGGGTCGCACAAGTTCCCAGCCCTGGCGTTATTTATTCAGATGCCACAATTAATATTGCCTTCAAGGTTGGAGCGCTAAATCCAGGTCAGAGCAAAGTATTTTCATACCGATACCTGTTCGGAAAAACAGCGAAACCTAGAATCGCTTTGCCAGCCATAGTGTTAGAGCCTGTTTTATTAAGTAAATAAGAAAACCTACACCACCCCATAAAAAGCCGTTCATAGCACGATAAAGGCTATGGCGGCTTTTTTAAAAGCCCGCCTACGATTTCAACAAATTAGTACTCAGTCAATATTATTCTGTCGGATGCTATAAAGACCTACGAGGTTTTGAAAACCTCGTAGGTCTTTGCAATACCCGAAAAATAAAGTTGACTAAGACTAGTAAATAATAGCTTTGATTTATTCTAAGGAACGTGCATGAAATAACTTGAATAACTTAAACGCCACCACCGTTCGTGCTGAGCCTGTCGAAGCATGAACTTGCTCAAGTTATTTCGTGCGCGTTCCTAAGCAGTTTTTGTGCCGTAAAGTGTGTGGAATATTCACAGTTGTAATGCATGGTATATGAACTAATCTTCAAATTGCATATAACAATTCGGATTCAAGACTTGATGTTGTTTAGTAGCTTGAATTTATTACGATATGTATCTTCGTATCCTGAAACAGGGTTTTTCATAGCGCATGCTTCACAAAGAGCCAATTTTTTAAGGATAATTTACCTAAATTTAGATTGACGATTTAATGGATTAAAAATGAAAAACAAAAAAATAAAATTATTAGCTTACAGCGCGTTAACAGCAGTTTGTTTAGTTAATAGTGGATTAAGTCATGCCATAGCATTACCAGACATAAAATGCCAACCACCACTTTCAGTCGATGGAGAACTCCAAAAAACAGGTCCGTGTTCAGGAGGTCCGATAGAAACAGATCCTATAGAAACAGGCTCAGGTGGTTTAGATCCGATAAAAACAGATCCGATAGATACAACACCACCCATTGTTATTATATCCAACCCAACTAAAATTAATGCAAAACAACAAGCGCAATTACAATTAGTGGCAATGCCTTTAATTGATAAAGCCGAAGCGGGTTTGTTAAAACCTGCTGAGTTGATTGCTGCTAAAGAACAAACAGCCAAAATTATGGGGCCAAGCAATCCTACCAGTGATCTTCAAGTGGGAGGTATTATGGCATTTGCCAAAAACTCCTGCCCTACCAATTGGAGCGAAACCAATGGTCAGCTATTTCCATTCTTAGTCAGTGGTGCATTAAACTGGGATGGTTTAAATCTATTTCTTGCAACAGATGGAGTACTTCCAATTCAACAAGTAGGTGCCGATATATTTGTAAAATTGCCTGATTTACGTGGCGAATTTATTAGAGGTTGGGATCATGGTAGAGGCGTTGATCCTGGTAGACAAAACAACACTTGGCAAGCTCAACAACAAGCGAATGCCGTGGGCAGTCCACAACTGAATACATGGGGCGATAATCGTCATACAGGCATGGGCGGAAGTTATCCTTTTTTAATATCCTCCGCTACCGGAACGTATAGCGAATTTACACCAAAACCTAATACAGAAATTCGCCCGAGAAACCAAGCGTTTTTACATTGCATTAAAGTAAAATAAAGCATTTGTAATACGGTTCAAGCGTAATTTGGAGATTTTAAATCTGAATTGCGCTTGGTTTTAAAGTTGAAATTTTATTTTGTCGTTCGCATTGATAAATACAAGCAACAAAAGTTAAGGTAAGGAACGCGCACGAAATAACTTGAGCAAGTTCATGCTTCGACAGGCTCAGCACGAACGGTGGTGGCGTTTAAGTTGTTCAAGTTATTTCATGCACGTTCCTAACGTGGGACAAAAAAACAATAACATTCAAGTAGGTTGGGCTGCCTGCTGTTTGGCAACCCAACATTTTACAAGGCCTTGGGAATGTTGGGTTGAGAAAAGCGTTCAACCCAACCTACATTTTGTCCCGTTTTAAGTTGGTATCCGACACGCTCACCACGAATGGCTTAACCT
>NZ_FUKI01000092.1 GCF_900163755.1 Crenothrix polyspora | reverse complement strand
TGAACGGCACACTTCGACAAGCTCAGTGCGAACGGTTACACTGTAACTATTGAACTGTGAAAATGCTGTAAATCTACTTTAGATTTTCAGTTAGCCAATTAAAGTCGGATACGCACCAAGGCACACTGTTTATGTTGAGTCTGTTGAATGATGCACGGCAGATTTTAGCCCTGTTTTAGATAACGAATTATCAGATGATCTCAAATGTTAGTAAAGATACATCAGACGTAAGTTCGGTCACCTCAACCCGATCAACTCGCGCAGTTATCGGGCCTTTATGACACCAATCAAGCATTGCTTGCAAAACAGCGCTGTCGGCTTGGGCGATAATTTCTACACAGCCATCGGGTAGGTTTCTAACTGTGCCCACCACGCCTAATGCCTTGGCTTTTTTTTGGGTGAAATAGCGAAAATACACACCCTGAACACGGCCAAAAACCAAAACCTTAGCTTGTTGCGTCATTTTTTATGCTCCAGCAGTAATGAATTTTGCTATTACGGGTGAAATCTGCCGGTACGGTGGCTGCGCTAATGTCGGTGACAGTAAACGCCGAAAACGCGGCGTGATCAAATTTAAAGCGCCGGAAATTAGTGGAAAAATACAGCATACCCCCCACGGCTAACAACGCCAGTGCATTATTAATAAGTGCTACATGATTTTCCTGAATATCAAATGCATCTTCCATGCGCTTGGAATTGGAAAATGTTGGCGGATCTAAAAAAATTAAATCAAAACGTTTTTTGTAGGCTTGCCGCGCCTCGGTTTCCAGCCACTCTAAACAATCGGCTTGAATATATTGGTGCTGGTTTTCATCCACTTGATTGTTTAACGCCATATTGGCTTTTGCCCAATTGATATAGGTATTGGACATGTCTATCGTGGTGGTTTGCTTTGCACCACCGAGCGCTGCATGTACTGTGGCACTGCCGGTATACGCGAACAAATTTAAAAAGCGCTTGCCTTGGGCTTGTTGCTGAATGAGCATGCGAATGGGGCGGTGATCTAAAAATAAACCGGTATCCAAATAATCCTCAAAATTTACTCGTAGCTTACAACCGCCTTCTTCGACAGTATGAAAACGGCCTAGCTCGCTGAATTTTTCGTACTGATCGGTTTTGCGTTGTCTGCGGCGAATTTTAAGAAAAACATGGTCGCGGCTCACGCCAAACACGCCAGGAATTTCTGCCATTACGCCAGCCAAACGCTGATCGGCCTTGTGTTGATCAATACTTTTGGGTGGCTCGTATTCTTGTACGTTAATCCAGGTTTGCTCAGCTTCATACACATCGACTGCCACCGCGTATTCAGGCAAATCCGCATCGTATACCCGATAACAGCGGATTTGATTTTGCTTGGCCCATTGCCGCCATTTCTTGAGGTTTTTTTTCAGACGATTGGCAAACATTTCTGCACTGACCTTTGCGCCTTCTTGATCTGGTTCAGGCGCATTAACGGCGGCTGTCACCAAGGCAATGCGCTCTTCTTGCGTTTGCGCTTTAGGGGTAAAAAATGCTTTTTCTTCAATATTTAAACGTAATAAGCGGCATTCTAACGCACCGTTATACAGCGTAATCGGCTTTTGTGAGCGAATCCCTAAACGGAAACCCAGTTCAGGGTTACTGATAATTAATGCGGCTTTCCAGCCAATAAATTGCGTTTTTAGGGTTTCACCAAAATGCGTGTACAGTTCGGCAGTCTCTTGCTCATCACCCAAGCGTTCTCCGTAAGGCGGGTTGCAAATGACCAAACCAGGCTGCCAGGCTTCTGCCGGTTTGGCATCGCTGATGTCGCGGCGCTCAATATGGATTTTATTGTGCAAGCGGGCATTGTTGATATGGCCTAATGCGGCATGAACAGTTTGGCGATCTTGGTCAAAACCAACAATGACCGGCATTTTTTTAGCCATGCCGACCCATTTACGTTGTTCGGCTTCGCCGATTAATTTTTCCCAGCAGGTGGCATCGTGTTTTTTCCAGCCCAAAAAACCGAAGTAATCGCGCAGTAAACCAGGCGCAAAATCGGCGGCCATCATTGCACCTTCGAGCAATAAAGTACCTGAGCCACACATGGGATCAAGCAATGTGCCACCTTGTTTGGCAATGGCTGGCCAGCCGCTACGCAATAACATGGCGGCGGCTAAATTTTCTTTAATGGGCGCACTGATGCTAATATCACGATAACCACGGCGGTGTAGGCTTTCGCCAGACAAGTCTAGGCTTAATTGGGCTTTTTCGCCGTGCAAATGCACGTTGATGCGGATACTGGGGCGTTCGGTATCAATACTGGGGCGTATTTCAAACTTTTTACGCATTTGATCAACAATCGCGTCTTTAACTTTTAACGCGCCAAAGTGGCTGTTATTAATCACTTCTGAATTTTTAACGTTAAAAGTGACAGCAAAAGTGCCGGTGGGTTCCAGATGTTCGAACCAATTGATTTTAGCAATGCCGTTATACAGATCATCTTGGCTGGTTACTGAAAACGTACTGAGAATTAATAAAATGCGATTGGCAGTGCGTGACCATAAACACGTGCGATAAGCCGTTTCTAAATCGCCCTGAAAGGCAACACCGGCAACAGTAGTTTTGGTATGTGTTACGCCCAGTGATTTAAGCTCTTCAGCCAAAATATCTTCCATGGCTTTGGGGGTGCTTGCAAACAGTTCGTAGGTGGGCGTGGGCATAGGGGTAGTTTAGTGTTTGGTACAAGGATTGGAAAGTTGGCGTAGTAGTCAATCAGATGTATAACCTTGTCCCAGCGCAGACTTTTGGAAAATATTCAACAGCACTGAGCCATGCAGGATTAACCCTCAGCCTTATTTTGTGTAATGGTAACGTGCTTGAAGAAAATCAATACAATCATCTGTTACTAAGTAAACCAAACGATGCTCTTCCGTAATGCGGCGCGACCAAACACCAGAAGCAATATATTTCAAGGGTTCAGGTTTGCCTATGCCCTTGAATGGATCACGCATAACCGCTTCAACCAATTCAAGCACCTTAAGCGCAACCCGTTGGTTAGTTTGTACCCAAAACCGAAGATCCTCACGGAATTCTGTTTGAAATACACTTGCGCGATTGTGCGATTTAACCAATACCAACCTCGGCTTGTAATTCGGCAAGCAGTTGCGATGGTGTCGTTTGCTGTTGTGCGCGGCTTAATGCCGAAAACAGGCGTTCAGCATTAACAGGCGAACGTAAAAGATGCGCAGTTTCAAGCAGGCTTTGAAGCTCATCAGCGGCAATTAGCGCAACATCTTCAGCACCACGGCGTTGAATGATGACCACTTCCCTGTTATCTGTCACTGCGTCTAGTAATGTGGCGAAATTAGCACGCGCTTGGGTATAAGTGGTTTGGATTGTCATGGGCATCACAAGAAATAAACGTACAGGATAAATGTACAAGTATTTGCAGTTTGTGTCAATGTGAAACGCTAAGGTTGAATGTTTGCCTTTAGGGAATTAAACACGCTTACTGGTGTTGGTAGCTTTCCCGACGGATAATCCAAATGTTGAAAAAGCTGGGTTTCCGCTATGCTTCAACCCAGCCTATAGTCTACAATTTAATTAATTTTGATCAGCTCAACATCAAAAATTAAAGCTTCGTTAGCGCCAATCGCACCACCCGCACCATTTTCGCCGTAGGCTAATTCTGATGGGATATAAAAACGGTATTTCGCACCTTCGGTCATCAGTTGTACGCCTTCTGTCCAACCGGGGATAACTTGGTTTAAACCAAAGGCAATAGGCTCGCCACGGCTGTAAGAACTATCAAACTCTTTGCCGTCGATGGTTGTGCCTTTGTAATGTACAGTAACTTTATCTGTGGCCGCTGGGTTTTTAGTGCCGGTACCTTTAGTGACAACTTCATATTGCAAACCACTGGCAGTCGTCGAAATACCGGCTTTTTTAGCATTGGTTGCAAGATACGCAGCACCTGCCGCTTTATTTTCGTCTGGTGTGCCAGCGTTGGCCATTGAAAACATAGAAAGTCCTATAACAATAACGGTGATAACTGAAAGAAGTTTAGCGTGCATTTTTCTCACGATTTTCGCCTTTTGAGTGAATTAAAGCCGCTAGTTTAGCAAAAAAACTACCGACTTCGGCTAATTCATTTCACAGCCGGTTAATTGCCCTTGAAATAGGCTGGCACGTTTAGAGACCTTCTTGGCCACTTGCATCAACCAGGGTTTATTTAAATAACTTTTGCGCTGAAAACCACCGTGGCCTTCGTGATAAGCTAAATATAAATTTTTGGTATCCCATTTAGAAACGCCCAGTTTGTTGGCGCTTATATCGCAATACCAGCCGATAAAATCACTGGCATCGGCAAAATCATCACGATCCGCCCCCGAATTATCGGTACTTTTTAAGTATTGATGCCAGGTACCGTCTAAGGCTTGTGAGTAACCATACGCGCTACTGGCTCTAAACCCTAGCCAAGTGCGTGGCGGCCGCGCATCGGCAACAAAATGTGATTCTTGGTGCATGATGGCCATCTGTACTGGTACAGGCACACCCCAGCGCTTAAAAGTACGCTGTGCATCGGCATACCAACCGTCTTTTTCTCTAAATACAGAGCAAATATTGTTGGTATTTTTAGGCGGTAAAGTGGTACATGCTGCTAACAGCACGCCAGAACACACTATGACAAACTTTTTCATAATAAAAAACACACGTAAAGATTTAAATATTAAGGACTATAAAAACAAGTAAATCGTAAAAATACCAAATAAAAATTAATTAACCTACTATACTTCTAGTCTAAATTACTACAGTAATAGCGCCACTGCAAAAGCGAAATAGAGGATCAGTATGAGCGTACATGTAAAACGACCTTATCGGAAAAATCTGGCCTCTTATGGCTTGATTTATATGGGCGGTGAGGAATATAGCATTACCGTTAAAAATATTTCGTTAACCGGTGTGCTCGTTAAAATCAATCAAAAGCAAAATCAAAATGATCTTAATAGAATTTACCGAGAAATATTGGCCGCCACCCTTATTGACATGTACATTCCTAGCTTGCGATTGGCGGGTGAAACAGAAGCTGTTAGAGTTGACATAGAAGATGATTATCTATTGCTGGCATTAGAGTTTAAAAATGTATCTTACGATATCGACAGAGTTCTTTATAAAAGAAAAGCCTATCGCAAGACCATTGCCTCGCCAGGGCTTATCTTACTAGACGGTGTTTATCGCGAGTTTTATTCAGTGAATGCTTCTGTCGATGGCATTATGATCCGGTTGGCTGAAAAATTAGCCATTGAAAAAAATCTGATCACTGTGTTTGAATTTAAAGCCTTAGAAATCGAAGGTGAAATAAAAGTTATCTGGACAGAATACGTATCGAGTACCGAAATGCTGGTAGGTCTACAGTATATTCACATAGGGCAAGCCCCCATTAAAGGTGTGCCGCGTTTCTATATGGCAACTGACGAGCCTGGCAAGCCGCTATCAAACTAAATGTCTTAGCGTCTGCACACGCTGACGCTAAGACAATACAAATCTTGTGTTATTGAACGTATTGTATCCCAGCCGCCTTTGATAAAAAATAAATCTGTCACATGACAAAAATGGCCTTATTCTATACGTTCATTTTAAAAACAACAGAGGACTGCTAATGCCCTACACACAAGATATTTTAGAAGAGTTGGACATTTTGGCGCGCTATAACCTGGCAACCACATTGGAAGGCATCAAGGTACACCAGCACAGCGCCCAAGCAGCAACAATTGCTGCCACTTTGCGATTATTTAACAAAGGTTTAATTTCCCAAGAAGATGGTGGTTATTTAACCAGTCTTGGCCGCGAAGCTGCCGAACATACGCAGGCAGCGTTGCGTATACTTAAATCTGCCGACATTACGACAGCTTAAAAACACATCCGTGGCCGTGCGTGTACGGTAAGATTAAAAAATTAATCACGCTAACGCGCTCGGCTGCAATCCACAGTGTTTTTATCAACCTACGGTGAGTGCCACCAAAGAATGTGCCACATTAATCTAACGCTTTAGATTTTAAATGTGGATGTTTTTTAAAGCGGGATTCATTATTTCACACAGTATTTTATCCGTTACTTTTCCGCAATTTTCCGATATACATGAACTTTTTCTTGGCATAGGCATTCCCAGTTTGGGCGATGTTATAGCTTATCAGCGATAAATACAGCGCTTGTGTCATTATTATTGCTATAGTAGTTCAATAAGTTGATATATTTGTTAAGTAATTTGCATGAAATGCGCTGAGCAATTAAAATAAGCCACTATTCGTTCTGAGTGCGCCAACAAGGTTACTGACTTATCTCATGGACGCTTCTAATTTAAAATACAGTCCACACTCACTATTTTGAATACAAATATGGGCTACCAATTTAACGTAACAAAATACAGGCTGGGTTGCCAAACAGCAAGCAATTCAACCTGCTTGAATTATATTATTTTTTTGTCTCCAGTTAAGTAGATAATCCAAATATTTTTAGACACTAAATTTTGGTTACCCGTTTAAGGCGGGATATTTTTTTAAAATCGTTCGTGGTGAACTGAACTACAAGCCCTTCGACAAACTCAGGGCGAGCGGATGTGCCGCTTTAAGCGGATAGCCAAAAAAATTGATCGCTCTAAAAATATCAGCATTATTGTTTTTGACGCGCTTTGGCATACTCATTATGAAATGGTTTTCAATAATTTACCGCGTAGACATATATAAATGTCTGTGGCTTGGTTGTTTGCTGTGCTTAGCGCTTTTTTTGCAGCAGTATGACACGTTAAAACAGTGGGACAATCAATTATACGACAGAGGCTTAGCGCTATTTTCCAGAGACATCAGCCGCGATATTGTTATTGTTGCTATTGACAAAAATAGTGTGAAAAAACTGGGGCGCTTGCCGTGGTCTCGTCGCCAGCACGCTCAACTTATTAATTACTTAAGCGCCGTGGGTGTTAAAGCCATAGGACTTGATCTTGTCTTTGACAAACCCAATCCCAAAGATATGATAGGCGATCGCAAACTTATTCAAGCTATCCATAATAATGGACGGGTTATTTTGCCTGTTTTTCCGGAAATTTCCGGTGCTAAAAAAACCTTACCGACAGCTTTGCCTTGGCCAGAATTAGTGAGTGCTGCCGCAGGTTTTGGACATGTTGATGTTGAATTAGATAATGACGGCGTGGTACGCAGCACCTGTCTGCAAGCGGGTGTTAAAGGTTCATATTGGCCTTCTTTTGCGCTGGCATTATTATCTATAAACGAACCTAATAAACAGCGTTTTTTAAAAGGCGACCACCCACCTAAAATAGAAAACTGTCCTTGCTGGCAAGGTGATTTTCGCATTGAAATTCCTTTTGCCAGTGCTAACCAGCATTTTAAACAGGTGTCTTATGTCGACGTGTTGACAAATGCTGAAGTCAGGGACAGTTTACGTGGAAAAATTGTTGTCGTGGGTGCGACAGCCTCCGGCTTAACGCAAATGTTTAAAACCCCGTTGCATAAAAATGCCAGTTTATTAAGTGGTGTAGAAATTAATGCCCATGTCCTTGATGTACTTATTAATAATTTATCGATACAAAAACTGCCGCGTTTGGCGGCAATGTGGTTAACGCTGAGTTTGCTTGCTATTCCCATTATTTACTATAGTTTTTTTTGTCCGCAGCGGTCATTGCACAGCAGCCTGTTTTTTTGTTTACTCACCGTGATTATTAGCGGAGTATTACTGAAGCAGTTTCATTTATGGTATGGCCCTGTGCCGGTGTTGGTACTACTGACGATTAATCATTTGTTATGGCGCTGGCAACGTTTAGATTGTTTTGCCAAGATGTTATTTTCTGAACGGCAACTGGCCAAAGCCGCCTTGCATTGCATAGGCGATGCGGTGATTACCACCAGTTGCAAAGGCTTTATCGAGTATATGAACCCTGCTGCCGAGCTATTAACTGGCTATACTCTTAGGTTAGCCAGTGGTTCGCACATTGATTCAATCCTGCGCTTTAATCACCAAAACACCAATAACTCAAGCGATCTTGATAGCATCACGCACGGTTTAGTAAGCGAGCAATCATTTCAGACCGCAATGCCTTGGTTTTTAATTAACCCGCGTGGTGAGGAATATGCCATACAAATTAAAGGCACGCTCATTAAAAATGACAATAAACATGTGACCGGCATGGTGTTTGCGCTGAATGATCTGACCAATACCTTGCATATCAGTAGCCAACTAGCGCATTTGGCTACGCATGATGCGTTAACCGGTTTGCCTAATCGCATATTATTGCAAGAAAGTATTGCCAACGCTATTTTAGCAGCCAACCGCAATGGTACGTGTTTCGCGCTATTATTTATTGATTTAGACGGTTTTAAAAAAATTAATGATGGTATGGGTCATGTGATTGGTGATTTGGTACTAAAAGAAATGGCCACTCGGTTATGTGCCGATATGCGACAACTGGATACCGCTGCGCGATGGGGTGGTGATGAATTTGTTGTATTGCTTAATCATTTGCCTAACGAAGACACTATCTCACCGATTGCCAACAAATTATTACAGCGCTTAGCGCCACCGTATTTTTTTGCTGGTCAGCAACTGTATGTTACCTCCAGCATAGGTATTAGTATTTTTCCTAAAGATGGTTTAACCAGCGAAGCGTTGCTGACACAAGCCGATACGGCTATGTACCGCGTCAAGGAAAAAGGCAAAAACAATTACAGTTTTTATGCTAATGGTTTAAATGAATCGGCCAAAAAACGCCTGACGCTGGAAAAAGAAATGTATGACGCACTTGATGCGGGGCATTTTGAGGTTTTTTATCAGCCACAAGTCGATATCAAGACGCACAGGATTGTTGGTGCGGAAGCTTTGCTGCGTTGGCACCACCCCCAGAAGGGTTTGTTACTGCCGAGTAAATTTATCTCACTTGCAGAAGACATTGGTTTAATTAATCCTATTGGCGATTGGTTGTTAAATGCGGTGTGCAGTCAGCAGCATAGCTGGCAACAAACTAATTTGCCGGTTATTAACGTGGCAATTAATTTGTCACACAAGCAGTTTTTGCATAATGATTTATGTCGGCGTATTGATCAGGCACTTATTAAGCATCATTTACAGGCTAACAGCCTTAAAGTTGAAATCACAGAAAATGTCATGATAAAAGATATTGATCGTATCGCTCAAATACTGTGTGATATTAAAGCGTTAGGTGTGTCTATTGCCATTGATGATTTTGGTATTGGTTATTTTTCGTTAAATACGCTTAAAAATCTACCGATTGATCAATTAAAAATTGATAAATCGTTTGTTGCACAACTGAGCCAAGATAGCGATGCGGCTAATATCATTCAAACTATTATTGTACTCGGCCATAATATGCACATGAATGTTGTTGCCAAAGGTGTCGAAACACTCGATCAATTCAATCAACTTAACCGCTGGCATTGCGATTTGATTCAAGGTTATTATTTCAGTCGGCCTGTTACAGCGATGGTTATGACGGATTTATTAGCTAAAAAAGTTTTAAGTCATCCCGTCTAAGTGCGATAAAAACAAACCATTGTTGCGTAAACTTCACAAGGTGTTTACTTAATGCATCCCCGCTTATTTTTTAAACGGTGGGTTAAGCAGTGTGTCAGATTTTCTTCTGCTGAAAAAACTTAATTTGCTGTGCAGTGATAATTCGTTAAGTTTTTTAGACAGTGGAAATAATACCGTTACTTTAAGGCCACCTAAGGGGGCTTCACCTAAGGTTAGCGTGGCATCATGAATACTGGCGATGCGCTGCGCAATAGAAAACCCAAGGCCAGTACCTTGCGCAGTACCGGCGGTTTCTACACAGCGGTGAAAGCGTTTTAAGGATTTTTCGTATTGATCAGGAGCAATGCCAGGGCCGGAGTCTTCTACGCAAAATACCAGATGCTTGAGGCTGGCGCTTAGGTTAATTAACACCGTACCGTTGGCGGGTGTATATTTAATCGCGTTATCAATAATATTTTTGACCAAAATATTGATGAGTTGGTCATTGGCTGTTATTGTCGGTAGATTATCTTCGATAACTACTTCAATGTGTATACGCTTTTTGTGCGCATGGGGTTCTAACTCGGTCATTACCTGAATAATTTCATGTTGTAATAACAAAGTTGTTTTGGCCAAAAATGCTGAGCTTGATGATTCAATGCGCGAAAAAGTGAGTAATTGTTGCACCATGTAAGTCATACGATTAACGCCTTGGGTAATGCGTTGCAAGGCTTGGGTACGCACGTCGGTGTCAGTGGTTTTTAGCGCGACTTGCGCTTGTGTTAATAAGCCCGCCAGCGGTGTTCGTAATTCATGTGAGGCATCGGCGGTAAATTGCCTTTCGTGCTCCAGTGCTTCTTCGAGTTGCGCAAACAGGTTATTCATTTCATTAACGACAGGTACAATTTCATTGGGTAATTCTTTAGTTGATAAGGGCTTGAGATAACTGGCCTCCCGTTTGGCTAGTTGCCTTTCTAATCGGTTTAATGGCCGTAAAGCATGGCCGACAATTAACCAGATTACCACACCCAAAAATGGCATACCGTACAGAAATTGTATGACTAATTGTGATGAAATTTCTTCAGTTAATTCAGTACGAATTTCCTGCTTTTGACCGACTTGAATAATATATTCACCGCTAGTATTGGCCAGGCTAAATACATGCCATAAATCGCCGTCTATGGTGGTTTTACTGAGACCTTCTGTGCCCTTGGCAAACGGTTTTTCGGGGGCATTTTTGGAATGTCGTAACAAGCGGCCATTTTCACTCCATAATTGGAAGACAATTTTGCGCTCGTATTTGTATTTGTGGTCAAAATCTTTGGCTTGCAATAACTCATCGAAAGCATGTGATAAGGGATCACTGGCATCTATTTCGTTGAAACTGTGCAGGTGAAATTTAGGATCGTTTTCTTCCTCTAACAATAAATCCTGATTTTCGTTGTCGAGCTCATAAGGGAATTTTTTGGGAAAATACCGATTAACCGTTTCGGTTGGATTTGGCTGAAAATTTTCTTCCAGAGGTTCATCTTTTGGCAATGTTTCTAAAAATGCCAGTAATACTTTGCCCGATTGCGCCAATTCGGCATCAAATAATTCGCCCACTTCGGCGCGTGTGGTTTTGTAGCTGATGTAGGCGGTGATGCCCCAGATCAGCATAGAGGCCGACAGTAGGCTAATCAGTAAGCGTTGCCGGAGTGAATAATTCATGCGTCGTCATCGCTGTCGATAATATAACCGGCACTTCTGACGGTGCGGATCAGTGAGCTATCCAGTTTTTTGCGTAAATAATGGATATGTACTTCAACGGTATTGCTTTCTATGTCGGAATTCCACGAATACAGGCTTTCTTCCAAGCGGGCCTTAGAGACGACGCGGCCAATATTACTCATTAGAAAGCTGAGTATTTCGAATTCTTTTTGTGACAGTTCTACTTTTTCACCGTGGTAGGTGATTTGATGTGAGGCAGGGTCTAAAATAACGCCTCGGTGTTCAATATATGGCACACTGCGACCCTCATTGCGCCGTGCCAAAGCACGTAGACGAGCGCACACTTCATCCAGATCAAAGGGTTTAATAACAAAGTCGTCTGCGCCGCTGTCTAACCCTAGTACGCGATCGGGTACGGTATCTTTTGCGGTGAGTACCATGACGGGGGTTTCATCTTTACGGGCGCGCAGCGCACGTAAAATATCCATGCCGTCCATGTCGGGTAAATTAAGATCGAGCACAATCAATTCATAACTATTAATGCGCAGTGCTTCGTCGGCAAGTTTGCCGTTGGTTAACCAGTCTACGGCATAGCCTTCCATTTTTAAACCGGCAACCAGACCGTCGCCCAGTATTTCGTCATCTTCAACAAGTAATAATCTCATGGGTTTTAAATGTGGTGGATTGTTAATAGAGTGATGTTGGTTATTGTCTACCAAATAGCTAAAAGACACGACAGAAAATAAGTTAGTCTGCGTGTCGGTAGTTAATTGTTTGTATAGTGCTGGCCATGTTTTAGCTTATCTGCTTCAAAATATCAGGTATTTTGTGGTGTTTTTATAGTTTTTACTTCGGTTATAGTGCGTCAGAAATTGACGGCATTGCATTTTTGTCGTGGCTTTTATGTTTTTGGTAGCTAAATGTAACAAAAATTACCGCACAATGTGAAAAATTACCTTTTTTACCAGGAGTCTAATGATAAACTGATCGGCATCGCCATTAAACACTTAGGTTATTTTGTTACCGCTCAGTTTGTATATTCATTTTCCGTGGTGCATTAAAAAATGCCCGTATTGTGATTTTAACTCGCACGCTGTTAAATCGGTTATTCCAGAAACAGAATACGTCAATAAATTGCTGGAAGATTTAGCTAAAGATATTGAACGTTATGCGATTTCCCGGCCTATCAGCAGTATTTTTATGGGGGGGGGTACGCCCAGCTTGTTTTCACCAGACGCTATTAATCAGTTATTACGCGGCATAGAAAAACAGCTGGTTTTGACAGATGATATAGAAATTACTTTAGAAGCCAACCCAGGTAGTTTTGAGAGTAATAAATTTATCGAATTCAGGGCTGTTGGCATTAATCGTCTTTCCATTGGAGTGCAGTCGTTTAATGATGCGTTGCTGGCTAACTTAGGCCGAGTGCATTCTGGCTCAGAGGCGATTAAAGCCGCAGAGATTGCGCAGTTGGCAGGGTTTACTAACGTTAATTTGGATTTAATGTACGCTGTTCCCGGCGCAACTTTAAACACCAGTACAGACGATATCATGATGGCGCTCAGTCTTGCGCCTACGCATCTTTCGTTTTATCAAATGACGTTAGAGCCAAATACCTATTTTTATCGATTCCCGCCGCCCTTGCCAGCCGACGACTTGGTTTATGTTATTCAAAAGCATTGTCAAAGCCTGTTGGCAGAGCATCAGTATCAACAATATGAAATTTCGGCTTACAGCCTGATTGATCGCCAGTGTCGTCATAATGTCAATTATTGGCAATTTGGTGATTATTTGGGCATAGGTGCGGGGGCGCATGGCAAGCTAAGCCAAGGGTTGCCGCATAATATTGTACGAACCGTTAAGCCGAAAAGCCCTGCACACTATTTGGCAACCGATTTTAAAACAGCAGATGCTAGCGTGATTGCACAGGCCGATGTGCCGTTGGAGTTTGTTATGAACCATCTGCGTTTGCGGCATGGTTTTAGTTTGTCGGCCTATCAGGCCGCGACAGGCTTAACGGTAGAAAGCTTAATGCCGGCTTTGTCTGCGTGCGTACACGAAAATTTGCTTGTTAAACAAGCTAATCGTTATTATTGCTCTGACAAGGGATGGGATTTCTTGGATAATATCCTAGAAAAATTTATGCCGTAATGACAATTTTCAGAATCAATTTATCCTTAAAAATTATGCTCAATTATAAAAAAGACTTTATTGGCTATGCGCTGGACTGCGGTGTTTTAAAATTTGGTGAGTTTGTACTTAAATCTGGCCGTGTTAGCCCGTATTTTTTTAATACTGGATTGTTTAATACCGGCATGCAATTGGCAAAGCTGGGTGAGTTTTACGCCAAAGCGCTGGTTGAATCAGGGCTTAATCCTGATATTTTGTATGGGCCTGCTTATAAAGGTATTCCCTTAGTAAGTGCTACTGCTATTGCCTATGCGCGGTTAACCACAGAAGATATTCCGTTTGCGTTTAATCGCAAAGAAGCGAAAGATCATGGCGAGGGTGGCTATTTAGTGGGATCGCCGTTGCAAGGCCGTGTGCTTATTTTAGATGATGTCATTACAGCGGGCACATCGGTTAAAGAATCGGTTGATATTATTAAAAATGCCGATGCTACGCCAGTGGGGGTATTAATTGCTTTAGATCGCCAAGAAAAAGGCAATAATGACACATCTGCCATACAAGAAGTTAGTATTTTGTTTCAGATACCGGTTGTTTCTATAATTACATTGGCAGATATCATAGAATACACTAAACTCAGTTCTAACTATTCCGTTGATGTGATTTTGGCCTATCAGCAGCGTTACGGTATTTAAGATAAAAGTATTTTTTCACTTTTCAAAAATAAAAACATCTTACGCTAACAGTTATTTGTATATAGGCTACAATTAACGGGAATCGTTCACTTAATTCACTCGTTCGACTTACATCATAGAATTGTGTTAGCAATAAAAGGCTTGCCATGAGGAATCTGGAATTTAAAGATCAAATGCACGAGTATGCGCTCTGGCGTGCCAAGGTGGTGCAGGCTATAGAAATGTATCATCAGTGGCGCATTCGTTACGGAATGAATGATCCGCACAGCACCAATACGATTTTAAACGCAATCAGTAATTTGCAAACTGACCGTATTACCTTGGCTTTTGTCGCGGAGTTTTCGCGCGGTAAAACCGAGTTAATCAATGCGCTGTTCTTTGCTGAAACGGGAGTGCGTTTATTACCATCCACCGCTGGACGCACAACCATGTCGCCCACCGAGCTTTTTTACGATGAAGAAGGTGGCAGTTATATCCGCTTGTTGAATATAGAAAGTCGTTTAGAAGATATTTCTTTAGCGGAATTAAAGCAGCAACCGCAGCGTTGGACACAATTTAAGCTGGACAGCAATTCACCAGGGCAAATGCAAGAAGCCTTTAAAGAATTGTGCGCTACCAAAATGGTTGATCGGCAAGTGGCTGATAAATTGGGTTTATGGAATGATAGATTGGCCGCTGAACAAGGCGTAGTCAACCCAGAAAAAGTTGAAATTCCGTGTTGGCGACATGCGTTAATCAGTTTTCCACACCCGTTATTACAGCAAGGCTTATGTATTTTAGATACGCCCGGTTTAAATGCCTTAGGCACTGAGCCTGAGCTAACTTTAAATATGCTGCCGAGCGCACAAGCCATTGTTTTTGTATTGGCGGCGGATACTGGCGTTACTAAAAGTGACATGGATATGTGGATGAATCATGTCTGTTTAACACGCGGTGGCAATAAGCAAGGTCTTGCTGTCGTCATGAATAAAATTGACGCGATGTGGGATGATCTTGCCGGAGAGCGTGGCTATCAAGATGCAATTAACTCGCAAATTAAAACCGCAGCAGCTACTTTAAAGCTTGATGAAGCGGCTATTTTTCCCGTGTCAGCCAAGCAAGCCTTATTAGGTAAGGTTAAAAATGACAACGCAGTATTAGAAAAAAGCCGTTTAGCAGCGCTGGAACAATATTTGTCGCGGGATATTTTAAATCAGCGTCGTACCATATTGATGGGATCATTGGTGCGTGATATTGGTTTTTTAGTGAATGAGTCTTCCAGCATTACCGAATTAGCAATGACTAATGCGGGTAAACAGTTAGAAGAGTTTAAGAAAATTGATTTTGAAAATCACGATATGACTGCCAAATTAATGGCCGAAACCCGTGATAGACAACAGCTGTATATGGCCAATATTGAAAATTTCCAAGCCAGTCGTCGGGTATTTTCTGTGCAGGCTAAAATGCTGATTGATTCGTTTTCTAAAGAAAAAATCGATCCGATTATTAGAAGTACCCGCACCGATATGGCCAAAAGCTTAACGACGTTTGGCATGAAGCAAAATATGCGTAAATTGTTTGATGATTTACGGGATTTGCTACAAGATTCTATTGATATTACCAACGAAACACGCCGTCTGGTAAAAGCGATCCACAAAAAATTTAAAGATGAATACGGTTTTAAAGAGATTGAGCCGCCGTTGTTTTCAATAAAACCTTATCAAGTTGAATTAGAGCAAGTATTTGCAGAAGGTGAGGCGTTTCGATTAAGCGCAAAAACCACGATGACCGAACAAAGTTTGGTTATCCATAAGTTGTATAGCACCTTGATTGCTAAAGCCAGAAACGTATTGCGACAAGCACATGCAGATGCTATCTCGTGGAGTAACGGTGTATTAACACCCTTAATGCATCAAATTAAAGACCATAAAAAACAAATAGAAAGTCGGATGCAGTTGCTGAGAAAAATCAATGACTCAAAAGGTTCGGTAGCAGAAAAAATTGCTTTACTGGAAGCTGAGATTGATCCACTGAAACGGCAAAAAGACGAGTTGGCAATGATGATCAGAGCCATGCAGCTGGATGCTGTGGTTAAGGAACGTGCATGAAATAAGTTGAACAACTTAAACGCCACTTCCGTTCGTGCTGAGCCTGTCGAAGCATGAACTTGCTCACGTTATTTCATACACGTTGCTAAGCATTGAAGACAGAGTATCGTTGTGTCGAACAACGATACTCAAACCATCAAACCCTTAGTTTTTAGTAAAAACTAAATCCCATACGCCGTGCCCTAAACGTATTCCGCGTTGTTCAAACTTTGTTAAAGGCCGATAATCAGGGCGCTCGCAGTAAGTGTGTGTTGGGCTGGTATTATTAAAACCTTGCACCGGAGTCAACATGTCCAAGATATGTTTGGCGTAGTTTTCCCAATCGGTTGCAGTATGGAAGTAACCGTTCACTCTAAGTTTTTTCAGTAACACTTCAATAAAACTGGGGCGCACGATGCGTCTTTTATGGTGTCTTTGTTTGGGCCACGGGTCAGGGAAAAACAAATGCACACCGCCAAGGCTATTGTCCGAAATATGGTTTTCCAGAATATCGATGGCATCGTGGTTATAGATTTTTAGATTAGTGATGCCATTTTGCTTAATCAGCATCAGTAAATGCCCAACCCCAGGCCGATGTACTTCGATACCGATATAGTTATTGTCCGGATTTTCTGCGGCCATTTTGGCCAAGCTTTCGCCATTACCAAAACCAATCTCGATAATTAACGGGGCATCACGGCCAAAAACCTGGGCAAAATCATAGTGAATGTTGGTGTCGAGACCGTATTCCATCCAATAATTTTCCAAAGAAAACTCTTGGCCAGCGGTGATGCGGCCTTGGCGTGGCATAAAGCTTCGGATTCTTGGTGTCACAGTAGGAGCGGGTGAGGTCATGCGTGCAGGTTTATGGTTATTGAGAGGGTATAGACAAGAATAATGGCTACATATTTACGTTGGGATATTATTGTAGGTTGGGGGTAAGGTAACGAATCCCAACGATGCAGTGCGTTATGTGTTGGGGTTCCTAGCGTCACCCCAACCTACATGGCCGGTGTTAAAAAAACAAACCATCCAGCGGCGATGATGCCGACGCAAAACGGCGTTTCGGCATACGGCCTGCCAAATACGCCTCACGTCCGGCTTCTATGCCTTTGCGCATGGCAGAAGCCATCAGTATTGGATTTTTTGCTGCCGCGATAGCGGTGTTCATTAACACACCATCACAACCCAATTCCATCGCCAGTGCCGCATCGGATGCCGTGCCGACACCGGCATCCACCAAAATCGGTACGCTGGCGTTTTCCACAATAGTTAAAATATTATAGGGATTGCGGATACCCAAACCAGAACCAATTGGCGCTGCCAGTGGCATCACGGCAATACAGCCAATGTCTTCGAGTTTTTTGGCGGCAATCGGGTCGTCGTTGGTGTATACCATCACGTCAAAGCCTTCTTGCACCAGCATCCTGGCGGCAATAAAGGTTTGTTCGACATCTGGAAATAAGGTTTTTTGATCGGCTAACACTTCCAGTTTTACCAGCTTATGGCCACCGAGCAATTCTCTGCCTAAACGACAAGTACGCAAAGCGTCTTCAGCGGTGTAACAACCGGCGGTATTGGGCAATATAGTGTATTTGTCTGGTGAGATCACATCCAGCAAATTGGGTTCGCCAGGATTTTGGCCAATATTGGTACGGCGAATAGCTACAGTAACAATCTGTGCGCCGCTGGCTTCTATCGCCAAACGGGTTTCTTCCATGTCCTTGTATTTACCGGTACCGACCAGCAAGCGTGACTGATACGCTTTGCCCGCCAGTACAAAACTGTCGTTTTGGCCACCGCCAATGGCATGGACAATTTCCAAGCGATCACCCTCGGCCAGTATTTGGCTGGGGTAGTGTTGGAAGGGCAGGATTTCCAGATTTAATTCGACGGCTATTTTTTTGCCCGTTAAACCTTGTTTAGCAACCACATCCGCCACCGAGATAGCTTCGTTAACATCGTGGGTTTCGCCATTAATAATAATTTTCATACGCTAAAACTCCGGCGACGTTGCACAGCGCTGGCCAGTGTTTGTAACAGCGGCAAGGTATCTTCAAAGCTTAAACAGCCGTCGGTGATACTCTGGCCGTAGACTAAGGGTTGTCCGTCTATTACTTTTTGGCTACCGGACTTAAGATGGCTTTCGATCATGACTCCCATAATGCGGGTATCGCCGCTGGCGATTTGTTCGCTGACATCTTCACCGACGATCAGTTGTCTGTGGCATTGTTTAAGGCTGTTAGCATGGCTGAAATCAATCATGATGTTGGCTCTTAGCTGGGCGTTGTCTAAGCTTTGTGCAACTTTTTCGACGCTGACCGCATCGTAGTTTGGTCCTTCGTTGCCACCACGTAAAATAATGTGTACGTCCTGATTGCCGGTGGTGGAAAAAATTGCTGAGCGACCTGCTTTGGTCAGCGACAAGAAATGATGCGGACTCATCGCAGAGCCGATGGCATCTATGGCGATTTTGGCAGTGCCGTCGGTGGAATTTTTAAAGCCGATAGGGCAAGATACGCCGGAAGCCAGTTCGCGGTGACCTTGGCTTTCGGTAGTTCTGGCACCAATTGCGCCCCAGGCAATCAAATCAGAGACATATTGCGGGGTGATTAAGTCCAGGTATTCGGTAGCGGCCGGCATACCAAGGTTGTTGACATCAATTAGCAATTGTCTTGCAACCCGTAAGCCTTTGTTGATGTTAAAACTGGAGTCGATATCAGGATCGTTGATCAAACCTTTCCAGCCCACGGTAGTACGCGGCTTTTCAAAATACACCCGCATGATGATGAGCAAGTCATCGGCCAGATCGTCTTTGGCTTGTTTTAGCAGTTGTGCGTATTCTAATGCCGCCTGGGTATCATGGATGGAACATGGGCCGACCACCACCAAAAGCCGGTCATCTTCACCAGTAAGGATTTTATGTACCGCCTGGCGTGCTTCCAGCGTGGTTTTGGCCGCTTGTTCGCTGATCGGCATTTCGTCATGTACTTGATTCGGTGCAATCACTTCACGGATTTCACAGATTCGAAGGTCGTCAGTTTTATATTTAGTGTGCATGTAAGGGCTACCACCCCGTTGATTTAGTACAGAATTAGGTGTTTAACTGCCCCATTTTAACCGTTTTTGCCTTGGCTTGGTTAGTTTTTGCCGCGTTTATTTAGGGGCGTTGTGGTATGCAGCTTGAAGAGGGCGTTGTTTCGTCGATTAAATCTGCCCAATTCAGGATTTCCCGTGCTATGTTTTGCGTGAGGAATTCGGCGATTTGCTGGCTATCGGTAAAGTTGCCGTAGGCCAGCGACAACTTGACGTAAGCCGCTTCCAGCGATATATTCCATAACATGCTTACACCCAGTTCCAATAAGACTCGCGTACTGTGGTAAGCCTCTGCGGTTTTTAAGGCGGGTGTCAAATAGATCGGAATGCCTTGTGCTGAGCAGCGTTTGATAAATTCAAGCAAAGAATAATCATCGCCCCAGTGTTGGCTGACACAGGCGGTACCGGAATGGTATAAATCGTGTAAGACGGCCACGGTGTTATCCAGATTAAAATGACTGTAATTAAGGCCAGGGTAGGGCGTTATCAACAGAATTTTGTCAGAGAATAGTGCTTGCAAGGGCGCTATGCTTTGGCTGGGTGCGGGTATGCTGAGGTTGAGTTCTGAGAAGCGCCCGTAGTCATAAATTAAATAGTGTTTGTTCTGTACGCTGATGAAGTCACTGCTCAGTTGTAAGGAGGCGGCCAGGTGTGTGCCTCTGTGGATGTGCATGACATGGTAGGGATTCCGGTACGGCACAAATACGCCGGGTTCACTGACTTGCAAGATAAATTCTACCGCGCAGATGAAGTTCTCCAGGCCGTTGGCTTTGGGGTTATTTAATGGGTAGTTGCTGGATACCAGTAATATGGACTTTTTGATGGCGTAGAAATAATAGCTTAACGCGCAGGCGGTAAAGCTTAAGGTGTCGGTGCCGTGGGTTATTATGATGGCATCGTAGTTTTCGGGTTGTGCGGCTTCTATGGCGGTGATTAAGGTTGTCCAGGCCGGTGGTGCTAGATTTTCGCTTAAGATTTGTAGCGGCTGTATGCTAGTAAAGTTAATGTGATGGTGAGGGTAATGTTGTTGGTACAACTGGATGAGTTGGTAGGCTGTGGCGGGGTTAGTGTTGATGGTGCCTTGAGTAGCGGTGGATCCTATGGTGCCGCCGGTAAATACGACTAGTATTTGTTTGGTCATGATGGTGTCGGCTGTCTAGCTTCTGGGTAATCTATTGTACCGAACTTTTGGATAATGGCTTGTTACGCCAAGTATCGCACATACATTTCAATGGCTTTTTCGACGGTTTTTGCCATATTGGTAATGCGATATGTTGCCCAGCGTAATGCCTATTCGATTAAATTTTCCGTTAACATTTTATCGTTACGTTTTATTTGCTCATCGGTATGTCTCATTTGCACAACCGCGCTTTTGATAGCGGCTTGCCTGGCTTACAACACCCTCAAATGTTCGCCACTTTCGGTATGAACCACATCACCACTGCGTTGCAAAACAAAATAACCGCGTTTTAACGCTTCTTCTTTAGCATCGTCGTTAATGTGGAATGACGCGATAGCACCGTATTGCTTGTAGTGTTGATAGATTGGAAACAGCTGTTTAAAGTGTTTCATCTTGCGATCTAATTTATCCAGATCATGGGTATGGGCTTTGTATTTCACTTCAACAATACCGAGGGCAGTGCCGTTAGTCATAACCAAATCGTATTCTTCTTGAATTTTGCCACGGTGCTTTTGCATATTTTTCGTTATATCATCAAAACGGATACTACCTAAGTGATTGTCTTTTAATAGACTTTGCAAAAAGAACTCTTCCGCCACGTCACCTTGATTTTGTCCTATGTTACCCAGCGTAATGCCGATTCGATCGAGCTTTTCCGTTAACAATTTATCGTTGCGCTGCATTTGTTCGGCAGTACGCTGCATTTGTTCGTCGGTATGCTTCATTTGTTCAGCAGTTTCCCTCTGGGCAACAATCAAGCTAGTAATTTGTTCATCAGTTTCTCTTTGTGCAACAGCAAGACTTGCAACCAAAGCTTTTAATTCATCATCTGTCATTGTATTCTCCAGATAGGCTATTCAATGTCTGAGATTTTAGCATAGCGAAACACCTGTCAAGTTTCAAAAACATCGAATACAAAAAACCGTTTGAGTAATCTGGCGGGGATTAGGATTTTGTGGCTATTTATGGCTTAGGAACGCGCACGAAATAACTTGAGCAAGTTCATGCTTCGACAGGCTCAGCACGAACGGTGGTGGCGTTTAAGTTGTTCAAGTTATTTCATGCACGTTCCTTAGCATCAGTTGTTTAGTACCGATGAAACATGAAAAATAACCGATTAATGCAGTGCCAGGCATCGACCTCGTGGGTTTTTGCCATAGTAATTATCGCCTGGTTTGCTGTCTTCTAATACGTGGATAAAAATGACAAAAGCACCAATAATAGGCAGTAAATAGATTAATTGCCACCAGCCACTGCGGTTGGTATCGTGTAGTCGTCTTGTTGTGACGGCGAGGGTAGGGCAGAGCATTATCAGCATGTAAATGCCGTTTAACAGGCCTATTTTTAGATGCATGGCCAGTTCGATTTGGCTTATATTGCATACAGATTCCACTGTCGCCAACGCGATAATTATCAGCAAATTAATTGAAATAAACCACCAATATTCTTTTCTGCGTGCCCGGCCTTTAAAATCCGAATATTTTTTTAACGCGCGTATAAACCAATTAATACTTTCCATTGTGCGAGTTCTCTCATCTTGTGCCTCTCAAATAGGTGTTAATCAACTTTGAGAGGGTAGTTACAGCTGATTAACTCTGCACGCAGTTAACGACAGTTGTTTACAACTGTAGTTGAGTTTTCTCAGCATTCAAGACAGTATTTAATTTTTTTATATCTAGCTCATTTTCCCATTTAGCGACTACCACAGTAGCCACACCGTTGCCGATTAAATTAGTTAACGCTCTGGCTTCGGACATAAAACGATCAATTCCCAGTATCAAGGCTAAGCCTGCAAGGGGAATCGTCGGTACACTGGCTAATGTGGCTGCTAAAGTGATAAAACCACTGCCAGTTACCCCTGCCGCACCTTTTGAGGTCAGCAATAATACCCCCAATAAAGTCAGTTCTTGTGTAAAGGTAATCGGTGTATTAGTCGCTTGGGCAATAAAAATAGCCGCCATTGCCAAATAGATGGATGTGCCATCTAAATTAAACGAGTAACCGGTGGGAATCACTAAACCCACGACCGATTTCGCACAGCCCAGCTTTTCCATCTTAATCATAATCCGTGGTAACACCGATTCTGACGACGACGTGCCAAGTACAATTAACAACTCTTCTTTAATGTAGATAATAAATTTGATGATGCTAAAGCCGGTGAGTTTGGCAATCAGCCCCAGCACCACAAAAATAAACACTAAACAGGTCAGGTAAAAGCTAGCCATTAATTTGGCCAATGCTAGTAACGAGGCAATACCGTATTTGCCGATAGTAAATGACATGGCACCAAACGCGCCAATGGGTGCAAGTTTCATCAGGGTTTCCACGATACCAAACAACACATGCGATACTTTGCCGATAAAGACAACCACTTCGCTGCCAGTATCTTGCATGGCTGCCAGTGAAAAGCCAAACAGCAATGAAAACAATAACACCTGTAAAATCTCGCCTTTGGCAAAGGCATCAAACACCGTGCTGGGGATAATATTCAGTAAAAACTCTACGGTGCTGTGGCTTTTAGCTTTCTCGGTGTAATCGTGAATATCGCTGATATTTAACGTGCTAACATCAATATTCATGCCGGCACCGGGTTTTAGCGTATGCACGACGATAAGGCCAATAATCAGTGCCAAGCTGCTCACTACTTCAAAATACAATAGTGCTTTGCCGCCAATACGCCCCGCTTTGCCCATATCTTGCATACCGGCAATACCAGTTACTACCGTACAGAAAATAATCGGCGCAATAAGCATTTTTATCAGTTTGATGAAACCCTCTCCTAAAGGCTTCATGTGGGTTGCTAAGTCGGGATAAAATTGCCCTAATAAAATGCCTAAGCTAATAGCAAATAACACTTGCAGGTAAAGATGGTGGTGTGGTTTTTTGACGGTCATAAAATTTTTGTCCTAAACAAATCAGTGAATCCTTCAAAATCCGGGCTACCCAATTAAGACGGGACAGTTTCAGGTTAAGCCGTTCGTGGTGAGCTTGTCGAACCATGAACAACAGCCTTCGACAAGCTCAGGCCGAACGGTAGTTGTAGTTTATTGTTTGGTCTTAAGTGGATAGCCAAAATCCGCTTAGGAACGCGCACGAAATAACTTGAGCACGTTCATGCTTCGACAAGCTCAGCACGAACGGTGGTGGCGTTTAAGTTGTTCAAGTTATTTCATGCGCGTTCCTTAGCTTTTCATAGGAAGGCAAATTGAGTTTTGCTTGTCTCACCGAAGAGCTGGCGAGTTGCTTATCCCCTTTACAATGGCTTTATTAACGCAGCGCTTTTTCCCAACGACTGATAACAGCAGCGGCCATGCTATTACCGAAGACATTGGTGGCGCTGCGTCCCATGTCCAAAATCTGATCTATGCCCAATAGCAGCAGTAAACCGGCTTCTGGAATATCGAACATGGACAATGTTGCCGAGATAACGATGAGTGAGGCTCTGGGTACACCCGCCACGCCTTTGCTGGTAAACAGCAGTACCAGCAACATGGTCAGCTGGTCGGTTAGCGCCATGTCGATACCGTAAGCCTGGGCAATAAACAGTACCGCAAAGGTCATGTACATCATGCTGCCGTCCAAATTGAATGAATAGCCTAGCGGTAAGACTAAGCCACAGACTTTGTCATCGCAGCCAAAGCGTTCCAGTTGCTGTAACAGTTTTGGGTAGGCACTTTCACTGCTGGCAGTGCCGAATGCCAATAGCATGGGTTCACGAATATGGCGCAGCAGCGAAAAAATGCGTCGCCCGATAAATACGCTACTGATGCAGCCTAATAGAGTACACAGCAGCAGCAAGCCAAAATAAAATTCACCAATAAATCGGCCATAAGTGATTAATACGCTGATACCTTGTTGGGCAATAACTGAAGCCATCGCCGCAAATACCGCTATCGGTGCTGAGTGCATGATGTAGCTGGTGACTTTAAGCATGATATGAGACAAAGAATCCAGCGTTTTAACAATAGGCAGTGCCAGCTCGCCCAATGCTGCACAGGCAACACCAAAAAACAGCGAAAACACCACGATTTGCAGGATTTCATTATGTGCCATAGCATCAATAATGCTGCTGGGAAACATGTGTTCGGCAAAGCTTTTTAATGAGGGCGGCACTTTGGCTAGGCCGTTATCTGCGTCAATAGCGGGTAAAGCGATATGTAAAGACGCGCCAGGCTCTAACACATTAACTAACAACATACCCAGTAACAAACTGAAGATAGACGCAGAAAAAAACCAAAAAATTGCTTTACTGCCAATGCGACCAACCGTTTGGGTGTCGCCCATTTTGGCCATACCAACAACCAAAGTAGAAATCACCAGCGGCGCGATAATCATCTTTACCAGACGCAAAAACACTTGGGTTAGTACGGTAAAAACATCAATAATATGGGCAAGTGCGGGATGTGCGTTACCGGTTTCACTGTCGGTAAGGGTTACATTAAGTAACTCACCAACCGCAATGCCAAGTAACAGGGCAATGCTAACATACAAGGTTTGGTGATTGGGTTTTGGAGTGCTGTGCGTGTGGGGTTTCATGGTCATAGCCGTTCCTACGTTAAATTGTAAAACGTGGTTTGACTGCGATTAAGCAGTGTCTGGTTTTTGATTATCCCTAGAAATAACATGAGATGCCATCGTTGCATGGCGAATTGGCGAATTAGCGTTGTGAAATGCCGTTTTTGGGTGGTATAAGCAGCGTTTAATAAAATGAATGGCAGGATAAGTCGCTGATATTTTATGTTTTACAAAGTCTGTATTTACTTGATATAACTGCGTAAAATGTAATCATCCAAATTTATTCGATACCACGCGATGCGTTTTTGTTAAATTGGCTGAACTGATAATGAATAAATAATCTTTTGAAATCAAAGGTAACATGTAAACATTATGGCTTGCTAAGCCAATACCAATATTGAGTCATTATTAAATGAAACATTTTACCCATATCGATGGGCTTCGGGCGATAGCGGTGTTAGCTGTTGTTTTTAATCATCTTGGAATCCATTGGCTACCAGGTGGTTTTGTTGGAGTCGATATTTTCTTTGTGATTTCTGGTTTTGTTATTACCTACGGCATAAAAGACAGGTTAGCCAAAGGCGAATTTTCACTTCTCGATTTCTATGATCGCCGTGTACGGCGTATTTTTCCCGCAATGTTGATTATTGTGGGGTTATCCTTAATCTATGGTTATTTTGCGTTACCTTCCGGAGATTATGCGTCGCTCGGAAATAGTGCGTTCAGTTCAGCGTTGTTTTTCGCCAACGTTTATTTTATGCACAACACCGGTTATTTCGATGCTTCGGCACACGCAATGCCGTTACTTCATCTTTGGTCATTGGCTGTTGAGGAACAGTTTTATATTGTCTGGCCAATAGTTGCCTGGTTGTTGTGGAAAATGACCGAGTTTAAAGGCATTGTATTTGCTTCTATTTTAGGTATTTTGCTGAGTACCAGTTTATTAGCCTGTCTATTTGTTACCTTGCATGAGCCAAAAGCGGCTTTTTTTCTGCCGTATTATCGGGCTTGGGAGTTTTTGTTGGGTACGGCTTTAGCCGTTGGGTATTCACGGTTAAACTTAACCGGTTTTTTGTCAGCTATGTTAGGTGTCATTGGTTTTTTTTGCATGACATACGCACTGTTATTTATCACTGAGGATGATGCCTTTCCAGGTATTTACGCACTGCTACCCGTCATTGGAGCACTGCTATTAATTGCTTCAGGACTCTATACGAATTGGTGGGGCGTGCGCTTTCTTTCAAGTGCAATCCCCCGTTTTTTTGGACATATTTCATATTCACTCTATCTTTGGCACTGGCCGTTGATTGTTTTTTTTATTTTTTACAAAGGAGGAGGGGAATTAACGCGTTATGAGCAAGGCTGTATTTTTATCGCGTCTGTTGTGTTAGCAACTTTAACCATGTATCTGATTGAAAACCCTTTGCGCTATATGAAAATGTCGGCGATACGGCGTGTTTCTATCGGTATTGTCGCTGCGGGTTTGGTTGCACTATCGGGTCATATCATTAACGCTCAAGAGGGATTTCCACATAGGTTGTCAGCGAATGTTCGCGGGTTATCAAGTTTAAAAGTAATGTGGGATTGGCCATGTTCACAAACGCGTGCTATTGAAGGTCTCGCCGGTAACGAATGGTGTGTCTTAGGTGCAGACTGGGATAAAGCAAGCAGAAAAGGCGTGTTATGGGGGGATTCTCATGCAGAACATTTTGCGCCAGAAATCCATGAAGTGGCAAAGCAACAAAATCTTTCATTGTTGCTTTGGCGTGCATGTCCAGCGTATGCCAGTTACGATATAAAGCTGTTTCGATCCAAAATGCCAGAATATTATTTAAAATGTGCAAATTCACGAAAGCGGCTTGAGGAATGGATAGCGGAAAAAAAATTGATACAAACGATGGTATTGGCTGGTGCATGGCGTGATCAACCGGAAGCCATTTATAAATCGGACAGTGATATTCGTTCACGCGCCTATGGCCTTAAGCTTATGAAGGATGGGTTTGTTGATCTATTTAAAGTATTACCTGCCACTATTGACCACATTGTGTTATTGGGTGATGTTCCCCGTTTTTCAAACGATCCAATACCTTGCGCACGACGAAGAATAGATGCCAGCTTGATACAGCAATCTTGTGATTTAGATATTCTTAATTCTGCTGAAGTCATCCGCCGACATGCGGATACTGACGCTGTGTTAAAAGCGGCGGCATTAACGGACAAACGGGTTATTTTTATTCCTAGTGCTGCTCGGATGTGTACTGATAAAAATTGCTTAACGTATGTAAAAAATGAATTTCTCTATCGCGATTCCCACCATCTGCGGCGAAATTTTAGCTTTGTGGCTCGAACCGCTCTTATTACTAAACTTGGATTGACTGAGGCACTTGCGATACAACCTGTAAAGACAGAATAAACGCTTTATATGCAGTGGCGGACAAAAAAGCACTGTCAGCTTATATTTTAAAGCAGATACAAACACCTTTTAAATGGTTATTTGTAAATCAGAAACCGCTGTGTTTTAGAAAACGACCACTCACTTTCGTCGGTGGTCGTTTAATTACGGTGACTTAAAAGCGCTTATTAATCCTTGCCGCGCACATCCAACTCAATCTTCCAGCGGCTGTTATTTTTATGTGATACTGCTTGTAATTCCAACGTACCCACTTCAGTGACTGCTGCACACAAATGCACCGGAATTACTTCGCCGGCACGGAAACCTTCTTCTGGCAAAGTAACTTCAATTTCATCCAGCTCAGAAATTTCATCTGCTGTCCAATGATCTAAGCGCGTACCGACACGGTCTTCACGGCGCGTAGTAGAGGCAAAGAAACGGAAGCGTACTGGTTCACCAATCACTAAACCGAATTCATCATCAGGTAATTCCTGTTGTGTACCCTCTTCCATACCGAACGGTGCAATACACAAGGCTTCAAGTTCTGGTGGTCGCCCTGGCACGGCTGGCATGGCGCTTTCCACGCCGACATAATACGATGCCGCCGTACCGCCTTTAATACGCACGCCTTTGCCTTTACGCACATAACCGTAGTAAGACGCACCGCGTGCTACCGCCAAATCCAGATCAGCACCGGCTAGCAACCGCGCTTCCGGCGCTTGCTCTGTACTTAACCAACTGTTCATTACCTGCATTAAGCGATTGGCTAATGGCTGCGCCTTTAACACGCCACCGTTAAATAACACTGCGGTGGGGTGTAAGAAAGTCGCATTTGCGGGCAGATTGATATCTTTTAAATCTTCGGTAGCGCCTTGTTGCTTGGTTAAAAACGCCGCCAAGTGCCGCGTAATCCCTGCATCTTGTGCATACGGTAAACCGGTGGTGCGCAAACCCGTACGAGTACGGCTCACGGGTCGCTCACTGACATTAACTTGTGGGAAAAACCCCTCCACTAACACGCTATTGACTTCATCGCGGGTTAATTCGGTACGTAAATTACCACCAATTAATGACGAACTGCGGTTAGCCACCACGATGGGCATGGAATCCACATCAGCACTGTTAAAGATTTTTTCTTTGGCTTCGCGGCAAGCATGGGTTAAGGCTTGTAACTGCCACGGCTCTAAACGCTTGCCGTCTTGTTCCAATTTGGCTTTAACGGTATACGCTAACGCCAAATCCATATTGTCGCCGCCGAGTAAAATATGATCACCTACCGCGACACGGGTTAATTCCAGATTACCCCCGTGTTCAGTAACGGCAATGAGCGATAAGTCGGTGGTACCACCGCCAATATCCACTACCAAGATAATATCGCCGCACTTGGCCTGTGTGCGCCATTTGCCTTGGCTTTTTTCTATCCAGCTGTACAGTGCCGCTTGTGGCTCTTCCAGCAAAATCGCCTGACCTAAGCCTACGCTACGGGCAGATTCTATCGTCAATTCCCGTGCCGCAGGGTCAAACGAAGCCGGTACGGTAATAACTAAACTTTGTTCGGATAACGGTGCATTGGGGTGTGCGTATTTCCAGGCATCGCATAAATGTTGCAAGAACGCCGTGGTTGCAGCAAATGGTGAGATACGGGCGATTTCATCCGGTGCATCAACCGGTAAAATTGGCGCTTTGCAATCGACACCGGCATGACACAACCAGCTTTTGGCACTGGACACCAAACGTATCGGGGTTTTGCTGCCCAAATTACGCGCAATCTCACCAACCAAATGTTCAGGATGCGCGGTCCACGGCAACACAATCGTATTTTCAGCCAGTTCCGCTGCGTGTGGCTGGTACAAAAACGACGGCAATTGCTTGCCATCTTCCACCATGCCAGGTGCGGTTAGTTGCGGTATTGGCATAACATGCAGATTAAATTCATCATCCTGTATGTCGGTAATATCCGCATACGACAGCACGCAGTGAGTCGTGCCCAAATCGATACCGATGGAATAATGCCGGTCACTGCGCGTATCTATTGCAGGGGTCGACATTGTTGTGGCTTGTGGGCTGGGTGCTGCTGGTGTATTTACAGCAGGCTCTGTACTGATCGGTGCCGCATCTATAACAGCTTCAACAGGCGCAGGGGTACTGATTTCTGGTTCTGGCTCTGGTTCTACCACAGCTATTAACTCTGGTTCAGGCTCGACGACAGCTGCAACAACAATTTCTGGCTCAGTTGGCGTGGGTGCTTCAGCGATGGTTTCAGTGACTTTAGGTGGCTTAGCCGCACTGACTTCAACGTCTGGGGCAACCGGTTTTGCTTCGGTTTTGGCTGCTTGTTTTTTTTTGATGTGATCGAATAAACTCATATTTCAACTTCCGCTGCGGCGATGATATTGGCGCTATGGCCTTGGGTTAATTTGGGTAATCGGGTGTGGGTAATTTGCCAGCCTTTGTGTACCAACGTGCCATGAAATGGCGCATTACCTACAATATTGCCGGTTAATCGGACTTCTGCGGCATTAAAGCCTTTGAGTAGCGTGATATTGTTGCCTTCGGTTTCGTTACGGATAGGTGCGAGCGTGAAATGCTCGTTAATAACTTTATTACAGCCTTCATGAACCACTCGTGCTGCAATACCGATGTCTTCATCGCTGTATTCGGTAATATTTTCTTTAACAAAGTCAATGAATCTGGCTTCTTTTTGCAGCAAACCTAATAATTGCAACGCCGCATCGGGGGTGGCTTCTTTAAGCACCACAGGTTCTGGCGCAGGCGCATGAACAATTTTTTCCACTTCAACAATCTTTTCGACGATTTTTTCAACGACCTTAATGACCGGTTCCGGCGCAGGTGCTTGCACATATTGAATGATCGGCTCGGCAACGGGCTGTGGTTTTTTACTGCGTCTGGACAGGCTAATAACCATCGCCAGTAACAGACAAATTAGCATCAGCGCCAACACCGCCACGGTGCCTGCCAAACACACATGCCATAAGTCGAAGGTGGTCGGTTTCAAGGCTAAGTCGATTGTATAATTACTCATAACAAGAGGCTCTTCCATATTATTTCTGCTGCCCCGCTTTGCGGGCTGCTTCGCCATACATCATGTTTTGCAGCACGTTACGGATGGTTTGTAGGCGCATTTTTTTTAAATGCCGATCGGCCACTTCGCCAGGCACTTTTTCAGATAAATACATCGTGCGCATTTTGGCTAGCGACGGTTCACATTGCTTGATGATTTTGCCAGTAGCATCACGACTTTCCAGGCTTTGGTAGTCTGGTTTTTGCATTTCATCAGACACACATTTTTTGTATTGGTATTGCGCCTCCTGAATTTTTTTAATCAACTCGTCAGACAAACTGGTGCCTTGCTCCCAATCGTTTTTTGTCTCTGCGGCAAACGTGCAGCTCGCAAACAGTAACATCGCAATAAAAAACAGCGGTTTCATAATCTTCCTCGTGTGGTTTGATGGAATTTGTCTTGATTTTACGTGAATTGGCAATAAATCTCACAATAAACTCGATATGATTTACAGATAATCGAGGCGAGAATGTGTTTTTCAAGCTTTGCTGTGCCAATTTATGATTATTTTGTTACGGATGCGATGCGCCGTCTATGAAAAACGCTAAAGCCACGAAAATATTCTTATAAAACACTTATTAACCAGATTTTGTTCATACTAAGGTTTGTTATCTCTCCCCAACCTATAAAACCTGATCAAGCTTAAATGGGTAGGCTATTTTATTTCAGGTATAATCAGGCTTTGAATAAAAAAGCAATTTAAAGCCGGTATATGTATAAATACAATGGACTTCTGGTTCACCAGAGCCACGATGATGACGGTATTGTAGAGGTGATTGAACGTGGTGGGGTCAGATCGCTGCATTTTGGTTCTGCGGCACGGCAAAGTAGCATGAAAATCGCCGAACCTTACCGGCTAGAACTGGATTACGCACGCGCCATGTCCTGCTGGCTACTGTTTCAAGAAAGCCTAACAAGTGAGGCATTACTGGTAGGTCTTGGCGGAGGCTCGTTGGCTAAACATTTATTGTATCATTTCCCTGACTGCCATCTGGACGCGGTAGAATACCGGCAAAGCGTGGTGAAAATTGCCCGCAGTCATTTTGGTTTGCCGTTAGACAAACGCTTAAAAATCATCATGGGCGATGGCGCACACTATATGCAGCAGCGGGTAGAAACTCACGCACAGCATTACAACCTGATGTTTATTGATGCCTTTGACCATGAAGGCATGGCTCCATCCATGTGCAATGAAGCTTTTTTTAAGCAGTGCAAAACCTTGTTGCAAGCTAATGGCTTATTGCTGGTTAACTTATGGGGCGGCATGAACAACAAGCCTTTTCAAGACTGTGCTATGTGGCTAAGCCGCATGTTTGATTGGCGGGTGTTATTTTTACCGGTACGCGGCAAGGGCAATATTATCGCCATCGGCTTTAATGATGGGGCTGCCTTGTTTTCTATGAAGACATTGAAAGAGCGTGCGCTTGACCTTGAACACCAGTATCAAATCGAATTTCCCGTATTTTTAAAAGACCTTACCAAGCACAACGCTAGCGTAATCAACAACGTGATAAAACCTTAATGTCGGCTATCTTACAATCAGAACCCACTCTTTTTAGTTACCGCAAATATTGGGCGCAGCGTTTTGGCGTGTCTCCCATGCTGCCCATGACGCGTGCGGAAATGGATGAATTAGGCTGGGATAGCTGCGATGTGATATTGGTGACCGGTGATGCCTATATCGATCACCCCAGCTTTGGCATGGCGCTGATTGGTCGCTTGCTGGAAGCCCAAGGTTTTCGGGTTGGCATTATCTCCCAGCCCGACTGGACTAGCGCTAAAGATTTTACCGTGTTAGGCCGCCCCAATTTGTTCTTCGGTGTGACCGGCGGCAATATGGATTCTATGGTCAATCGCTACACGTCTGACAAAAAAATTCGCTCCAACGATGCCTATACACCCGATGGCGCGGCAGGTAAACGCCCGGATCGTGCTGTTAACGTGTACTCGCACCGCTGCCGCGAAGCTTTTAAAGAGGTACCGATTATTATCGGTGGCATAGAAGCCAGCTTGCGTCGTATTGCGCATTACGATTACTGGTCGGACAAAGTGCGTAAATCGGTGTTGCTGGATTCTAAAGCCGATTTACTGGTATACGGCAATGCCGAACGGCAAGTAGTGGAGATTGCCCACCGTTTGGCCAATGGCGAGGCGATTTCTGAGCTAAAAGGCATACGCGGCACCGCGCATTTTGTGAAGCAAATTCCGGAAGGCTGGCAGCTAAAAGATTCCACCGAAATCGACAAACCTGGCAAGATTGCGCCTGTGGTTGATCCGTATCAAGAGCAACCAGCGTGTGATTTAAAAGACGACACCCCCAGCATTGACCCCGAAGTCAAAGTTATTAAATTTGATCGTCAGCTGATTAAAGACCGCCGCGCCAAAACCGTGATTCGCTTGCCGGATTACGAAGCCGTTAAAAACGATGCCATTTTGTACGCCCATGCCTCACGGGTGATGCACGGTGAAACCAATCCGGGAAATGCGCGGCCACTCATCCAGAAGCACGGCACGCGTGAAGTGTGGATCAATCCACCGCCAATTCCGCTCACTACCAAAGAAATGGACGGTGTGTACGATTTACCGTATTCACGCGTGCCGCACCAGTGCTACGGCGATGCTAACGTACCGGCGTTTGAGATGATTCAGCATTCGGTGAATATTATGCGCGGCTGCTTTGGCGGCTGTACGTTTTGTTCCATTACTGAACACGAAGGCCGCATTATTCAAAGCCGCTCGGAAGATTCCATTATCAAGGAAATTGAAAACATCCGTGATATGTCGCCCAAGTTTACCGGCCATATTTCTGATTTAGGTGGCCCGACCGCCAATATGTACCGGTTGGCGTGTAAAGATCCCAAGATTGAAGCTGCCTGTCGCTTGCCATCGTGTGTGTATCCGGGTATTTGTCCTAATTTAAATACCGATCATTCGTCGTTGATAAAGCTGTATCGCCGCGCCCGCGCCTTGCCAGGTATTAAGAAGATTTTTATCGCTTCAGGCTTGCGTTATGATCTGGCAGTAACCTCGCCAGAATACGTAAAAGAGTTGGTGACGCATCATGTGGGCGGCTATTTAAAAATTGCCCCCGAACACACCGAACAAGGCCCGTTATCCAAAATGATGAAGCCTGGCATGGGCAGTTATGATCGCTTTAAGGAAATGTTTGATAAATATTCCAAAGAAGCGGGTAAAGAGCAGTATTTAATCCCTTACTTTATTGCCGCACACCCTGGTACACGCGATGAAGATATGCTGAATCTGGCGCTCTGGTTAAAGAGTCATGGTTTTCGGGCGGATCAAGTGCAGGCGTTTTTGCCATCACCGATGGCGATTGCAACGGCAATGTACCATTCTGGTAAAGATACTTTGAAGAAGGTCAATTATAAAGCCGAGGACATCTCGATACCGAAAAGCGTTAAACAGCGCCGGATACACAAAGCTTTTTTGCGCTATCACGACCCGAAAAACTGGCCGTTATTGCGGGAGGCTTTAAATGCTATGGGGCGTAATGATTTGATTGGTAATGGCAAACACCATTTGATTCCCACCTTTCAGCCTAAAGGCATGGAAGAAGACTCTGGCAAATTTCAAAGCTTTAAGACCAAGCATGTCAATATGGCCAGCCAGTTTGGTAAAAATAAACTGCGCTCTTCAGTAAAACGGTAAAGTAACCGGTTGAAGAGACGCAGGTTTGCGTCTCTTCAATAACACTTAGATAAATTTAGATTTTCGTTGATTAGCTTCTGACAGTGCTTGAGCAATGGCTAAGACAATAATCAAAATATCAACAGTAACCACCGACATCGAAAAAACCGATGCCGTGACTGGCATAATTTGTACAACTGGCAAGGCCATGTTATGCACAAACTCTACAGCCGCCATGCCCGTATAGTGCATGCCGCATACCGCAGTAGCCATAATGAGTGAGCTGATGACCATCTGCCAAAAATGTTGCACATGCACAGCCAGCCATAACGCAACAATGGCAGCGACTACTGCAATAACAATAGAGGCCATAATCAATAGGCTATTCCAATGCGCATCTGCCTGCACTTGCATAGATAATATGCCCGTGTAGTGCATGGCAACAACACCCAATCCGACCAAAACACCCGCTATAATTAATTTTCTATACCTGAATTTCCCCGTCGTCATATACGCTAGGCCTGCGTAAACCACACCGACACCGACAACAAAAGATAAAGCAGTCAGCCATGCGTTATAACTCATAGTCATATCCTGCATATCAAATGCTGACATGCCGATAAAATGCATAGACCAAATAGCCACACCGCCTAAGCACAGTGCCGCTAATATAATTAAACCACGACGACGATCAGCTGGTCGTTGCAAAGCATCGCGGGTCGCGATTAAAGCCATTAAAGACCCAATCACTGCCACAACATAGGACAGTAAAACCAAGGAAATATTGTAATTAGCCACTTTTTAATCTCTGTATAGGTCAAATAAATTGAAAATACTGTTATGACAGAATCGACAATAGGGTTTGTACTTAGTAAAACCATATCTAAACTCTGTAACAACAGTCACCAATATAACTAAGCATTATTCATACCGTAAATAATTTTTTAACCACCCATTTAAATAGTTTAGTTGAATGTAAGAAATATTCTTACTGATGATTAGCTATTGTGAAATACTAGGGTTTTTAAAATTATAAAATCAATAAGTTACATATTTTTTACCAAAATTATTATAAACACGTAGGTGGCTTAGGCAGACCAGCCAATTTACACGCAGTTTTTAAAGGTCCATCGGGAAATAATTGATGCAGGTAACGACTGTTGCCTTTATCTTCGCCCAGTGCTTTAGCAAGCGCTTTAGTGAATACACGGGCATTGGGTAAGTGTTTAAATTGTTTATAATAATGCCGGATAAACGAAATAATTTCCCAGTGACTATCGGTTAGTTGGATATAATTTAAATCTGCTAATGTCTGTGCAATGTCTTCATTCCACTCTGCACTGTTTAATAAAAAACCCTGATCAGTTAAGTTTAAATGCGAGCTTGGCATTACGTCCATGACTGAATAAGTGTGTTACTAACGCTTAAGTTAACCAGTTCGGTATAATCAATAATGTCTAGGCCACATAGCAAGGTATCTGCCGCTATGCCGCGTACGACTAGCTCATCCGCTACCACGCACAGCCGATTAGTTTTTAATTTTTCAGTCAATAACTCACTGAATACACCTGTTTTAAGTAGTTTAAATAATGCACTTTCAAAAAACACTACCACGTCATCGGCATCAATACGCGCTAGTGTGGCAGAGTCTATAGGTAATTGAAAAATAAAGTGTAGCATCTAATGCGTGTCCGTCAATTTAAGACCAACAATGCCAGAAATAACTAAGGTAAGTGCAAGTAAACGATACCAATCAGCGGATTCTTTAAATAATAGGATACCTAATAAAGCAACACCCACGGCTCCCATACCCGTCCATACGGCGTAAGCCGTTCCAAGCGGCAAGGTTTTAATGGCCCACATCAGTAAGCCAAAGCTGCTAATGCCAGACACCATAGTTACCAAACTAGGCCAAAGTCTGGTGAAGCCTTGGTTATATTTGAGACTTAATGCAAAAACTATCTCCACAAGGCCTGCGGAAAACAAAATCAACCACGCCACATATTTCCCCATTTTATTATGAACTAAGCATGTGTTCGTTATTAAAAATGACTGGATTTTTATTTAATCCAGTTATAAAGTTTTAAGTTAATGATTTGTTTGTTGTGTTTGAAAGTTAAACAATAAAATAAAGCTGTTTATATTGTTGCTAGAGCGTAGCACAGCGCTTAAAATGCTTCAGGTAGAGCCAAAGGATAGCTTTTTAATAAAGTAATATACATGGTTACAGATTAACGAAAATATTTTACAAAAATATAATTATTGGTATTATCTAAAGGATGAATTGTATAGTCATTAGCTGTCATTTTGATTTACACAGTGCCCTGTTTAATTTTAGATCATAAACTCATTATTCGTAATAAATAACATAACATAAAGTTATAACTATTCTTTAATTAATTGAACTGTAATGCTTTTTAATTTTTATCTTTGCATGGTTAGGTTTTTAGCGGCTTGTGCGATTTATGGTGTGTGTCGTATTAATTTACACTAGGTAAAAAATAAAAAGCAATTACTTTGGATTTTTAATAAAAAATTAAGTAAAATATTGAAAAGTAAAATAAAAATGTTTTTGGCATAATATATGCTGTGTATTTTGTGAGCGTATCAGTATTACGCAATAAGTGACTGACAAGAAGTGATTATACAATTACGGCCATAAATATTTTTAGCAACCGATACATAATTGTAATAAAGAATCTTTAAAGTCTTCATCTCTACTACCTTCAACTCGCCACATTACATTATGTCTCTTTATAAATATGAAGTTGATAAATTAAGCAAAACCGATTGGCATCAGGTTTTATTGGGCTTTACGGATGCGTCGATTGATCAAAGCCGTTCTTATGCTGAAGCACGTTGGCAAAAAGCCTCTATCAGCAACTTGGTTGTGCGTCGTGATGATCAAATTGTTGCTGCCGCTCAAGTAGCTATTCGCAAAATTCCTTTTTTGCGCTCTGGTGTTGCTCATGTTAAATTCGGTCCGTTATGGCAACAACGTGATCAACCGACTAATCCAGAGCATTTAAAACAAGTACTGCGTTTTTTACGTGAAGAATATGTCGTTAAACGTGGTTTATTATTACGCGTCATGCCGCCGCCGTCCAAAGAGGGTGTCGATATATTTTACAATATTTTACAGCGAACTGGGTTTAAATCGACTGGAGATGTAAGCTCTGAGCGCTTTTTTGTAAATTTATCTTCTTCGCTCGACGATATTAGAAAAAATTTAAAAAGTCGGTGGCGAAATCACCTTAACCGTGCTGAAAAACACAATTTAGTGTGTAAATGGTTAGAAGGCGAAGAAGCTATTAATATATTCATGACGCTGTACGGCAACATGATAAATCGAAAATCATTTATGGATACTTCGGCAATTTCAGAGCTGCCTATTTTTTATCGTGACCTTGAGCCTGCCTTAAAACCCAAAATTTTAGTGTGTTTTGATCAAGATACGCCTGTGGCGGGTGCGGTTATTTCTGTGATGGGTGATACTGCGCAATATTTGTTTGGCGCAACCAATAGCAAAGGATTGGAGCTAGATGCTGGGTATTATATGCAATGGCAAGTAATTAAAGTATTGCACGATCAAGCAATTGCATGGTACGACTTAGGTGGGAGTTGTGATAACCAAGGCTTGCGGCAATTTAAGTCGGGCTTAATTGGTAAAAATGGTGTGGAAGGTGTATTGCCCGGCGAATTTGATTGCTGTGAACATGCGTTTAGTCGAGTAACTGCTACAATAGGCTTTGAGCTACGTAAGTTGCATGCTTTTATGCGCACGTACACTTGGCAAACATACCCTTGATACCTAGTACACCAAATTGTAAATCAACAGGATTTAAATATTAACTTGATGTAGTACACAACAGCGTTTCATTCATGATTTGAAGATTTTTATTATCCTGTTTTTATATGATTTGATGTACTAGTATAGATAACTCAGGCTATACTCTAGGGAAATAAGTTTTTAGCCAAGGCTTAATAGGCTTTGCTTGATGGTCATTATTGTCCATAGTTAAGAGTTTATATTTTTATTTTCAATGAGATAAAAATATAAGTTACAGGATGTGTTGCCTTAGGTAAGAAGCGCATCAATTGCGTTAAATTCAGCAAATGTGCTTCATTTATCCAAATGAGCAAAAAAACCAGCCGATTTAGGGCGGGATGAATGCGACCTGCACAGCAAGCATAGACCGAGCCTTAAAAGGGTTTAGTCACTTGTTTAGTGCGGCTATATTCGCTACAATCAAGACCGCTTAGGCTCGTTTTATAACGGCAATTATGAAATCAACCGTTGGGCTGACGGGGCTAGTCTGTGAAGTGAACGGTGCAACAATGTCGTCAGCAGCAGAAACCAGCAGGTAATAACGATGTACGCCTGCTCCTTAGCAATAAGGAATCCCCTTGCTTTAGCTAGGGGAGGAGGTCAACTTAGTAGTCAATTCACTCACAAAAAATCCATTTTCCAGATAGTATTTTTAGTACTTACAGTGTTTTCACCGTTCAATAGTTACAGCGTAACCGTTCGTGCTGAGCTTGTCGAAGCATGAACGGCACACTTCGACAAGCTCAGTGCGAACGGTGGCTGTAACTGTCCTAAGTTGAAAACGCTGTACAGTGTTTTTATTCTCAATTGATAACAGGTAAAGTGTAGATTAGGTTAGACGTTGCCTGTAACTCACTTAGTGATACTGTGAGAAAATTTTGGGTTACTTCAACTTAGGTCGTTATATTACGGCTTATTCTTATTAAAAATACTGTATTTGCAGGTAAACGCGTTATTAATGAATTGAGGCTACCCATACAAATGGGACAAAAATAATATTATTCAAGTAGGCTGAGCTGCCTGCTGTTTGGCAACCCAACATTTACAATGGGAATGTCGGGTTGAGAAAAGCGTTCAATTCAACCTACATTTTGTCTCTTATTAAGCCGGTAGCCTGAATTGACGATTTTATAAGAAAGCCAAAACACACACACTTACTAACGTCTTTTTATGTTAATTTAAAAATGCTGGATTACCTGAAAAAAAAATTTTATCAAAATATACCACCGCACTTACAGCAGCAAATAAAATCATCTATTTTGCATGTGTGGAGTCGAATGTCTCCGTGCATTCCGGTGTATCGTATTGAAAGTTCGACGTTAACAGTCACCTTCATAGGTCGCAGCAGCTGTGATCCCTATTTGATTTCTTTGCTTTATGGCGAATGCCTAGACTGTAAAAAAATAGCTATAACCGCTACGTGGAATATTAACAAAACCATTTTGTATTGGGAAAAAAACTCTGATCTTATTGTATTTCGAGACCGAGGTTTTCAGCCGTCAGGAGCGCTGGTAGATAGTCTGTTTAATATACCGTATTACGTGACACAAACCGCGAATATACCGCCTAAAGACAGTGATTTATTACCCGCTTTTCGTGATCCCTCTACCGTTAGCGATATACATAAAATTCAAAAAGCCGGATTTGAATACCACATTTCAAGCGATCCTGCACAACTTGAGCATTTTTATCAATGGTTGTATAAGCCTTTTATTCTCAGTCGACACCGCGATTCTGCACGTATACCTTCTTGGCCATCTTTTAAGCGCATCCATGAAAATATGGAATTACTGTTACTCAGTAAAGAAGGGCAACTGGTGGCGGGAGCATTAAATTTACAAACCGATGATTGCTATACGGGTTACGCAAATGGGGTATTAAATGCAGACCGAAAATTAATAAAAGACGGTGTCGTTGCGGCTATTTATTGGTTTGGTATTGTTGAAGCACACCGTCGGGGCTGTCGCACTGTAAATTTAGGTACTTCACGACCTTTTCTTAAAAACGGGGTCTTAGCTTACAAAAAAAAATGGGGCGGACACGTTGTTACTGATGATAATGAGCCAGAATTTCGCGTGTTGACTTGCGGTAATCAATTGGCTGCACAGCGTTTTTTTGAGACCACGCCTTTTATTAGTCAGTATAACAATAAACTCACCAGTCTTATTTTTTTGGGGGAACACACCGTTTTAAATGACAGAGAACTCTCCAGTTATTTAAGAGCCAGTCTGTTTCAGGGGGATCAGCTGAGTACCTGGGTTGTTTTGTTGAATACAGAATGGGTAGCTCGCATGGAAACCATACAGTCAATATTGCCTCGTGCTACACAATCTGTACAGATTATTGATTTATCAGCAGCATCATTACGTGAATTACCGGCTTTGATCCATAAATCACAAGCCACAGCTAATTCAGTGGCGCTTATGTAATGTGTAAGCGGTACTCCTGTGCGATTATTGGCAGGTAGAAAGATATTTTTCTTTTTTAATCAAAGACTATAAAAATGTTTTATTTTATTTACAATATGTAAATAAATATATATTTTCATGCTATTGATTAAAGTATTTTTTAATGAAAGAATAGTGTTTTCTGTAAATTAATTTTACATATATAAGTCAATGAAAAAACATCACCTATTCCCTATAGTACTCAGCGCATTAACGTTGTCTTGGCATGTTGATACGCTTGCTGCAACATATATTAGATATGACGCACACTCCCCGCAAGGTAAAAAAGCCTTGGTTTCCATGCAGAAAGCTTTTGTTAAATTAAAAGCGTTGAATTGCAATAAAACAATGAGCTGGTATTATCAAAGTGCCATGCACGGCGTACCCAATCCAGGCCAAGAAGGAAACTTAACAAGTAATCCTTTGTGCCCATCCTTTATTGTTAACACAGCTCCAAAGCCATCGTGGTCTAAATGTGCCTCACATGACCGTTCTGGTCCGCCATCAGATATTCATTTTTTGCCCTGGCACAGATTGTATGTTGAAAATTTTGAAAAAATAATCCGTAAATATTCAGGCGATCCTAAATTTGCATTACCGTATTGGGATTACGAAAAAACGCCTATTTTACCTGATAGATTTCAGGTAAAAGCCAAAGGCAGTTTGTATGAGCCAGCAAGATTAGATTCATTAAACAAAGGGTTGCGTATTGTAAATAGCGCCACTCAAACTATAAAGCAAGAAAATCAGGCATTAACTGATATTTTTGATTACGCAACTTATAATAGCCAAATTAATAAAGGCTTACATGATTTCTTACACGATTATATCGGTGGCACTACAACCTCTTATAATAAAGTGTATAACCAAGAAATTTCGGCAGGATTAATGGGTAATGTCGCTTCGGCAGCATTTGACCCTATTTTTTGGTTACACCACAGTAATGTTGACCGGTTATGGCAAAAATGGATGGCGGATCATCCCGGTCAAAATGTTACCTTAGAGCAGCTTAACAACGTTAAGTGGCCATATATGTTCTTTAAGGATAATGGTTTAGCGATTAATTATACTATGGAGCAAGTGTTAGCAGCTATTAACAAGCCTAGTTATATCTATGACAAACAATTGGTTACGCGTAGTAAAGCTAAGGTGGCTACACAGCGTTTGGTAGAACACACGATTATGTCTACCCCGCTGAGTGCTGTTGTCACTCAAACTGAATCTGCTCATATTGCGCTTAATTTAACCGATGACAAGCTGTTGCTAGTCACTCAGGCGCTGAATGAGCGTATCATATTGGCGTTGGATACCCACTACGCTGGCAAACCGAAAGGTCGTTACGAAGTTTATGTTAACTTGCCAGAAAATATGCTAACGACAAGTACAGAAGCGCAGGCTTATTTTGCTGGCGCAATCTCATTTTTTGTTAACGATCCCACGGGTAAAGGCGGTGATAGATCGTTCCGTTATGACATTACTGATGAATTAGCAACATCGAAGCAATCACTCAAAACAATACATTTAACTGTAGTAAAAACCATGGGTTCAGAAGATGGCTCAGTGGCTATTAAAAACGCTGAGCTACTGTATTTAAATTAACAACAGTTATTTTATCCGCAAAAAAATCAAAAAAAGCCATATTCCACAGTGGTTAATCTGACCGATAATGGCAGAGTGCCTTTTAACTATTGATCTGATGAGGCATCAAAAGTGGCGCACTATGATTTGAACTTGGTTATTCTGTCTTTTATTGTAACCGTGGTAGGTGCATTCATAGCATTAATCGTTATGCGTGATGCCTTGTTACGCCCTAGCGACAGTCGGCGCGGTTTAATTGCTTTGGCCGCATTGTGCTTAGGCGGTGTTGCTATCTGGTCGATGCATTTTATGGGTATATTGGCCTTCGACCGGGATGGTGTCGCAATAAGCTATAACCTGTGGCTTACGGCATTTTCGTTTTATATCGGTGTGGGTGCGGTTTATGTTGGTCTGACTATTATTGCGATTGATGAATTTAAGATCGGCGCAGTCATTTCAACGGGTATTTTGGTGGGTATTGGTGTTGCAGGCATGTATTACAGCAGCTTATTATCCATGCAAATACAAGCAGATGCACATTGGAATTGGGGGGTGGCTGCGCTTTCGTTGCTCATCGCGATAACGGCTTGTATTATCGCCTTGTGGCTTGCTGTGCATGTTAGCCGCGTGTGGCAGATGTTGATTGGCGCGATGTTGTTGGGTGGTGTTGTGTGTGCTATGCACTATACGGTGATGGCGGCAGTAGAATTTGTATATAACCCTGCTTTGCCTGCTGTTAATGCTATTAATGTCACAGCATTGGTATTTTCACTTAGCATTGCTACGCTGGATATGTTGGTTGTGGTATTAGCGATTGCACAATCCGTGTCAGAAGCCAATCAGCGTAAGTTTTCAGCTTTGTAAAGGCGTTATTATTTTGCAGGCAGCAAGCGGTCAATCAGGTATTACCTTATTTTATCAGGTAAACATTATCAGCGGTTCTTATCGTATGGGGTGTAATATGTCATCACACCCCACGCTTCTATCTTACTAAGTTACTGTATTTTAATTGCAAGTTTTTAAAATCGCAGCTTGCTTTGCTGCTAACGTAAGCCCCGTTACCGCTTGCCCATTGATATTTTTATAGCCATTAACCAGAGAAGTCGTTTTGGTTGGTCTATCGGGTTGATTTAATAACACACTGCCGCAGACAAAATCTCGACGCCACAAACTATTCCACAGGTAGCGCTTGCCTTTAGCATTGCCTAGGTTTATATCATAACCCTGCCACCAGGTGTTGGGTGCATTCCATTTCATTCTATTGGTTGCTAGATTACCAATAAGATCATTGCCTTGGCTGATAAGCAACCAGGTTGCTAACCCATATTCAAGTTTTTGGCTGTTAGTAGCTGCACTGAGGCTGTTGTCCATAATAATGACATCTGCGCCACGTCCGTGCGCATAATCAACAAAATTTAAAAGGCTTTCATAGCCCCATTGGCCATTTCCGCCCGCCAATCCGTCATCATTACCCCCGCGTTCAATCATGATATAGTCCGCTGCATCAATCTCACGGCTAATATAAGGATTTTTGTTATCCAATGCGCCGGCAAACCAAAGGATATTATGCGTAATTTCAGTTTTAGGAAGTGTAGCGCGAACTTGCTCTAAATATTGAGCAAAATATAAGCGCCAATTATCGAGTGTCATGACTTGGCCGGTATTTTTATCAACGGGAGCAACAAAATTTCCATAACCGTCACTGATTCGCCAAGTGAAGTTGATATCATCCAGCCATAAGCCACGATAGCCTTTGGCTGTCAAAGTCGTCATCTTTTGCAGCATATGGTTTCGGAATCCTGGGTTGCTGAAATCGCCGGCATATTGCGGACAAACACCCTTTTTACAAACCCAAGGAATATACAGTTTATTGCCTTTTGTATCACGCATAATCCATTCTGGGTGATTTTTTACCACAGGATCATTCAGGTAAATAGCGTAGGCATCTACATACGCTTGGCCACCGGAATACCACGGCATGTTTTTATCAAAATAAGGTGAGTGAACCAGCATTCGGTAATAATGTGTTTGCATCCAATTTTTTTCAGCAACACTGGGGTTGCTTAGATAAGGATCAAATTCGCTATTAGCATTATGAAAAAATCTGACTTTTCCTGCACTGGTAGGGCTTGTGGTTACAGCGTGTGCAGAGTGATATAACAGAGAGGTCGATAATGCGGTGGATAATAGAAATTGGAGTCCAAAAATTAATTTTTTCATGGGATCTTCCCTAATAAAGTTATGATTATTAAATACCTATGCCAAAATGTGTGTAGTCAGTTAAAAATGATTATTACATTATTTTGGCTACCGACTTAACGCGGGATAAATATTGCACCTGCTCCAGGGGGGGAGGCGGCTGGGATGAGGGGGGGTAATACCTTTTCTAATCCAGATTCTCAGGTATTGTCCTGCATTAAGTCGGTAACCTGTTAAATGTTATAAATAGCTGGGTTACGGTGTTAGTGATTGCGTAAGTTGTGCCAGAAGCTAGCTGGCATAAAATTTTGTTTTGTAGGTATTAATATTTTTAAGGCTGTAGTGTTCAATGAAAATTTTGTTGTGTTATGGGGTTGGTAGTGGGCTTTAAGCTGCAATAATGCCAGCTAATTAAAGTGAGGCACTCAATAGTGTATGGGAATTTATCACTAGCGGATTAAGTGATTCTTTTTTGGCTTGATGATGTATCGGGGTATTTAAATTAAAATGACCTTACCAAAATGAAGGTTGATCTAAATACCAATCGACTGTTTTAGCTAAGCCCGATTGAAAAGTCTCGGTCAGTGAATAACCTAATTCACGGCAAATTTTACTGTTGTCACTGGCGAAATGCCGACAACGTTCGCGCCTGTCGGTAACATAGGTAATGTATTGACTGTGTGGTACATGTGTTGAATGTGAAAAACGGGCATCTAACAATGCACATAATCCTTGTACCAAATTTAAATCAGTTTGCGCATTATTAGCCGTTATATTGTAAGACTCGCCGACTTGTCCAGAACGAATAATCAGATCAACGGCTCGATTATGATCATTGACATACAGCCAGTCGCTCATTTGTTGGCCATCTCCGTAAATGGGTACACACTGGCCTTGTAGCAGTTGAGTAATAACCAGCGGAATAAGTTTTTCTGTGTACTGATAAGGCCCGTAATTATTAGACGAATGACTGATTGTCGTTTGCAGTCCGTAAGCATGATGATATGCTCGTACCATATGATCGGCAGCGGCCTTGCTGGCAGCATAGGGCGAATCTGGCGAATAGGGTGTTATTTCTGTCGCCGCTAATTCTGTGGCTGGCAACGCCCCGTATACCTCATCGGTAGAGACGTGGTGAAAGCGGTGACGTGAATCAGGATTTTCATCCAGCCACACTTTTTTCGCTGCTTTTAATAAACTATGCGTACCCTCAACATTCGTTTTTAAAATAGCATCTGCGCCATAAATTGAATCATCTGCCTGAGATTGCGCCGCAAAATGCACTAAGGTGTCAATTTTTTCATCACGCAATAGCTGTTCTACTAGCGTTTGATCGAGTATATCGCCTTCAACAAATCGAAAATGGTTATCACCCTCTAAAACCAGTACATTTTCGTAACATCCTGTCTCCGTTAGCGCATCCAATACCACAACTCGTGTATCTGGGTATTGGTGTCGCCAATAATGCACAAAATTACTGCCTATAAAGCCAGCACCGCCGGTGACTAATAAATTATTAGGGTGATATAGCGTCATCATAGTGTCATCGTTTGTTGTTTGAGCTTGCTTTGTCTGGATACAGGGCTAGCTCACCTGTGTGTATGAATCAAGTTGAACAACTTGAAAATTAATTGCGCTCGTGTTGTATTTTTAAAGGATGGGATTGATTGAAATTAATCATGCCTAGTTTAGTATAAAAAAATTAGTACACTATTTTTAAGGTTAAATTTTTTAGACACCCCAGAGGCCGCACACCATAAACAGCATTAATTAATGCTGAGGTATTAAAATAATTTTTAGACGTTCTGTATTTTCTGTATTTATTGGTTTTTTTTGGGGCGCTGTGCATAATAAGGACAATCAATATAATGTAAAAAAAATAGACATAAATGCTTGTTTTATTGCAGTGCAGTGGCTAAAAAATGCTGTAAATCTGGCAATAAGCATTGTAATCTTACTTGTTAAATAACATAGCAAGTCTTGCGCCAATTTTTGAATTACTTGAAAAAATCTTTACAGTCTCATTAAAAACTAACTATAAATTTATCTGCCTAGACAAAACATCAAAATCCATAGCATTCATATAGGGCAAAATACCTAATAATGGCGTATTTAATACAGCGCTTAACGTGTGAATATTATTATCCAGACACAATAACTGTGGCTCGGTACACACGCCAATCCAGCCCGCGCATGCCAATCCAGACTGCCCAATCGCCTGAAAAGTCAATCTGGCATGATTAATACAGCCTAACTTAATAGCCACCACCAAAATAACCGGCAAGCCTAAAGTTTGTGCCATATCGCTGACATCGTGCTGGTTATTGATCGGCGCATACCAGCCACCAACACCTTCAACCAAGACAATATCAGCCAAGGTGCTCAGTTGCTTAAACGTGGCCGACACCACCGCTAAATCGACCGGGTTATCAACACCGGCAATATGTGGCGATACTGGCAATAGATAAGCATAAGGATTAATTACATCATAAGTCACTGGCACAGAAGCATTTTCCTGAATCAACAACGCATCTAAATTCCTGAGCGAACCTTTTTCCATAAAACAACCGGATGCCACCGGCTTCATGCCAACTACCGATTTACCCTGGCGTTTAAAATAGCGCATTAACGCCACGGTAGACCAGGTTTTGCCCACGTTAGTATCGGTGCCGGTAATAAAATAGCCTTGTTGCATAAGTAGTTACACAATAGAAAGATGAATGGGGTATTACAAAAACCTGCTAGGTTTAACGGTAACATTAGGTGATTTCTAATAATGAACCTACCAAAAGGTAGATCACCAGAAAACATAAAAAGCATGGAATATAAAGACTTTTTTTGTGTTTTTCGTGCCTTTTGTGGGCATATAAAGCTTTTATTTGGGATATTCTTTCGTGAAAATTAACTTACTTGGGAGTACGAGCAACGACGCTAATCACTTCAAACGTCGCGCAAACTCCGGTACTGTCTTTATTATGAGGATACGCTGCTAACATGGCGTGTAGCTGAGATTTGCTGGTCAACTGCTTATTACGCTGACTGTTAACATTGTGCGCACCGATGGCTTTTAGCTCTTTCATTAAAGCCCATACCGAATCATACTGAGAAATATAGTGTTGCTGATGAGTTTTGATAATTTCAAAACCTGCATCCTGTAAAAACTGCTCTAGCTCATGCAGAGCGTAAAAATAATTGACATGGCTATAGTCATCCACCGCCGCCCATGCGTGCTTCAGTTCTTGCAAGGTAGCAGGACCAAAAATGGAAAAAATCAGTTGTCCATTGGGTTTTAGTGTGCGTTTAATCTCGGTAAAAATCGCTGCCAAATCTACACACCATTGCAGCATAAGATTTGAAAAAATACTGTCAAACGATTGATTTAAAAACGGTAATTTTTCTGCATCGGCACATACATAAGTCACTTTATTGAGCGCAGACAGTTTATGACGCGCCGCGTACAGCATAGGCAATGCCAAATCTACCGCCACCATGCGTTCACAACGCAACATAGCCACTAACTCAGCGGTTAAAAAGCCCGTGCCACAGCCTAAATCCGCCACGCTATCTGTGGTACGGGTTATTTCTAAATGCTGTAATAAGGCATTGCCGATCGTGCGTTGCAATTGCGTTACCGAGTCATAGCTTAGTGCCGATTGAGAAAATGCCTGCTTAAGCTGTTGTTTATCAAGTTTAAAACACTCAGTCATTGTTGCTCCATAAAACGCGACACAGCTTCCAACACCTCATCTGCGTGGGATTGAAATACGGCATGCCCCGCATTTTCTATAAGGTTTAACTGTAGCCTTGGCTGGCACGTCAGCAGATAATGACCTAATGCAGCCGGTACTAAAGCATCTTTTTCAGCCATTATGGCCAACACCGGAATATCCAGTGCAGCCAGTGTTGCACGCAGATCGCTGTGCTGCAATAAGGCTAATCCAGACTGTAAAATATTTAGACACGGAAACTCACAGCCAGCTAAGCGCTGCTTAAGCTGTAGTAACTGGCTTTTAGCGCCAGACAATCCTATGCTTTGTAAAATTAAAAACTGTTTTAGCGCTGCCACACGATCTTGTTGTAAGCTTTGGCTGAACGCGGTAAATATATCGTTGTGCATACCAGGCCAAGCATCAACACCGGTGGCAGTTTGCACAAAACGTGGATTACCGGCCAGTAAAATCACCGAACTGACTCGCTCAGGGTATCGTGCCGCCAAATCCAGCACCACACTGGCACCTAATGACCACCCTAACCAGCAACTTTTTTCTTCAACCGTATCCGCCAACGCAGCGCTAATCGTTGCCAAAGACAGGTCATCACAGGCTGCACTGTAGCCATGTCCTGGTAAATCTAGGCAAGTCACCCGATAATACTGTGCTAATTGTTCGGCAAAATTATTCCATACGCCGCTGTGCATGCCCCAGCCGTGTACTAATACGAGGGATTTACCTGCCCCCACGGTGCGCTGATAAAGTTTGCTCATAGTTTTACGGTGGACAAGGCATCGAGTAAGCCATCAACGTGCTGTATTTCATGCAAGGCAGAAAAAGTGATGCGCAAACGAGCGCTGCCTTGCGCTACAGTGGGAGGCCGAATGGCGCTGACCAAAAATCCTGCCTTGAACAGTGTGTTACTTAAGGCGACCGCCGCTTGGCTATCTCCAACCAGAAGTGGTTGAATCGCCGATGCCGATGGCATGAGTGGTAAACCCAAGTCGTTAGCGCCCGCTTTAAAACGATCAGATAAGACGTGTAATTTCTCTCGTCGCCATTGGTCTTTTATCAGCAGGAGCAAGCTGGCACGGGTTGCCGCTGCAACTGCTGTGGGCATGGCGGTGGTATAGATATAGGTTCGGGCTTTTTGAATCAAGGTTTCAATCAGGGTTTCAGAACCTGCTACAAACGCGCCGAACGTACCAAAACCTTTACCCAGCGTACCCATTAATATCGGCACATCATCTTGAGACACGCCGTAATAATCCAGTACGCCTTTGCCTTGTGTACCGATCACGCCCAAACCGTGCGCATCATCCACCATTAACCAGGCGTTGTGCTGTTTTGCTAAAGCAGACAATCTATCTAAGGGTGCAAAATCACCGTCCATGCTAAACACGCCATCGGTTACGATCAATTTATTGCCGCTGGCTGCTTGCAGATGCCGCGCCAAAGCATCGGTGTCCGCATGGGCATAGCGTTTAAATATAGCCCCCGATGCCAAGCCGCCATCTAACAACGAGGCATGATTTAAACGGTCTTCAAACACCGCATCGGTACGCGCCAATAACGCGGTGATGATCCCCACATTGGCCATGTAGCCAGTAGAGAACAACAGTGCCCTGTCACGGCCGGTAAAATCGGCTAATTCGTCTTCAAGCGCGTGATGAATTGCACTGTGCCCGCAAATCAAATGCGCCGAGCCGCTGCCCACCCCAAATTCATCCACAGCATTTTTAAAGGCATTGATGACATCAGGATGCTGCGCTAAGCCCAGATAATCGTTGCTGCAAAAATTAACCAACTTTCTGCCGTCCATCTGCACGTAAACGCCTTGCACAGATTGCACAACACGCCGAGAACGGTAGCGGTTTTGTTGGCGCAGATTGTCAAGATCATCCGCCAAATGTGCAAACGCTGGCCGCATTACACAGCGTGGCTAGAACCGCCGGAATACACACCCAAGCGTTTGAACAAGGCCAAATCATCATTGGTCATCGGGTTGTCGGTGGTCAGTAATTTATCGCCGTAGAAAATGGAATTAGCACCGGCCAAAAAGCACAGTGCCTGCATTTCATCACTCATTTGATTGCGCCCTGCCGACAAACGCACACGGGATTTTGGCATCATGATCCTGGCGACAGCCAGCGTGCGAATAAATACCAGCGGGTCTAGCGCTTCTGTGCCCATTAACGGTGTACCTTCCACTTGTACCAGCATATTCACCGGCACACTTTCGGGGTGCTTGGGCATATTGGCCAGTTGTATCAGCAAATTAGAGCGGTCCACATCGCTTTCGCCCATGCCAACGATGCCGCCGCAGCACACGTTAATACCGGCATTTCTGACCCGCTCCAGGGTATCTAAGCGGTCTTGATAAGTGCGCGTAGTAATTACTTCGGTGTAATATTCTTCCGAGGTATCCAGGTTATGATTGTAATAATCCAGTCCGCCTTCTTTTAAACGCTCGGTCTGGGCATCGGTTAACATACCGAGCGTGACACAGGTTTCCATACCCATCGCTTTTACGCCTTGTACCATTTCAATCACCCGCTCGACATCTTTGTCCTTGGGTTTGCGCCAGGCAGCACCCATGCAAAACCGTGACGCGCCCTGATCTTTAGCACGTTGCGCCATCAGCAAGACTTCATCCACCGGCATTAAAGCTTCGGCTTTAACACCGGCATCGTAACGGGCGCTTTGTGGACAATAGCCGCAATCTTCTGCACACGCGCCGGTTTTAATGCTCAACAGACTGCTGATCTGGATTTCATTGGGATCAAAATGGGCTCTGTGTACGGTTTGGGCTTTAAAAATCAAATCATTAAATGGCATAGCGTACAGGGCTTGTACTTCTTCCAACTGCCAATTGTGGCGTATAGCCGGTGCAAGATGACCGATATTTGCGAGGTTTGCAGACATTTTAGAAAACTCCAACTACAGTTAAGTGGCAACACTGCTAACACACTCGTCAACTTGTCACCATGAAAATAGGATACAACTGGCTTAATATTATACAGAAGAACCTGTTACCGCCTATCTGTATCTTATGCGGCAATCAAGGCATGGCAGATTTGGATTTGTGTACGTCATGCTACCGGCATTTACCGCATAACACGCATTGTTGTCCGCAATGCGCTGAGGCATTGGACGTAAACACACCTGCATCCAGTGTGTGCCAACGTTGCACACACGGCAAACCAGCTTATGATTGCAGTTATGCACCGTTTTTACACCAAGGCACGCCGCGCTTTTTGATCGCGTCTTTAAAATTTAGCGCCCACTACAAAAATGCACGGCTATTGGGACATCTCATGGCTGATTATTTACGCCAGCATGCACAGCAACCGGAATTAATTATCCCTATCCCCTTGTATAAAGCCCGCTACAGTGAACGCGGCTTTAACCAATCGATAGAGATAGCCCGCACGGTCGCCAAGCAATTGGCACTACCACTGGATGTTACCAGCTGTGTGCGCCAGCGCGATACCGGCCACCAAGCGGCATTGACCGCCAAAAAGCGCCGACACAATATAAAAAATGCCTTTGCGCTCATCAAACCAATAAACGCATGCCACGTTGCGATTGTTGATGATGTGATGACCACTGGCTCAACCGTACATGAATTGGCGGCGGTGTTGAAAACAGCCGGGGTGCGGCAAGTGGATGTGTGGGTGTGTGCCAGGGCGTAATACGCCCTTTCAATAGCGCGCTATTGGGCAATAATTAAGATTTTGCGGTTGTATTGCTCGGTGTAATCCAGTTTATTTTTTGCCCGACCGTAGTTTTGGTGTGTTTAGTTATTGGGCACGATTAAGATTGTTGTAAATAGCATCACACAGCTGTGCCAGTTGTTGCGTTTTAGCTTGCCTTGAATGTTGATTGATAACGGCGTTTGATGCTATCGGGGCTTGCTGTGTTTTAAGTTGCTCAAGAAAAGCGCTGAGTGCTACGATAATAGCGTCTTTATCATCCAACGCTACAATGCTTGATAAACCTGCTTGTTTCAGTACACTCGCGGTATCGCCCGCAGGGTCGGTTAAGGCAAAAATAGGGCGTTTAGCACGTAAATACTCGTAGATTTTGGCCGGAATCTGGTGATTGCAATTAGCCGCCTGAAAAATCAGCAAGGCATCTGCACTCAACATTTCGGCCAGTGCCGTCTCGTAAGCAATATTAGGTGCAAAGTGGACAATATCTTGTAAATGATAGCTGTTTAATAATGGCTGATATAAAGCGTCGTGACCTGTCGCCCTGAGAATGATTTTTAAATTGTCAGCACCGATAATACCTTGCTGTTGCAGTGCTGCCAGGGCTTGAAAAAACTGACTAGGATCACGTTCAGAAGGGTATAGCACGCCGCTGTGTAATAATACGAGTTGGCCGGATTTTTTGGCGCTTTTAAGCGCGGCTAAGTCTGTGGACTGTTCGGCGCGAACAAAATTTTCTTCATCATAACCATTAGCAATCAGTGCCCATTTAGACGTGCAAATGTCAGGGTAACGTGCACGGTACATACGAATTGCGCCAGGGGTAGTAAATATGGCGCGTGTGCAATAGGTGATAGTTTGGCGTTCTATCCAGCGGTAGAGTGTGCGTTGCAATGGATTAGCGGGGTAATTGTCTTCGGTCATCGAATCACGAAAATCTGCTATCCAAGGCAATTTGGTAAAACGTTGCAACAGTAAAGCCAGTAAATGTGCGCTGGCGATGGGGTAGGTAGAAAAAATAATGTCTGGACGATGTGTGTGGATCAGTGTCAGTCCAGACCATAGGCCGCCAATACACCAACTTACCCAGCGGTCAGGCAAAGCCATCCAGCTGATATAGCGACCTTTAAAGGCTAAATGTTTGGCGGTATCTAAAGCAAATACTCGCTTAACCAGTACTTGTGGCGAGATTTCTTTGATTTGGTCATTGCTAATCAAACTATAGGCGCGAGGATGTACGGTTAAGATTAAGGCTCGCCAGTGATGATCTAACAAGTAGTGTGAAAATTTGAGCGTTCGTTGTATGCCACTGCTGCCTTTAATCGGCGGAAAGTGATAGGCAATCATCAAGATATTTTTCATTAATATTATTCAGCAGGGTTACAAATTAATTTTAGGGCTACTAGCTTATGACGGGACATCCGTTCATCCTGAGCTTGTCGAAGGATTTGTGGTTCATGGTTCGACAAGCTCACCACGAACGGTTTTATTTAAAGTTGTCTATTTTTAAGTTGGTAGCCAATTTTAGAAATTAGCTAATACGCTGTGCTTAGGAACGTGCATGAAATAACTTGAACAACTTAAACGCCACCACCGTTCGTGCTGAGCCTGTCGAAGCATGAACTTGCTCAAGTTATTTCGTGCGCGTTCCTTAGCTACTTACAAACAAATAGGGTTTGTGTCGAAAGTATAGCCATAGACGTTAAGTTATTTTTGTATTTGTATTTGTTCTTGTCATTTTTTAGCCTACTTCATTGTTGTGTGCAAACAATGTAGCGCTCAATAACGCGTTATAATAACCACTGTGTGTATCTTCATTAATTTTCCTCAGCTTGTTTGGTTTATCACTTAACAGTACGATAGTAACGGTGCGGCTTGTCGTGTGGTGGGTAAGCAGCTGATGGTTAGTAAGCTCATCATGAACGGTTTTACTTGTTGCATTGGTGTTAAGTGGCAAGCTTAACTGTATGAGTCTCGGATTAAAGAGTCTTTATTTTTGTATGGCGTACTATGTCTGAAAATTATGTGTTTGATCGTGATTATGCAATGGAATCTTTAAAAGTTCCACCCAGCTCTATTCAAGCCGAACAATCGGTTTTAGGGGCGTTAATGCTGGATAATCAAACCTGGGATTCCATCGCTGATAAAGTCAGCGAGGTTGATTTTTACCGCAGAGATCATCGGTTGATTTTTAAAACCATTGAGCAATTAGCGGAAAAACAAATTCCGTTTGACGTAATCACTATTTCGGAAGCGTTGGAAGTATTGGGTGAGTTAAGTGATGCTGGCGGTTTAGCGTATTTGGGTATGCTAGCCAAAGACACCCCTAGCGCGGCCAATATTGTTAATTATGCCAATATTGTGCGTGACCGTTCTGTGTTACGGCAGTTGATTCATATTGGTACAGAAATTTCCGACTCAGCCTTTAATACCGATGGCCGCGACACTTCCGAGCTGTTAGAGAGTGCTGAGCGGGCAGTGTTTAAAATTGCTGAACAAAAACAACGTGGCCAAAACAGTGGGTTTACCTCGATTAAATCTTTACTTGCTAAAGCGGTTGATAAAATTGAAACGTTATACGGGCAAGAAGGCACAATTACCGGTGCCGCAACCGGATTTACTGATTTTGATGAATTAACCTCTGGCTTGCAACCTGCGGATTTAATTATAGTGGCGGGTAGGCCGTCCATGGGTAAATGTTTTGGCAAAGGCACGCGTATTTTAATGTACTCCGGTGCAATCAAGGCGGTAGAAGACATACAGGTGGGTGACGTTTTAATGGGTGATGATTCCACGCCAAGACAGGTATTATCGTTGGCACGCGGCCAAGAGGCCATGTATTGGGTGCGACAAAATAAAGCCTTGGATTACCGCGTGAATGCGTCACATATTTTGTCATTAAAACGCAGTCGTAATGAAAATAACTCTAAAAACGGGGATGTTCTCAACCTGCCGCTCACTGATTATATGGCGGCCTCAGCTAAGTTTAAGTCTAATTACAAAGGTTATAAAATGGCTGTAGAGTTTGCAGAGCAAACTTTGCCGCTGTGTCCGTATTTTTTGGGTTTATGGTTAGGTGATGGTACGAGTGCTTCGGTAGATATTGCCACGACGGATAGCGAAGTGGTTGCGTATTTACGAGATTATGCTGAGCAATTAAATTTGCATTTGACTGAAAAATTGTCTACAGATAAAGACGGCAATCATAAATGTCTATTGTATAGTATCAGTTCTCAACAGTGTGGTAATCATCAGCACACTTTTTCGTTGCAGAAAATCTTAAGGCAATTGGCGTTACTTAATAATAAACATATCCCATCGCTGTTTTTAATCAATTCTCGCGCTAATCGATTAAAGTTGTTAGCAGGCTTGATAGACAGTGATGGCCATTATGCACAGTCGTATAAAGTGTACGAAATCACCCAGAAGAATTTTGCATTAGCGACACAGATTAAATTTTTATGCGATAGCTTGGGTTTTAGAACGTCTCTTGTTGAGAAGCAGGCGCGTATTAAAAAAACAGGCTACGAATGCACGGTGTATCGGCTACGTTTTTCGGGTAATATCAGTGATATTCCGGTCAAAATTGTGCGCAAAAAAGCCGCTATCTGGACATCTAACCGAACCTGGCAACACACGGGTATTAAAATTGAATACGACAAGGTAGACGATTATTACGGTTTTGTTTGTGACGGTAATCGATTGTTTTTATTAGAAGACATGACGGTGGTGCATAACACCACTATAGCGATGAACATGGCGGAAAATGTCGCCATACGCAGTGGGATGCCGGTTGCGGTTTTTAGTATGGAAATGCCCGGTGATGCACTCGCTATGCGGATGATGTCGTCCCTAGGGCGTATAGATCAACACCGTGTGAGAACCGGTAAATTGGAAGACGATGAATGGCCACGGTTAACCTCGGCTATTAATATGTTGGCAGAAACTAAGCTGTTTATTGACGATACCCCCGCGCTAACCCCCACGGAAGTGCGTGCCAGAGCGCGTCGATTAACCCGTGAGCACGGGCAATTGGGTTTGATTGTGTTGGATTATCTGCAATTAATGCAATCGCCTTCTAGCGGCGAAAATCGGGTGCAGCAAATTTCTGATATTTCCAGAGGTTTGAAAGCGTTAGCCAAAGAATTACATGTGCCGGTTGTGGCCTTGTCTCAGCTTAACCGCAATCTTGAACAGCGGCCTAACAAACGTCCGGTGATGTCGGATTTGCGTGAGTCTGGTGCGATTGAGCAAGATGCCGACTTGATTGTCTTTGTCTATCGTGATGAAGTGTATAACGAAGACAGCCCTGATAAAGGCGTTGCCGAAATAATTATCGGCAAACAGCGTAATGGGCCTTTAGGCACGGTTAGATTGACATTCTTAGGGCAATACACGCGCTTTGAAAACTTCTCTGGCGCGTATACAACCCAGGATTATGAATGATTGTTGGGGCGTATGCACAGCTTAATGACGAGGCTTTACGCCATAATTTGGCGCTGGTTCGTAGCCATGCACCACATGCTAAAGTGATGGCGGTAATAAAAGCCAATGCGTATGGGCATGGCTTGTTACGTGTTGTCAGTGCCTTAGCCGATGCGGATGCGTTTGCTGTTGCCAGAGTGGATGAGGCTATTCGCTTACGGACAGCGGGCTGTACAAAGGCAATCACGGTATTAGAAGGTTTTAGCACAGCGGAACAATTGGCGGCTATCGTGCATTATCAACTGGATACGGTGGTGCATACGGTTGAGCAAATACGCTTGTTAAATAACAACGCACACCCACAGGCGCGGATTACGGTATGGTTAAAAATTGATACTGGTATGAATCGCTTAGGTTTTAAAGTCAATGATTTTTCTATGGCGTATCAGGCGTTAAACGGCTGCGCTATGGTAAAACATCCTGTGGGATTAATGACGCATCTTGCCAATGCGGATGATAGCAGCGATGATTTTACCTTAAGGCAAATGGCTTTATTTAATAAAGTAACACAAGGCTATTTAGCGCCGCGCAGTCTTGCCAATTCCGCAGGATTATTAGCATGGCCAGCAACTTTGAGTGATTGGGTTAGACCAGGCATTATGTTGTATGGTATTTCGCCTTTTTCTGATCGGGTAGGGCAAACGCTTGGCTTGCAGCCGGTGATGAGTTTGCACTCACAGCTGATCGCGGTAAAATCCATCGCAGTAGGTGAGACAGTGGGCTATGCGGGCAGTTGGCGTTGTGAGCAAGCCACACGTATTGGCGTGGTTGCTATGGGCTATGGCGACGGTTATCCACGATGTGCCAAAGTGGGCACGCCGGTATTGGTTAATGGTTACCGTGTGCCGCTGATCGGTCGTGTGTCTATGGATATGATGACGGTGGATTTGGCCAGTCAACCGCAAGCTAAAATGGGCGATCCGGTTATGTTGTGGGGTAAGGCATTACCGGTTGAAGAAATTGCCGGTTGCGCTAATACCATTGCTTACACTTTGGTATGCGGTATTACCCCGCGTGTTCAATTTGTGTAAAGCTTGGCGATTATGGCTACCCACATAAGACGGGACACAGTACAAGGATTAACCGTTCGTCCTGAGCTTGTCGAAGGGTGGGCGGTTAATCCGATCATGGTTCGACAAGCTCACCACGAACGGCTTAAGCTGAAACTGTCCCGTCTTATGTGAGCAGCCGCGGTTATTCTTTTAATAGGCTGTCAGCAAACTTTTTTCTGTCCATCAAGCTAATGGATTCATGGTTAATAATATTGCCATCGTCATCAAAACTGACACTGATGTACTTAGAGGATTGTTGTTCTATTAAGGAAAACAAATTGACATTAAAGTGATCCGCCAAATCTTTGCCTACTACATGAAATGCTTGACCTCTTCTTTCGATATATCGAAAGCGGTAATAATTGTAAGATACCCACGCAGCAAAAGTCAGGCCAAAAACGGTTAATACTTTACCAAAAAAATACAGCTCGCCAAAAAATTTTGCATTGTGTTTTAGCTCAATAATCTGAAAATGGATTAAGTCGAAACCCATATACCAACTGAGAAAGGTGGATAACGGTATCCACAGATAAAACCAGATAAGCCAAAAAATAAATGACAAAAACGCAGATGAGGATTTTTGTTTTAAGTTAAGGATGGACGGTGTGTTAATAATAAGCTCTTTCATCGATTTCCTCGGTCTGGGCTAGTCCAAACGGCGCGTTTTTTCTTGCCTTTAGCAAAAAACGTTTTACGTACGGCAAGATAAAGCCCAGTGACAGCCACTAACACATTAACTGCCCAATAGATAATGGGATACCAGATAATCCAGTAATATTCTTTACCCATGCCTTTTTCATAGCGTGAGTCAATCACTAAGCTGACCGCGAATTGCAGTAAACAGGTTAAACCCAGTAACATGCCGCCCCAGGTTGGATACATACCTGGCACCATGACACCGTCAGGCAGTTTAGTAAACAGGCTGATGACCCAGAGGATAAAAAACATCATCATGACATAAGCCCAAAATACACTGATCATGTATTCCAGGTAAATAGGTATCATGCGACGGGATTTCCAGGTAAGCATGTTTCTAAAGTGTTTTAGCAGCACTTCTGAGCCGCCTTGTGACCAACGTTTACGCTGACTCCACAGGCCTTTAAAGGTCTCTGGCATTAAAATCCAGCACAGCGCACGCGGTTCGTAGCGTATGTCCCAATGATCCAGTTGTAATTTACAAGTGATATCAATGTCTTCGGTAATCATGTCGGTACTCCAGTAACCAACACGATGCAACGCCGCTTTGCGAAAACCACACACCACACCAGACACGGTAAAAATACGCCCGTATATTTGCTGGCAACGTTTGATTAAACCAATAATCGCTGAAAACTCACCCACTTGTATTTTACCCAGTAGCGTTGAGCGCGTTCTGATTCTAGGATTACCGGTTACTGCCGCCACGCGTGTACCAGAATGAAAATGCTGCATAATTAATCGGGTAGCGCCCGGATCAAGTAGGGCATCGCCATCAATGCAAATAAGAAATTCATTTTTTGAAAACAACGCGGCGGTGTTTAAACCCATGGCTTTACCCTGGTTTTGCTCCAGGTTAATTACCCGCACCCGCTCATGCTTAGTGGCTAGAGACAATAATACTTCTAAGGTGTTATCGGTGCTGCCGTCGTTAATAGCAATAATTTCAAAGTCAGGGTAATCTTGCTGTAATAAAAATTCGATAGTCTCTAAAATATCATAGCCTTCATTATGGCAAGGGATAAGAATGGATACAGGTGGGTATTCTGTTAACTCAAGCTTCTCGACTGAGTTGTTATTTTCTTTGCGTTCCCACCGATAATAATAAATAAGCCCGCCGATAATCCACATGTAGGCCATTAATAACGGATAGTAAAAAGCAAAATCCATTAAAAATCGAAAAATACTGGTTACGCTTGCTGTGCTAGGGTGAAAGATAGCATTACCTATGCTATCTGAGTGGTTTAAAAAGGCTCGCCACAGCGCCGAAAAAAAATCTGACCACTTGGATGCGAGCGTGGCATCAATAACAGATTCGTAAAGTTTCATACCTAGTTACCGTATGGGTGGGTTTCCAGCGACATCATCGTTTTTAACATTGTCAGTGAAGGTTGGTTAAGAAGGAAATTGTCAGGGTAATAACCAAAATTTAAGGCATTATGTCTTTGCAATAATTCCATTTGTGATGCAACTTCTTCATCTGGTATTGGTTGTCGTGTTTTCCAGTCTACGGCTTGTAATTCAAAAACAGTTTTTTTCAGGCCTTGCGGGTGTAAGGCAATTTTATTGATTAACTCGGTTAACCATTCGCTAGGTTTTTCTGCATTTTCCATTTGTGGCATAGCCATAACCGCGACATAGTCATAGCTTTGTAAAAAATTAGGTAAAGATTGCGATAGCCAGGCGCTGCTAGCAGGGTTTAAAGCGACGTTGGCATAAAGATTACGCGCGGTTTTAATTTCTGGGCGGTAATGCCGTACTTTTTCGGCGAGGTGTAAAGTAAAATCGGTTAAGGCCGATACTTTAACAGCCATCTGTTCTTCGGGTTTTAAGCCTTTGGTATGCGATAACGCCGCTGGGCTCATGTCTTCAAAGTCGGTTAACATAGCATCATCGTGAAACAATACGCCGTAAAAATGCGCGTTTTTAGCTAAGTCTTCATAAATTTCAGTAATAAATTCACGGGCTTCGTGATGAAACGGTGACAAGCGTTGGTAACTGTTTTTACTGCGCATTGTTTTGCCGTCTTTTAATTCATGAACCCACCAATCATCGGGCGCATCCACCGCAAAAGCCAATACGGGCAACCAGGCAAATACGTTTACTCTGGCTCTGGTTTTTAATTGCCAAGCGACACGGTTAAATAAGTCGCTGCGCATGGGTAAGTGTCGGTTGGGGAAATACAGGGCATCGGCATTGCCGTTACCATCTGGATCGGCATAGGCTTGCAGATAAACTGTATTGATGTGCAGGCTTAACATACGATCCAGCAATTTATCCAGATTGCGATCAAGTTGCAGCGGATCTTTATCGTAGACGTAGTCAAGGTCAACATGGGCAACACGAACCGGCTCAGATTCATTAAAGTGTGTCAATGTATAAGCAAAATCGGCTAATGTTTTGTTGTCTGTTATTAAATGCCGTTTCACTGCAATCAGATCATACAGATTGTTCATGCCATCTTGCAGGCTCATAGTAACAGAAAAACCATTGTCACGGGCAATGCCAATAGTTTCGTGGCTGAAACTACCATAAGGCCAGATTAAGGCTCTGGGTCTTTTGCCTAAATGCTGGAATAAGGTATCAGCGCTTTTTTGTAAATCGGCATCAATACGCGCTCTAAAAGCGTTGTCTGATTCGTAACTTTTGGTATCGGGATTATAGCCGCGTGACGTAGCGGCAGGTTCTGAGCTATTTTGTGGGTTGCTGATAATACCGTGATGTAAATCATCGGTGTGGGAAGCCATTTCAATGAGACCGGAGTCAACCATTTCTTGCACTTGTGGCCAACTGATAAAGTCTTCGCGTGGTTTTAATTGACTACCGTATTTTACCATTTGGCCTTGCTGTATTTCCATCCAGCTGGTGACTAAGCCATAAACGGCAGGGTAGTGAAATGATTTTAAAGCGGGGTAAATACGGCTGTAAAAACTGCTGTAACCGTCGTCAAAAGTCAGTAATACGGCATTTTCCGGCAACGGTTTATCACCATTCCGCGCATCGACAATATCTTGTATGCTAACCGGATGAAAATTGTGGGTTTTAATCCAAGATAAATGGCTGAGTAATACATCAACGCTAACCGTGGTTGGGTCGTCGTCCCAGCTGTCTTTAACATCGTGATAACACAGTGCAATAAAGCTATCTTGGTAAGCACTAGCTGCCGAGCTAGCCAGTAAACACAACACAAAAGCGAGTTTTTTAAACATGTTTAGAATCTTAAATCGGTATTCAGGTAAAAAATCCAGTTTTCTGTTGGCGTTCCATCGTAAGATGTATAACCTCGGCTTGCGCCGTAGGTTAGTTCAAAGCGGTCAAGGGTTTTCCAGCGATGTTCATATTGAATACTTCCTATTAAGTCAGAGCCATAGCCTTGTTGCCAATAATTGCCTACGGACAAAGCCAGTCTTTGATGGAATGTCGTGTCATAATAACGGTAGGTCAGGTAGTCGTTATCTACTGTTAAAGATACCGTCGCATCATTTTTAGGATTAAAGTAGGGTAGGCCGCTGCGTAACGTAGGCGTGTATCCTTCTGAGTTATTGGAGTAGCCCGCGTTTAACCGTGTGGAAAATTTGTAGCGCGGACCACTGTACCAGCGCTCATAGTAACTGCCGCCGACTTCAAAGCGATTATTATTGTCTGAGTAAGCGGCATACTGTGTATTGAGATCAAACTGCCTAGACTCATGCACTCGGTAGGTTACACCCAGTTTACCTGACGTTGCGGTAGTGCCAGCGCTAAGTGCGCGTAAAGAAATATTGTTGTCGAGGCTATCAAATCCTGCGGACAGTTGCCAGCGATCATTAAATTCATAGCTGACAGCACCATTTATGCCAACGTGCGCATGGTCTTGGCTAAAGTTATCATAGTGAATTTCAGAGGTGGCGATCAGATTTCTAGCAGAATATTCTAGTCCTAATCCGTAAGTTCTTAAGTAGGCACGCAAATCAGGCTGTGGCTCTAGAGGCGGGCGAGCTTGCCCTGGCTGTGCCGGTCTTTGAATTGATTGCATAGGAAATAGCCCTGTACTCCAGCCTTGATGCGCAAAAATGCGGAAATTGTAATCAATAGGCGGTGTGTACAGATAGTTTTCCGTACTGATATCTTCACTACCTCTGGGGTTGTTATTGGTATCTGACTTGGGATTGGTGCTGATTCCGCCGTTATTAGAGGATTTAAACTGCCAATCGTTATGAATATCCCAAAGCTGTTTTTGTTTTTGCACGCCTTTATCTTCGGGGTAATCGCGGAATAATGTCAGTGTTTCTTTTTCTGCTTTGCGGTAAGACTGTAATTCGCGCATTATTTCAGCATGACCTACTTTAAGACCTAAGTGTTTAGGCGCGATATTTAACGCCATATCAAAATGTTTTTCGGCGCGGCGCGGCCAACCACGAAAATAGTAAGCACGGGCTAAATCGTGGCGGATGTCGGTATTAAAAGACGCTCTATTATATAAAGCTTCTAGCTTATCCACAGCGTCGTCAAGTTTGTCGGCATAAGCACTCATATCAGCAAGTGTTAATTCGGTACTGGTTTTTTTAGGATTACCTTTGGTGTATTCTGCCGCATTAGCAGGTTTAAAGCGTAATTTAGCAGGCTGTTCTTTGGCCAGTTGTGCGGCCAGTTTAACGGCCTCATCAAATTGTTCTGTTTCAAGATAGGCATATACCAGCGCTGAACGGGCGCTAAAATCTTGCGGCAGTTCTTTTATAATGGAAAGATAGATATCGCGGGCTTTTTCGGGTTCTTCTAAATACAGATAAGCATCCGCCACTGGTGCGCGTCCGTAGGCGGGTATCGCAATTTTTTGCTGCTGTAAAATGTCGTACTGTTTAATGACATCTTGCATTCTGTATCGATAACGCAGCGCTATAATTAAATCAATACGTGCACGCCTAAGCCAGACTTCAGGTTCTTTAAGTTTTAGCGTTTTAATAAGAGCGATATTGTCTTCAACGGCTTTGATGGCAATATCTGTTTCATCAAAACGCTGTTTTTCTTCAAATGGCGTGGCCTCACCCCAGCGGATTAACGTCGCTGCAGCATCCCAATGAAAGTGCGCCCATTCATCATCAGAAAATAACCCTTTGTTGGCCTGTGCTTTTTCATAGGCGAGCGGGATAGCGCCGGTTGCTGTTAAAGCAAAAATTTGGCCGCGCAACGCGCCTGTATGGTCAGGCTGAAGGCTAAGAATGTTTTCGTATAACATAATTGAAGTCAGGTATTGCTTTTTGACTTCATAGGCCGATGCCAACGCCATCAGTATATCAATATTTTGCGGGTATGTTTGGGCAAGATTGGTCAGTAGAGGAATGGCAGAATCTGCTTGTTGTTGATCAATCATGACCCATGCTAAGCCCAGTTGTGGATCAAGGCGTGCAGGGTCTGCTGCCATAGCACGGCGATACAAGACTTCTGCATGATGAAAGTCTTTAGTATTTCTGGCGGATTTGGCAACGGCTTCAAGGACAAAAATAGGTGCAGTATTGATATTGATAACCGCCTCTTGTTTAAGCACTTCGCTATCGCGGTTTTCCCATGACAATATCTGTATATAATCGTAACGATAACGTTGAATACCGGGGTTATTTTGCAAGATATGCTCAAGTAGCTTTAGTGCTTGTGCTGTGTCACCTGTGCGTGCAATTTGTATGGCTTGTTGGTACTGCGCGTCGGAAGCCATTTCACTCAATGCTGCGGGTACGTGCAGGCACATACTGAGTAAGAGTATTTTTTTAACGGACTTTGACGCAGACGCTCTTAGTCTTTTCATAAAAAATTTTAAAATGCCCTTGTTTTTTTTAAAATATGGCCTAGCAGCTTAGTAGGTATGTTAAGCATATAATTTTTTATTTGCAAATAAAAAATTATTGTTTGGAGTCATAGATAATGTAATAAAAATTGTGAGACGCGCATATCTTTACTTTTTTTAGTGATTTTTTGTAGATATATCAATTTGATTTATAACAAAATTAATTTTTAGGTGTCACATTATTTAACGCCAACAGTGCAGATATTTTGTTGTTGCTTTTAAGCTAGTGTTTTGTTGTTTTTATCCAAAACAGTTTTTTTATCGCCTACTTAGTAATGCAGAAATTAATCTAGGTGCTAGGGTGATGGGTATTATTTTGCCACTCATTTTTGATGTTAACAAGCCATCGTGATAAATTAGGCACTGCTATATGTCGAGATTACGGCATTTTATTGCTTAATTTTACAATTTTTGTAATTCATGTGCAGTATAACATTAGGTCTTTAATAGGCTGCTGGTAATAAAGGAAGAACGTATTTTTCATAATGCGTGGGTTAATCGGGGTTTGATGAAAGGATGTTTTAAACATGAAAATGAAATTCGATAGGCGAACACAAAAATTTTATAAAGAATTAGGTCAAGGTCCTGTAGATGCAATGCCGAGACAAGAGAAAATAAAGTTAACACCGTGGCGAGTGACTTTGCTTATGCTGCTTATATGTAGCCCGTTAGTTTTTTTTCTTATTAAATTTGGTATGCATTTATTAACGGTGCGTGTCTCCGGTTATATTGCTGTGCCACAGATAGAAGTCAGGGCAAATGAGGATGGCTATATAGCAAATATATCTGTTAAATCGGGACAAAAAATTAAAGCGGGCGAGTTTTTGTGTCGACTTGACCAGCCTGAGCTGAAGAAAAAAGAAAGTTTAATTAAATCCGAATTGGATTATTTACAGCACAATCCGTCTGCAAAAGATATCAAAAATCGAGATTCTATAAAGCATGTTAATCTCAATTTTGCAATCAGCCAGAAAGTGTATATGAAAAAACGGTTGGATGAGGTGACGCAGTTATTTAATCGGGGCGCGGCAACCGATGCCGAAGTTAAATTTTCTCGATTTCAGTATGAAGAAACATTGGTGCATCTGGCTGATTTAGAAGCGGCGATAGCGCGTGCCAAGGCAACTACCCGTATGATGCAATCGGCTGAAATAGGTCAAGAAGCATTGCGTATTAAAGAGTTGGTTCTAGAAAGAAAGAAGTTGGATTTACAAGCTAAAGCGCTGGCTATTTTTTCACCCATTCCTGGTAGTATTTCTGACATATTGGCGGTTGAAGGTAGCTATGTCTCTCGGGGGGATTTGATTTTTACGCTAACAAAAAATGAAAAAATTTATATAACTGCGTATTTGGCACCCGATAATATTGATTATGCCGTTGCAGGACGGTCGGCAAAAATACTGTTTGCCGATGGTGAAAAAGTATTCGCAAAAGTGTTGGAGGCCTCTAAAGTGGCAAAACTTACGCCTTTAAATAAGCCGACTTTATCGGGCAATGAAGTTATGATACAGCTAGAGTTTATGCAGCCTATTAAACAAAAATTGATAAATGGTTTACCGGTTGAGATATTTTTTTAGGCTAACAGGCGATAGATTGTCAGGTAAATAATTTCTGCTATAGACTCAATGCAGATGATATCTTGCAGAACCATGTTATTGCACAATGGCTGTCTCTGAAAAGGTAGCGAATGCAGAGGCATTCGCCACCCGTGATCACTGATTTTTACAGGCTTTAGCTAAATAGCGCTTTAATTTTGGCAAGTAACCCTGTCGGGCTGCTTATGTGTTCTTCAACTTCTTCCATTACTTCGGTGCTGACTGTGTTCCATAGGCCTTCAGCTTCAGCAATAAGGCCGCTTAAAGCCTCTTCTGTTGCGTCTTTTATTTGATCAAACTTAACTTCAGCTTCTGAAAATTTAATTTTTAAGTTAGCGATTTGTTCATCGAGCTCTACTTTAAGGTCGTCTGTCGCGTCACCGGCTTTAGCTTGCAAAACATCTAAGTCAGCTTGTAAGCTGGTTAGATGTTCTTGTAATTTAGCTTGAATTTCATCTTTCGTCATAGCAGTGTTATCTCCATCTCAGGTTAAAAGACGCTTTTGTTTAAGCAATAAGCGTGAAACAATTATTATTATTTTACAGTTTTTTCTCTGTTTTCCATAAACTCCAACCGCCGTAGGCCAAGCCAATCCACGCCGCGTATTTTATGAGAGGGGATGCAATCAACGCCAAAATACTGATGACAATAATTGTAAATCCATCCCAGGATGAGCGCTCGGTTATGCGTTTTTGTACCCAGTCGATGACAGAATTTACTATCGATAACCACGATGTTTGCGCCATTCAGTTCTCCTCATTAATTTTAGGTTATAGCAAAAACGGGAGCTTAATGATGCCGTATTATTGCGGTGACGGCTCGGCTCAATCGACAAAATACTATAAAATATTAAAACTTACAATACTAATGCACAATACAGTGAATGGTTCAGATAATGGCCTAAAATTAACGTGCTTATTTTTTAGAGAATATGGCATCGACTTCCTCCCCTAGCTAAAGCAAGGGGATTCCTTATTGCTAAGGAGCAGGCGTACAGTGCTATTACCTGCTGGTTTCTGCTGCTAACGGCATTGTTGCATCGTTCACTTTACAGACTGGCTCCGTCAGCCCGACAGTTGATTTCATGATTGCCGTCATAGTAGCGATCCTAAGCAGCAGTCTTGATTGTAGCGAATATAGCCGCACTAAACAAGTGACTAAACCCTTTTAAGGGTTCGGTCTGTTGCAGTGTGGGTCGTTTTCATCCTCGCCCTAAAGCGGCGGGGTTTTTCGCTCACTTGGATAAATTGTGTAAAACCAGTAAATTCTGACAAAAAAAGCACAATTTAGAGGAATTGCTAACGGATTTATCTGATTTTACGTTTCGTAGCGTACTCTCACGGGCACGTTATGGGGAAGTGAATACTTACAGAAATTTAAGCAAAGACGTTACCACAGGTTAGAGGTTGTTGAGTTAAACTGGGGCAAAATGCCGCTTGGCTTGAGCGCTTCGGTAGATTTATTTAGGGGACTCTAAAATACGTTTATTTTTATAAACAGCCAGTGTGCCGAATAAAATATGCGATAAACCCGCGTATAAAAGACATAGATCAAGATTGGGGTCTGTTTCTATGCTGTTTATCTCACCATAAAATTGCACTGAACCGATCATGACGATGAGAAAAAATCCTACAAAAATAAAATGTTGGTATTGTTTGGTAAGAAAACAAAACAAAAAAACCATAATTTCTGTCAATGCCAAGTACGCCATAATAGATCGTAGATTATTGGCCAGCTCGCCATAAAGATCGACATTAAATTCAAAAATACTGTAATTTTCAGTGAGTGATAACAGGCTACCTACCGACATCATGAGTAAGGATACATAAAAATTAGCCTCAATGGCATATTGAGCGCATTGCAAGGCAATGGCAGAAATATTACGCACGGGAGATCCTTGCTGTTCAGCTAAAAGACCCTCCAAGAGACTACTTTGGAGGGATTATAGAGGAGTCATATAAACTGAGAATATCGAATAAGCCCACGAAAGCTTATATCCGATAAGTATGCCCAGTCTGACCGTACACTTAATTTTAAGTTCCCAATGAAATGACCTATTTTTTATAAAAATTAGCCGTCATTACGAAATTATCATTGTGTGCATACATGAGCAATAATCCGCGCACCCAACTGCAAGTAAATATTTTATTATCAATTTGTTTTTTATGGTAGTTTAATGAATATAGTGCAGTAATAAATGCAAGATCAATACCGCACACCGTATAAAACAATATGTAATGCCCGTGTTATAAGATAGCGATTGGCGTTGCTTAACACTTTATTTTTTAAAAATTACTATGTCCGCTGCCTTAAAAAATTATTGGCTAATGAAGTCTGAACCCGATGCCTTCAGTATTAACAATTTGCGTGACCGACCTAATCAAACCGAACACTGGGATGGTGTGCGTAATTATCAAGCCAGAAATATGATGCGCGATGATATGAAGCGTGGTGATTTAGTGTTTTTTTACCATTCCAATTGCGAGATACCAGGTATCGTCGGCATTATGGAAGTTGTAAAAGAAGGTTATCCTGATTTTTCGGCCTTTGACCCAGATGATCATCATTTTGATCCGAAAAGCGACCACACTAAACCACGTTGGATGATGGTTGATGTAAGATACGTTAAAACGCTGTCGCGTACTATTACGCTAAGAGAGCTTAAAGACAGGCCAGAATTAGAGGGCTTGGCCTTGGTAAAGCGCGGTAACCGGCTGTCGATTATGCCGGTTAGCCAGCAGCAATGGCAATTTATTCTTACTTTGGAATGATGGCTGTTAATGGCTATACGTCTTTGCTAAACAGTTACTGTGACTGGGTTGATGTATTTGGCTTGCGCGTTAAGAAGTACCGGCGCAACACGTCTAACGACATTAACGCGGCTTGCTTTTGTTTGCGTTGCAAAGTTCCGCCAATGGAATGAGTTTCGTGTTGATACATATCCCCTGCCAATAATACCGTGTGTACAATAATGGATTGATTTTTATCGCACAAAATGTCACGTTGTTCCGCGTATAATTGTACCAAGGCAAAATCAGCACCTTGCTGCTGCTGTAAATGCCGCGCAATGATTTTGGCAAATGCGATAATATCATCCGTCATCGGCACTAAAGAAAATTGTGTTGCCACGCGTGGCAACGACTGTATATAGCTGGCGCTAAGCAACCACTCCATGCCCAGACACTTAGCCGCTAACAGGCCTTGGCTGGCAGTTTCTAACACGGCTAAACGATGGCCGCCACTGAGCATCAGTTTGTCCAATGTCGCCACCAAATCGCCGGACTCCTCGCCCAATCCATCAATAGCATACACACACGCCGCCAAGCACTCTGCAATGTCGGCGACTAATTGCCGCAGCATTAATTCTGAATAAGCAAAAGGAAATAACAGTTTAACTTGCACATCTTCTGCGGCTCGAAAGCCCAATTGCACATCGTGTGGAATCGTAACACCGGCAATACATTCTTGTATGGCAGATTCGCCCATGCCGATAGTTTTTAAGGTGATTAATCGTGCGGGGTGTAATTGAAATCGCCCCGTTAAACTTGGCAGAATTTTTGCCAAATACATGTGTTGCATCTCGGACGGTACGCCTGGCATAAACGCAAACCAGCAGCGCTGAAATTTAACTGCAAAGCCAGGTGCTGTGCCCATGTCATTATCTAAGCGTTCTGCACCCGTGGGTAACCAGGCTTGTTTGCTGTTGGACTCTGGCATGGCGCGGCCACGGTGCGCAAAAAATTGTTTAATCTGCGCGTAAGCAGTGTCATCAAATAATAAAGGTAAGTTGAAGGCTTTTGCTACCGCTTCGGCGGTTAGATCATCAGTCGTCGGCCCTAAGCCACCCGTACACAAGCAGCAGTCGGCACGTTGGGCGATTTCTTGCAGCAAAAGCACCAAGTCTGCCAATTTATCCCCTACCGCCGTGTGCCTAACAACATTAAACCCCAGTTGTACTGAATGTTGCGACAGCCAGGTTGCGTTGGTATCGGTGATTTGCCCTCGGATGATTTCTTCACCCTGGGAAAAAATTTCCAGTAATGGATTCATAGTGTTAACTTAATAGTAAGTGTGATTATTGAAGCCTCATTTTTCAACGGGGCAGCTGAGTGTCTCGTTTGATTTAAGGCGTTAATACGCTATACCAAAATGGCAAAGTGAAGAAACTGAGTATTGTTGTTACAGTAACTGTCATGGCATACAGCGCACTGTCTAAGTGATAGCGATCACAAAAAATAATGCCGACCACCATGCTGGGCATTGCCATTTCCAACACCGCCGCTGCTTTATGTGGTGCATCAAACCATAGCCAACCCGCTAACCATAATGAAAACAACGGCATCAATAGCATTTTAATGATAACTACCGGCAATAAAAACGGCAGATTACGGCAGCGTACCGTTGACCAACTCAAAGCTAATCCTAAGGAAAATAGCATTAACGGCACTACGGCGGCGGATAATTTTTGCAAAATGTCTGCCAATACCGTCGGCATAATAACGTGATTGAGGTTGAGTAGCACCGCCACTGCTGCTGCCCAAAACGGTGGTGCGTTTAAAAATGATAACACCGGTTTATGCTGTTCGGTAGCACCTTCACCAAAATGTCGTGCTATCACAATACCCAAAGTAAACACCAATGGCGCGATTGCAAAAACATCAATTTGTATGGCTACTGATCGCGCCCATCCGCCAAAGGTTTGTTCCAGAACCGGTAACCCCAAATAAGTTACATTGGAAAAAGCCGCTGCAAGTAGCATGGCCCCCTGCTTTTTGTGATTAAATTTAAACAGTAATCCCAGTAAACTCATGCTTAGCAGACCCATAAAAACACCGGCCATACCCAAGATGGTATATTGAATCGACTGTATACCAATATTTGACCGCCACAACACCTCTAATACCATCGCGGGTAAAAATAAATAATACACCACAGTCGTCAACACGGGCCGAACTTGTTCGGCAGATAAGTTGCCAGGTTGTAGCGCGCGCCAAACCGCGCCACAGGCGATCAGCGCGGCCATTTGTAACAGGGTTTGCGTCATGATTTACGTTATCTCTTTTAAAAGAGGAGGAATATTAACGGTTTGATGGGGAAATGTGCGAATTTTAAAAATTAACCGCCCGATTAAGTGGACGGTTAATATAACTATATTGTTAATGTAACAAAAGCACCGAGCAGACTAATTAGGCTGGCTCACTAAGGCTACAATACTGTCAGTTTTTGGTGTCGCATTGCCGGTATTTTCAGTAATACGACCGTGCACAGTGATCATTTGACTGCCTGGATCGACTTTGCCGCCTAAACTGGTCAATGTAATGGTATACGGCTTAGCGGTTGCATTATGATTTACTTGGTAAGACTGCCCGACTTTAATGAACGGCATTTGATTTGATTGTATCAATAGCTCGACTTCTTGGTTGTCATCCATAATTTCCATGAGATTGTCGCCGGTACGTAGCACTTGAGATGATTTGGCCAGTAACTTGACTATTTTTCCTGCAAAAGGTGCATAAACCACGCAGCGATCCACCCATGCTTTTGCGACGCGCGCATCCGCCTGGGCAATTTTGTACTCCGCATTAACCAAGTCGATTTCCAAAGTGTTAATAGAATGTGCTGCTTCTAATTGCTGCTTAATCTTCGCTCGATCATTCAGTATCAGGTTAACTTTCTTTAGGTGCGATGTCTCTTTAGGGCAATCGATATTGGCCAATACTTGGCCAGCAACAAAATGCTCGTTATTACCTAGTGTGAAATTTTTAATATGTCCTGGCATTTCACTGGTGATTAAAATGCCTTGTTTAATTTGTATTTGTGCATGTTGTAAAAGTAAGGCAGATTTATCGGCCTCAGACGATAAATCAGGAATGTCAGTAGAAAATGGGGTGGTTTCCGATTCAGAGTAAGAAAATTGAGTGTGTGTTAAGGCGATAACTAAAAAAACAAATGTCCGTTTCATTTACAGGGCAAGATAGGGTGTATAAAGAGCTAATAATGGTATAGATTAATTGAAAATTTTAGTTTTGCACAGCGATTACGAGACTTTATTTACCTGTATTAAGACAGCAAGCAAAATCATTAAGAATATATTTTAAATAAGCTTTTAGTGTAAGAAATACGCCATAAATACATAATGTTTTGACATTGATTGGTCGATTTTGCTGGATACTAAGTACAGATTTTGCTAACACTAAAAATATCGTGTCTTGTGTTTGTTATACAGCGTTTTCAACTTAGGACAGTTACAGCCACCGTTCGTGCTGAGCTTGTCGAAGCACGAACGGCACACTTCGACAAGCTCAGTGCGAACGGTTACGCTGTAACTATTGAACTGTGAAAACGCTGTAACACAGTGAAAATAGCTAACCTTGATTGCCGTTAAGCGTGGCAACTAAAAAACTTGTCTACTAAAGGACGTAAATTATAACGCTTAATAGCGCAGCCAAGCATTGCTATACTAATTAAAATCAATGTGTTAGGTTCTGATACTGCGATGGGGTTAACCAAAACACTATTACTCATTGTAAACATATAGCTCACAGGTGTATTAAAATCAATTGCACTACTCGCTAATGCCAGATTGTCGTTGTCTAACAATGCACCGTTTATGTCAGAATCAACCAAAACACTATTACGCATTGTAAAAATATAATGCCCAGGTGTATTTGAATTGCTGGTGTTCGTGGTTAATGCCAGATTGCTGCCATCTAGCAATGCACTGTTAATGCCTGATCCTGCGAATTCATGGTATGTCTGTGAACCGTTTGTCCAGCCCGATAAAGCAGAACTGCCACCCAAGCCTTTTATACCTCCGCTGGCATCACCGCTTTCCCATTGAATTTTGTCATAATTAAATTCGAAATCGAAGTTACCTAGGCCAGTATCGTTGCGATCAGTAATAATAAGCTGAAAACTATTGAGCTTGTCGGTGTGCCTGTTGTAATACCCTACATCTATCCAGTTGACACCGAATACAGTGCGACCATTAATAGTTGTGTTACCGTACGTTATGGTATTACCTGTGCGAGTATCAACATCAGCAAAAAAAGGTGCCAAAATAGATTTGTTTATACTAGAAATAGGCCCTGTTTGATAATTGCCATTCGCCGCATCAAAAGATACATTGCCGTTGGTGTTAATGTATACGTCACTGTAGGATGTACCAAAAAAATTGATAGTCATGCCTAGCGCAGTCAGTGTAGAGTTGTCATCATTTTCTGCAATACGGGTCGTAAAGCTGTCTTGATCATGAATGGCTCCGGCATAGACATTGCTACTGGCGGATAATATGAATAATAATGTACAGGCCTCGGCTGTTTTTAGTATTGTGCGCTTCACTTTTTGATCCTTTGCTGTAAATCTATGGTTAATCAAATAAAAGCGGAAATGCGAGCCTTTATTTATATACTGCAAGCATGATTTATGCCAAATTTTGTCATTATCTAACAAAGAAAATTAATGATTTTTATTTTGTAAATCAATATGATGCGATAAATTTTGCTGGGTTGGTTCAATTTTAGGTGCGTGTCGTTATCAAAATCGCACAGCGCTTACTAAAAAATGTCACTTTGTGACAATTTTTGGCTATCTTGTTAATCGATAAGCTTAGTTTTTAGCGCTTTATCTTTCAAGACACTTATTAAATCCCACGCTGATATTTTCAGTGTCACAGCGCATACCGATCTCAGAATTGTGCGCGTATAATTTGCGTTAATTTGGCTGACGGAGAGACTTGATGCCCCCTATTACGCCGCGTTTTTTTGATAAAGAGCGCACTATTGCCGATGCGAATTTTAATCGCTGGTTATTGCCACCAGCCGCACTGGCTATTCATTTGTGCATAGGTATGGCTTATGGTTTTTCGGTATTTTGGCTGCCGCTCTCTAAAGCGCTGGGCATTAAAGAAAGTATTGCTTGCGAAGCGGGCTCTGGTTTTTTTCAGGCGCTAATAAGCACGCAATGCGATTGGAATATTGCTACATTAGGCTGGGTTTATACGTTATTTTTTGTATTTTTAGGTTGTTCGGCAGCATTATGGGGTGGCTGGCTGGAACATGTAGGGCCACGCAAAGCCGGCGTAGTCAGTGCTTTATGCTGGTGCAATGGGATGTTAATTTCTGCGCTAGGCGTGCATTACCATCAATTTTGGTTGCTGTTGCTGGGTTCAGGTGTTATTGGTGGCATAGGCTTAGGTTTAGGGTATATTTCACCTGTATCAACCTTAATTAAGTGGTTTCCAGACCGGCGTGGTATGGCCACCGGTATGGCAATCATGGGCTTTGGTGGCGGTGCAATGATAGGGTCGCCGCTGGCAGTGACTTTAATGAAGCATTTTGCCACCCCCACTAACGTCGGTGTTGAAGCAACGTTGGTGATTATGGCGGCCATTTATTTTGTGTTTATGATGACGGGTGCATTAGGTTATCGAATTCCCCCAGCCGGCTGGAAGCCGCACGGTTGGTCAGCGCCACAAAAAGATAGTAGCAACACCATGATTACCCAAGGCCACGTACACGTTAAAAACATTTTTAAAATTAAGCAGTTTTGGCTACTGTGGGGTGTGTTATGTATGAATGTCAGTGCCGGTATTGGTATTATCGGTATGTCATCTCCTATGTTACAAGAGGTATTTGGCGGCCAGTTAATAAGTGTTGACACGCCATTTGCTGCATTGGATAAAACGCAGCTGGCTGCCTGTGCAAGTATTGCCGCTGGTTTTACTGCTTTGCTGAGTTTGTTTAATATTGGCGGGCGTTTTTTTTGGGCGAGTTTGTCTGACAAAATGGGACGCAAGTTGACTTACTGCGTGTTTTTTGTGGTTGGGGCTTTGTTATATATCAGTATTCCTGGCAGTGCCGACGCAGGTAATCGACCTTTATTTGTGGCTGCGTTTTGCTTAATTCTTAGCATGTACGGTGGTGGTTTTTCTACGGCTCCTGCTTATCTTGCGGATTTATTTGGCACACAAATGGTTGGGGCGATACATGGCCGTTTGCTTACCGCTTGGTCAACTGCGGGTATTTTAGGGCCGGTGATTGTTAATTACATGCGTGAATACCAGTTAGCGCAGGGTATTCCTCTCGAACAAGTGTACAATCAAACCATGTTGATATTAGCCAGCATGCTGGCGATTGGCTTTGTGTGTAATGTATTGATACGTCCGGTAGACGATAAATGGTTTATGACGGATGCGGAGTTGGCGGAAGAAAAACGTCTTGCTCATGAAAAAATTGCTGTCACTAAGAGCGTACCGCAAATTTCTGCAACCAATCAATTCAGTAATATTGCTGTGGTTTTTATGGCGTGGCTGGCGATTGCCATTCCGTTGCTTTGGGGTATTTACAAAACACTGGCCAATGTTGTCAAGTTTTTTTCTTGAGAAATGTACGGTGGGCAATGCGATATTGCCCACCATTTTTATTTTACCGTAGCTTCCTCGTGAGCATTAAAAGTTATTTGGCTTTGGAAAACTGTTTATTACTGTTGCATGATGACCGCATGTTGTAACAATTACCCCGCTGTTCCCGCTACAATATAAGCAGTGGCTAACGCATAGATAATGCAATATAAGATATCTAAGCGACTCCATTTGGTTCAGCCCTGTTTAAATCACGCCATTTTCAAGCACCGGCAATACCCAATACTGAATTCCTGCGCCAGAAAATTCCTGTTTTAATTGTGCCAACAGCGTGGCTAACCCCTGTTCGGCGACATACATTTGGAAACGAATTTTCTTTTGTCGACCGCTCACCTGTTCGCTCAGCGATAAGCCTTTATTGTTATGATGATGGGCATTGACCGGAAAACTGCTGAAACCGTGTTCTGATTCCAACAGTAACAAACAATCCACGACTAACTCTTCCAAGCTCGGCGCTACGTTTAAAGTAACCAAATATTCTTGCGTTTTCATTGTGCAGTTTCCTTGGCAACACCAAATAATTTAAACAAAATAGGCAGTAAAAATAAGGTTAAAAAGGTAGATGATACCAAGCCGCCAATCACCACAATCGCTAAGGGTCGCTGGATTTCAGAACCTGGCCCTGTGGCAAATAATAACGGGATCAAGCCAAACGCGGCTATGCTGGCCGTCATCAGTACAGGCCGTAACCTACGCGACGAACCCAAGGTAACCACTTTCATCATCTCCATACCCGTAGCCTTAAGCTGGTTAAAATAACTCACCATCACCACGCCATTTAACACAGCAATCCCCAATAGCGCGATAAAACCGACGGACGCGGGGACTGATAAATATTCGCCCGACAACCACAGCGCAAACACCCCACCGACCATCGCCAGCGGAATATTGGACAACACCAGCACCGCTTGGCGCACCGAGCCAAAGGTGGTAAACAGCAGCAAAAAAATCAACCCCAACGAAATCGGCACAACTAATGATAGCGTAGCCGCAGCACGTTGCTGGTTTTCAAACTGGCCACCGAATTCCACCGTGTAACCGGGCGGCAATGTCACTTTCTCAGCCACCACTTTGCGGGCTTCATCAACAAAGCCCACTAAATCGCGGTTTTTGACATTGCTGGTAATCACCACAAAACGTTGGCCTTTCTCGCGCTCCACCGACACCACGCCTTCCACTTTTTCAATCTTGGCCACTGCCGTCACCGGCACATGGCCGCCGTTGGGCAAGGTGAGCTGCAAATTGTCAAAATTGGCAGTGTTGCTGCTGCCACGTAAAATAAGTGGCGTGCGCTTAATACCTTCTTGCACAATACCAACGTTTAAGCCTTCAATCTGGGCGCGTAGCAGAGTTTCTATGCTGTCGCTGTCTAAACCCAATCTTCCCGCTGCGGATTTATCGATGGTCAACTGCAAAAACTGCATGCCTTCGTTTTGTTTGGTTGATACATCCGACGCGCCAGTGATGGCTTTGATGACGCTGGTGATTTGCCCCGCTTTTTCGTTTAACACCGCCAAATCCGCACCGAACAATTTAATCGCCACGTCACCGCGTGTGCCGGTGAGCATTTCCGACACCCGCATTTCTATCGGCTGGGTGAATTTAAACGCGATGCCAGGGGTGTGTGCCATCACTTTGCGTATCTCCTCGGTTAAGGCTTCTTTGCTGTGCATACGCCATTGATCTTTGGGTTTTAAGATGAGAAAAGTATCAGTATCATTCAGGCTCATAGGATCAAGCCCCAACTCATCGGTACCGACACGGGCGACAATATCGGTGATTTCTGGAATGTGTTCACGCAGGTTTTTTTGCACCCTGCCATCCAGCGCCACCGATTGTTCCAGAGTAATTGATGGCAATTTTTCCAGTTGCACGATGATGTCGCCTTCGTCCATCGTCGGCATAAAGGTACTGCCGATTTTACTAAATACAAATATCGTCACCACCAATAACACACCGGCAAACACAAAAACTTTTTTGCTATTGCCCAAACACCAGACTAACGCGGGCTGGTACAGACGCTGTAGCTGGCGCGGCAACCACGGTTCTTCATGCGAGACATTTTTGAGCAAATACGAAGCAATCACCGGAATAACGGTAAGCGACAATACCAGCGAACCGCCCAGTGCAAACACGATGGTCAGTGCCACTGGGGTAAACAGTTTGCCTTCCAAACCTTGCAAGGTCAGCAGCGGCAAAAACACGATGATAATGATTAAAATACCGGCAGTAACGGAACCTGCCACTTCTGCGGTCGCACGGTAGATGACATGTAAGCGCGGCAAGCGTTTGGCTTTTTCGGTATGCGCTAGGTGGGTGATAAGATTTTCCACCACCACCACAGCACCATCCACCAACATGCCGATGGCAATCGCCAAGCCACCCAAGCTCATCAGGTTGGCGGACATGCCCATTGCGTTCATTAAAATAAAGGTGAACAAGGCGGCCAGCGGTAATGACAGTGCCACCACCACGGCGGCGCGTAAATCACCCAGAAACAAAATCAGTAACACGATTACCAACACGATGGCTTCCAGCAGCGCGTGCGTTACGGTGTCTACGGCTTTGTCTACCAGATTGCCACGGTTATAAAACACTTTGGTGGACACGCCTTTAGGAAAGCCCTTGCTGATTTCTGCTAATTTTTCTTCAATACCGACGATGGTTTGCCGTGCATTGGCACCGCGCAAACTCAGCACCAAGCCGGTTACCGCTTCACCTTCGCCATTTTTGCTGACCGCGCCGTAGCGGGTCAATGCGCCGATCTTAATTTCGGCGACATCGCTGACGGTGACCGGAATGCCGTTCTTGTTATCGACCACGATACGGGCAATATCGGCCAGGTTCTTGATGCGGCCTTCGGCACGGACGATCAACGCCTCTTCGCCGTCGGTCATCCGGCCTGCGCCGTCGTTGCGGTTATTGGTTTGCAGGGCGTGCATCAAAGTGTCAAGGCTAATGCCCCGTGCCGATAGCTTGATGCTGTCGGGAACGACCTCAAAGCTACGCACCAGGCCGCCCAGGGAATTGACATCCGCCACGCCTGCCACGGTACGCAGTGCAGGACGGATGACCCAATCCAGCAAGTCGCGGCGCTCCATTAAGCTTAAGCCGCCACCTTCCACGGAAAACATGAACATCTCGCCCAGTGGCGTGGTCATCGGCGCTATGCCGCCAGAGACACCGGCAGGCAGATCACCCCACAGCGTGTTCAAACGTTCGGCAATTTGCTGGCGTGCCCAGTAAATATCGGTACCTTCGGCAAAGTCTACGGTAATATCGGTCAGTGCGTATTTGGCCAGCGAGCGCAACATGGTTTGGTGCGGAATGCCCAGTAACTCCACTTCTATCGGCGCAGTAATGCGGGCTTCGACTTCTTCCGGTGTCATGCCCGGGGCTTTAACGATGATTTTCACCTGGGTAGGTGATACCTCTGGAAACGCATCAATCGGGATATGTTTAAAGGCATGATAACCACCGCCCGCCAATAGCAACACGAAAATCATCATCAACAGTCGCTGGCTGAGTGCAAAACGAATCAGACCCGCCATTATTCTTTACCTCCCAAGCCTAACCAGTTGGCTTTTAGGGCGACTGCACCTTGGGTGGCGATGTCTTCGTTGCCAGTGAAATCACCGGTTACCGTGGATTGACTGTCTTGCTTGCCGACGATGTCTATCGCGTTAACGCTAAAGCCTTTCGGTGTGCGGACAAACACAAATGATTTACCTTCATTTTGTGCGATGGCGGTATTGGGGATTTTAAAAAGGCTGCTGTCACTGTCCTGAATAATTTGGATATTAACGCGCTGCCCTGGCCTTATGCCGGTGTGATCCGCTTGAATTAAGGCTCTGGCAATGACGGTTTGGTTGTCAGGATTAACACTTTGCCCTAATAAGCTGATTTTGGCGTTGAGTGAGGTGTTTTCTATGACGACCTGATTACCGATGTTAATGTCGCTGAGGCGTTCTTGTGGAATGCTGATTTCCAACCATAACTCGCTCAAATCAGCAATGCGGTACAGCGGTGCCAACATATCCACGCGCGTGCCAGCCACCGCCATGCGTTCTATCACCGTGCCCGAAATAGGCGCGTGAACACGCAGCGCACTGTTTAGCTGGTGCGTGGCTTTCAGCTGATTAATGTCAATGGCCGTCATGCCTGCAATTTCTAACAGTTGCTGGGCTTCATTCACGTCCAGCACGGCGGCGTTGTACAAACTGAGGGTTTCTTGTTCGCGGCGACTGGCAATCACACCTTCTTTTAATAATTTTTTATCCCGTTCATGGGTCACGACCGCTAAATTGAGGGCACTCAGCGTTTTAAGATAGCGTCCTTGTAAGGCTAATAATTCAGGACTGTTAATCTGCGCCAATAACGCGCCTTTTTTAACGTTTTCGCCTACCGAGCTATGCAAGCGGCTAATTAATCCGGCTTGTGAAGCACTGACAATGTATTCATGCGCGGAAGGGATGACCACTGTAGCGGGTGCGGTTAATAGTGGCTGTTGGTTTACCGCTTCCAGCTTGCCCATTTGTATGCCCAGATTATTGATTTGTTCGGCATTGATATCTATCGTGTTGTTTTCAGCCATCGCTGTTGTGCTGAATGCTGCTAATAAGACGGTGAGCGCTAACATTTTACGTTGGGTCATTTGTGTGTTAAGAATATAAGTGGCTTTCATGGCATAACTCCTACGGCCTGGTTGTACAGGGCTTTGTCGCGCTCAATAATGATGGCACGTTCTTTGGCGCTCAAAATGGCTAACTGGGCTCTGGCTTGCACTTTCAGCAAATCCATCAAATCAATTTCACCGGCAGAAAAACTGAACTGCATCATCTTGAAATGATCTTCTGCCACTTCTTGTAATTGCTTGGCGATATCAAACTCAGCAGCATTCACTTTTAAATTATGTTCGGCTTCATGGTGCGCCTGTTCCAAATCGCGGAACAATTGCTCGCGTTCAGATATCAGCTTGGCCATTTCCACCTGCGCGGCGGCTATGTGTGGTGCGAGATGCGCTTCACCACCAAACGGTACATTTACGCCAATGTTAAAGCTTTCGGTTTCATTGGAGCGCGAATCATTGGAGCCGTGGTCGCTGTTAATGCCGATCGCGATATTAGATTGACCAGACCCTACCAGCTTGATGGCCTTGATTTCCGCCTGCTTGCGTTCAATCTGGCTGTTGATGGCGGCCAATACCGGATGGTTATGTTGAATTTCTTTTAAATCAACCAACTCTTCAGCGTATTTAGCCGGCAGTTTGGTGGATTGGGTGATGCTGGTATAGCGTTTACGGGCGTGCATTAACTCCGCTTCGGCCAGTGTTAAGGTGGATAGCTTTTGCAAACGCTCGGTTTCTGCCAATAACACATCGGCCAGTGGTAAATCGCCTAGCTCAACGCGGCGTTGCACCTTGTTATACAGTTGCTCGGTAATATCAAGATCAGCAACCGCTTGTTCGTGGCGTATTTTTTGTAAGGCAATATCCCACAAGGCGCTACGGACTAATCCGGCCACCCGCAATTTAACGGAAGCGGCCTGGGCTGCACCGCTGCTTTCGGCTTGCCTGGCAATAGCGCGTTCAGCACTGCGTTGGCCAGGATTCCATAACGGCACTTGTACGCCGGCATCGACATAATGTAACGTGCCGCTGGCGGCTTCTTGAAAGCGTAAGCTGGCTTGCGATGCGCCCGCCGTCCAGCTTTTACCGCGCTGTGCAATGGCATTGGCTTCATTTTCCAAAGATTTTAGCCAACTGCTGTCGGGAAATTTTTCCATCGCATCGCTGATCACTTTGGACAAGGTTAACTTGTCGTCCACTTCAATGGGATCTTCATGTTCGACGATGGGCGGTGGCGGTTTTGCCAGCGCCAACGAGCTTGCCAATAAAAATATCGGTAAACTTATTTTGAGTAAATGTAAAACTAGCATAGATGAACTCGGTGCGGGTTAGCGCGTATTAAGGTTCAGGTCGATGGGTATCAGTGATATAAAAGTAGCCGATACAGCACTTTGGGCATGATACCGAAAAACAGTGGCAACAGCATAAGCTGTGTCCAGATTAAGCGAGGGGGTGTTGGGGTGGTGCGCGTGCGGGGTGAGCAGAGATTAGTGTTTGTAGAGCAGGCGGTAGCGGCTGCGGGGAAAAATTGCTATCAAACTGCGACAGCGTGGTTTTAACAATGGCTGCTGTGGGGATAATATAAACAGGGCTGTCGTTGTCATCTAACGCAGTGCTGTGCTTGGCTTTAAGGCCGGTGTTGATGCCTATTAGCAAGCCTTCGGAATTGTGGGCGGATGCGCTTTGTAATAGCAACGGGGTATCGGAATTATGGGCGTGATCAAACGCCTCAAGTCCTGGGATATGAAGGCCAGTATTGAAAATCTGTTCGCCGGTATGCGCATGCACCAAAGGTGCAATGAGTTGCAATAAAACCAGGAAAAAGAGGATGACTGTGCGTAAGGGTAGAAACATGGGCTAATTATGCCATTAAAAGACTGCTAACGAGGAAAATTTATAGGCTTACAAAAATAATCGTACACTGAATACGACAGAACAAAATTGTAGGGGACGCACCAGCAAGCCGCCAATCAACGCGCAATGCGTATTGTAGCGGATTGCCTGGCGGCGAATCCACCCAACAAAATAAAGCTCATTAAATACTAGAATGCTAAAAATGAACCACTTTCCATCAACAAGCGTAAAATATGGGTTGATTTTATTTTTTGGAAAAATCATACCTAAGTTGTATGAATGCTTTGGGTTAATTATCCTGTTCTACGCAAATGAACATGAGCTTGTACATGTTGTATAAATCTGTAAAACCAGAACGTATCACGAGGAGATTAAAATGAGCCATGCAATAATCAATATTATTTCGGTAGAAAAAATGGAGGATTATCGTCTACACTTCACATTTAACGATAACAAACAACAAACAATCGATTTTAAAGCGTTTTTAACCAATACTCGACATCCTGATATTCGACGTTATCTCGATCCAGAAAAGTTTGCTGAATACCGCATTGAATATGGAGAATTGATTTGGGGAGATTATGAATTGTGTTTTCCTATTATCGATTTATACCGAAATCAATTGGATCATAATGTCACCCAAGAAGCTGCTGCCTGATTGGCGTGCTGACCCGATAAAGCTGTCGCCTTACACACTTGGCACAGCACTCATTACCGCCAACGATGCATCACCGTAAAACACACGGTGTTGGCCAAATTGTGCGCTTGCAGGATTATGCACTATGAACGAACATAACGCAGTTGTCCCAGAACCACTTGATTCAGCCCATGATGAACCTGCGGCGCACGACCATAACCAGTGTGTACAAGGTGCATTGACGCTGGCGGCGCAGTTATGCCAGCAACGCGGTGTACAGCTCACCGCCATTCGCCAGCAGATATTGAGACTGATTTGGGACAGCCACAAGGCCGTTAAAGCGTATGATCTGCTTGACCGCCTTAAGCCTTTGCAAGCTGCGGCCAAGCCAGTGACAATTTACAGGGCATTGGATTTTTTGACCGAACAAGGCTTGGTACACCGCGTAGAAAGCCTGAACGCTTTTATAGGCTGTAGTTGCCCCGATTTACAGCACGAACAATTATTGCTTATCTGCAAACAATGCAACGAAGTTGAAGAACGTGCCGCCAAGCAGGTGATGCAGGCTTTGGTACAGGAAATCAAATCGGCACAGTTTGCTGTCCACAGTAAAGCCATTGAGATTCATGGCATCTGCCAAAAATGCACACTATTAAATGCAGACAAGCCTTAAAATACACCGACAGCCGCTGGCTATAAGAAGTGATATGTTATAACATATCAATTGATCAATAAAGCCTTCCGATTTCTCGAATTTCAGATTATGAAAAAACACCTACTTGCCACATTTTTACTTTCTAACAGCGTTTTGATGACTCTCGTTAACGCTGATGACAATACGCCCCAAGAACTCGAAGAGGTCACCGTCACCAGCGATAGCTTAAAACAAGCCACCTCGCAATTCGCCAAGCCCGTAACGATTCTATCGGGCGAAAGCTTGCGTACTCAAGTTGGCCAAACGTTGGGCGATACCTTGCAAAATGAACCTGGCATCACCAGCCAGTCGTTTGGCGCGGGCGTGGGTACGCCGGTTATTCGTGGGCAAAGCGGTTCGCGAGTTAAGGTCATGCAAAATAGCTTGGGCAATAACGATGTATCATCATTAAGCCCTGACCATGCTACCGGTGTCGATCCCATTATTGCTGAACGCGTGGAAGTGTTGCGCGGGCCATCAACCTTGTTGTATGGCTCTGGTGCTATCGGCGGTATTGTCAACGTGATTGATAATCGTATTCCTGAGCAAGTCCCTGGCAAGTTAATAGGCGGTGCGGCGGAGCAGCGTTATGATTCCGCCACCAGCGAAACGTCCAGCGCCCTTAAATTGGAAGGTGGCAAGAGTGGCTATGCCTATCATGTCGATGGCTTTTACCGTGACCAAAACAATACCCACATTGGTGGCAGGGCGATTGATGAAGCTGCCGCGCGTTTAGCAGATCCTGGTTTTTTCAATACAGCCATCGTGGATAACCCTGACGGCGTAATAAACGGCTCACAGGCGCGTTCGCGCGGCGGTTCAATAGGTTTTTCTAAAGTCGGTGATTTAGGTTTGGTTGGCGCGGCCATCAACAGTTTAGAAAAGAAATACGGTATTCCGCCCGATGGCAAAAACAACGACCGCGTGACAGTTGATATGCGCCAAACCAAAATCGATTTTAAAGCTCAGCTGAATAAACCTTTCAGTTTTGCCGAACAATTACGCATGAAGTTTGGCTATACCGATTACCAACACGTTGAATTAGTGAATGATGCACCGGAAACCACTTTTTTAAACACCGCCTATGAAAATCGCTTGGAATTAGAGCATAAGCCAATAGGTATTGTTAAAGGTACGGTAGGATTTCAATCTACTAATAGCCAGTTTTCTGCCTTGGGTGATGAGGCGTTAGTGCCGCCTTCTGACATTGATACTTACAGTTTGTTTGCGGTTGAGTCCTTCGACATCGGTGCAGTCAGTTATGATTTTGGCTTGCGCGGTGAATGGCAGACGATTCGTCCGCAAGGCCAAGACAGTCTAACCTTCTTGCCGCTCAGTGGTTCAGCTTCGGCATTGTGGCAAATTAACGACCAGCATCAATTAACGTTGGCGTATACGCACAGTGAGCGTGCGCCGCAAATTCAGGAGTTGCTGTCCAAGGGGAGGCACGAGGCTACGCACAGCTACGAAATAGGCAATCGCTCACTCAGTAAAGAATTGTCTAACAATCTGGATTTAAGTTATCGTTTTAATGGTAGCTGGATGACGGCGGATATTAGCTTGTTCCATAATTGGGTGGGCGATTATATCTATCAGCAGCGCAGCGGTGCGGTTAAAGAAGGGTTACCGGTACTTAATGCTCAACAAGGGGCGGCCACCTTTAAAGGCTTTGAGGCACAGGCTATTTTTCCTCTTATGGAAAACAGCTACGGGGCGCTTGATCTTACCCTGTTTAGTGATTACACCCGTGGCACGTTTGATAACGGTGGCGATGTGCCGCGACTGCCACCGCTGCGTTATGGCTTTCAGTTGAGTTACGAAAAAGCGGATTTTTCTGGCAATTTGCGCTTTACCCGTGCCGAGGCGCAAAACAATCCTGGCCAACATGACACTAACACTTCTGGCTATTTATTGCTGAATCTGCAAACTCAATACCGTTTAGCCAGCTTTCATGACTCGGAGGTATTGCTGTTTGCCAAAGGTAAAAATTTGCTGGATGAAAATATCCGCAACTCGACATCGTATTTACGTAATTTTGCGCCGGAGCCTTCGCGCAGTGCGGAGTTGGGGATTCGTATCAATTATTAAGCCCGCCTAAAGTACCGATAAGGTCAACAGAAACACAAACGCGATAATCACGTACAGCGTAAACACACCTTTGCGGCTTAAGCCGTCTTTAAAGTGTTTATATTCGGCCAGCAGTTCAGCTTTAATATTGCCCGATTGCAAAATGCGCTTACATTGGCCACGAAACGTTAATAATTCTTCTTCGGCGGCTTCTGCCGAAATAATATCGATAACTTTTGAAAATAACCGACCACATTGTGTGCATTTAACGGTATCGTCAGTACGCACACAGCCACATGAGGGACATTTATTCATATCAGGTCTCTAAAATATTAAGTGTTAATATACAATCGGTGCAGAAGATTAATCGTTCCGCAAACGATACGGCTCCATCACGATAGATTTAACCTTGTTACCGAGCATAATAATTGTTCCGCTGTAGCGCTCGTAACCGGTAGATGAAAACTCAAAGGTAAATAAGCGTCGAATTTGCATTTTCCCTAGATTATCACGTTCAAATCCCAGCTTGCTTAAGGCAATGTAGGCATCTAACATCTGCACTTCCATTGCAAAGCAATAATCTTCAGTGGCACGTAAAGCAATTTCTTTTACTTTTTGCGCGGTAGTCCAATACAAAAAAGCGCACAGCAACAAGCTAATAAAGAGAATATCATCTATCATTGTTTAAAAAATAGTCAAAAAAGTGCTTAGAATCGAAGTTATTTGCCACATTTTACCCATAAATCGCGCAGGGCGTGATCAAATAAGTTCCTATAATTTTTTTTGTGTAGTGTAATGAGCAAAAAAATACGTTTATCATTGACGATGAATTTCTGTTTATCTACGGCCTATCAGCAGTTTCCTAAATAGCGTCACAATATCGAGAAGGTATACAATGCGGTCATTGGTTTTAATCTTAAATCTTGTGGTTAGTGCGTCTTTATTAAGTTATTCCGCCGATATGTTAGCGGCTTCAAAACATAAAAATAGTCATAAAGCACATAGTAAAGTAAGGCATCAGCGTGGACGCGGGAAAGTTGTTGTGCGTGATCCAGGCAATATTTGGGATCGTATTCGACATGGGATGAGAATTCCTAAACCGCTGCCGCCGCAATCATTTACCAGCGTATACCGTTCGCCAGCGCCCTCAGCAATCGATCGCCCCACATCCACACAGCTTGCGCCAGAACAGATCAGTGATGAGGCTAAAGATAATGCCGCTTTGGAAAGTAAGTATACGCGCCTGGGCGTTCATCATCAGTTATTAAGTCGTAATAGATTGGCAGAGCCGAGTATTGTGCGTGCGCCATTGCAAAATTATACCCGTTACGGTCGGCAACGACTGAACACCTCGCGTTCTGCGTTAGGGGATACTAACGCAGCTATTGCACAATCCCTACAAAATCGGCATGGTCACTTGCTGCAACCGAGCGCCAATTATTTAACCCCAGGCTCTAAGGCACGCACACGTATTCGTACTCAGTTAGCGCCGCCGAGTGAGTCTTCTCCAGGCCGTAATCCGGTGATCAGTTCCGAGGTGATTGGCCGTGGTGATGCGTCTGGCGGTGAGAGTTTGGGTCGTCAGCATGCTGAAATCAGTGTGCATGGTAATAAGCCATTAACAGCGCCGCCTAAAATAAATACTATGCCCGTGCCGTCTTCCACGCAAACAGTCCAAGACAGCGTGCAGCCAGCGACACCTTCATCGGGTATGTATGTACCCAAGCCTAGTGTGATTGACAGACAGCGTACCCGTGAGGAAGAATTGTGGCATCGGCAAGCAACGATTTATGGGCGTTTTAAGAAACAGGTGAATGGTTACGCGCAGCGCCCTGATTATCTCAGTCGTATTGCTGAGCGGTCGCGGCCTTATATTTACCATGTGGTTGAAGAACTAAGTCAGCACGATATGCCGTTAGATTTAGCATTGTTACCGGTGATTGAAAGTGCTTATCAAGCGACAGCTTTGTCACCGATGAGTGCTGCCGGTATCTGGCAATTTATTCCAGGTACTGGGCGTGATTTTAATTTGGTGCAAAATGCCAACTACGATAGTCGTTTGGATGTGACGGCTTCGACACGCGCGGCAGTGCGATTTTTGTCAGGATTACGTAATCATTTTGGCGATTGGTTATTGGCGCTGGCTGCGTATAACTGTGGACAAGGCACAGTCGATGCCGCTATTAATGCCAATAGAGCGGCGGGCTTGGGTACGGATTATTGGTCGCTTAATTTGCCAGCTGAAACTATGGACTACGTGCCACGTTTATTGGCAGTAGCGCATATTTTTGCCAATCCGCATGGTTTTGGCGTGAGTCTTAATCCGATCAGAAATGAGCCTTATTTTGTTAAGCTTAGGTTGGATAAGAAAGATGATATTGGTTTTTTAACGGGTAAAGATTTAACGACAGTGGCACAAATGGCTAGTCTCAGTTATGAGCATTTTTGTCGACTTAATCCTGGTTTTATTCAGCCCAAGTTAACTAAAGATGGGCCGTTTACTTTCTTATTACCAGGCGCTAATGCCAATCAATTACGTGACCAATTAAACAGTATCGCAAAATTTTTAGGAAAGCCTACGCCATTACCGAAAAATGCGCCGGTCAATATGGCAACCAGTAAACAAGCCGAGCAACTGACATTGCCATCGGCTATCAGTGAGCTTGTTCCGACTGAGCCTTTAAAACCTGCGGCGATTAGCAGTCCTTTTATATCGTTACACATTGACACCGGTAAAACAGCGCCTTAATACACGTTATAGTCTGACTAGGTTTTACTACCGCTTTGGTCTTTCGGTGATCATTGCTTATTTGCTATTTTGTTAGGCTTTACCTGTACTACTGTGCTCGGTAATACTGATAATTTACCAACGAAGTTAACCTCATCTGTTAAGCAACCATGTTAAAATCTTCGCATATTTAATTTGGAACTTGATAGATAACATGAAAAATATTCCACTGAACGAACGCATCATTTTTGCACTTGATGTTGCCCACCCTGACGAAGCAAAAAACTGGGTTAAAAAGCTCGACAGCGATATGAAGTTTTTTAAAGTAGGTCTGGAGCTGTTTTTAGCCGGTGGTTGGGATATGGTGGAGTACATCATTGATCGGGGCAATAAAGTGATGCTGGATCTTAAGTTTTTCGACATCCCAGAAACCGTGCATTTAGCCGTACAACAGCTGAAAGATAAGGGTGTATCGCTCACCACTGTTCACGGTAATGATGCCATTATCAGAGCGGCGGTAAAAGACAAAGGCGATTTAAATGTATTAGCTGTTAGCGTACTGACCAGTTTTGATGAATCCGATATGCGTCAAATGGGTATGACTGGATCAGTAGCGGATTTGGTATTGATTCGTGCCAAAAAAGCGCTGGAGTTAGGCTGTGATGGCGTAGTGTCATCGGCCTTGGAAGCGCACGCGATACGTAGCCAATCCAGCAGTGATTTTATCATTGTAACGCCAGGCATACGTCCTGCCTCCACCGCTGTGGGTGACGATGATCAACGCCGTATTGCTACTGCCAAGCAAGCCATTATTAACGGTGCAAACCATGTGGTTATTGGTAGGCCAATCAGAACATCAGCTGATCCTATTGCAACAATTAAACAGCTTCATGAGGAAATTGAACAAGGATTAGCGCAAATTTAGGTAGCCTGCCTTTATTCATTAGCCAATTTATTTTTCTGAGAGAACCCCATATGGATATGCTGCAATTTTTTTTAAGCTTGCTAAAAGACCCGCTCGGTACGTTGCAAGATTTATTAACGCACTACAATACCTTCACCTACGTAATTATAGCGTTGATTGTTTTTGTGGAAACCGGTTTGATTGTTATGCCGTTACTGCCCGGTGATTCGTTGTTATTTGCCGCAGGCTTACTGGCTTCAAGCACGGGTAAATTAAATATTGAATGGTTGATTCCGCTGTTGATTGCAGCGGCTTTGCTGGGTGACAATGTGAATTACTTTGTTGGTAAATATTTTAGTGGCCTTATTAAGTCGCGTGAGAAAACCTTGTTTTTTAAACGTGAATACATTACCCAAACCGAAGCATTTTACGATAAACACGGCGGAAAATCGGTCATTTTAGCGCGCTTTGTGCCTATTATTCGCACGATTGCGCCGTTTGTAGCCGGTGCCGGCAGTATGAAATATTCAAAATATATTCTATTTTGCGTTATTGGTGCGGTATTGTGGGTAACCAGCTTAACCTTAGCCGGTTACTTTTTAGGCGCTAATGAATGGGTAAAGCACAATTTTGAGAAAGTGGTACTGAGTATTGTCTTGTTGTCTGTGTTGCCTATTGTTTGGCATTCAGTAAAAGCTAGATTTTTTAAAGCCGCCTAGTAAAGTAAATGTGGTAAGGTTAAGCGAGTAGGGTGGTTTGCTGACGTGAAACTACCCTACGATTCATACGTCGTAATAAGGCTATAGCAATATTTGACACCAAGGCTGTCGATTTTATAATCGCTGGCGCTAAACCAAGCAGTGACATGGCCGCAAGATAACCAGTAGCCCCATCATGACCTACTGCGGAATGCAGTAAAGCCGCTAGTGCAATAAGCGTTATTAGTAATATACTAGCCGTATAAAAGTTCATTGTTATGTACTATACAAGTCGCCGATTTTTAAATGGTTGATCGGCCTAAATCCAACAACTGCCACAGACACTTTTCACATGAACACTAGCGTAAATTATTTATCCGCTGAAGAATTGGAAGTTGTTAAGGACAGCCTGAAACGCTGCCTTGCCAACGCCGAATTTCTTGATCGGTTTTACAAAAACTTTATGGCGATGTCGACACAAATTGCCGAGCAGTTTAAAGACACCAATTTTGCTTATCAACAAATTATGCTTAAATCGTCTTTGCACATTATGGTAATTATGGCAGCTGGCGGCATGCAAAATTCGGCTGCGATGGATAAACTTTCAACCATACATAATCGCGATCATCGCAATATTAAACCTGAATGGTACTTCGACTGGCTTGATGCGTTAATTAAAACCGTCAAGGAAATTGACCCCTCATATAATGTCAAGCTTGAGCAACTTTGGCGCACTGCTATGCAGCCTGGTATTAACTATATGCAATCTAAATACTAAGATCTAGTTATAAAATAATTTATCTTTAGCATGTAGGGTGGTTTTGCGTAACAAGCCCAAGCCACCCTGCTGAATACACCACCAAAGCCAAACAAAACAAGGCTGTTTGCAAAATCTCTAAAACATTCAACATTGGCCATGCTGGTTGTGCTAGTTTGCTGACGCGAAACCATCCTACGATTTATAGGTCTTACGAGCTTTTCAAATTAGCCATGCCAATGGAATGCCGTGTTCAGCAGGATTAAGCATCACACCGCGTTCCGTCACAATCGCATCAATCAACCCCGCTGGTGTCACATCAAACACCGGATTCCAGCCACTAACCAATGAATCTTCCACCACATAGCAAGGTGGCAACAATTCATTCGGGTTGCGTTGCTCAATGTGTATGTCTTTGCCGCTGGCAATACTGCCGTCCAATGTTGTTGTGGGTGCAACCACCATCACCTTAACGCCGTGCTGCTTGGCCAACACCGCTAACGAATACGTGCCAATCTTATTAGCCGTGTCGCCATTTTTGGCAATGCGATCCGCACCGACAATCACCCAGTCAATCGCCCCGGATTGCATCAACCAAGCTGCCGCAGAATCTGCTATTAAGGTAACCGGAATGCCGTCTTGCGATAATTCCCATACCGTTAAGCGGGCACCTTGTAACCACGGGCGGGTTTCGCCCGCGTAAATAGTTACCGCTTGCCGTTGATAAACACTACGAATCACCCCCAGCGCCGTACCATAACCCCCTGTCGCTAAAGAACCGGTATTGCAGTGCGTCAAGATGCCTTTAGCACCCGCCAATAAATCAGCCCCCAATTCGCCCATCGTGTGGTTATCGTTAATATCATCGGCGTGGATTTTTACGGCACAAGCAGCCAGTGCGGCAACGGGATCGGCCTGTGGCCTATCCAGCACCGAACGCATTTTATCCAGCGCCCAAAATAAATTCACTGCGGTCGGGCGAGAGTTTGCCAGTAGCTCAATATCAGTAGCAATGGCTTGTTGCCAATGCCCTGGATTGCTGGAAAAATGCTGTAAAGCCGATAACACAACGCCATACGCTGCGGCAATGCCAATCGCTGGCGCACCACGTACCCGCATACTGGTAATGGCTTCGGCGACACCGGCCGCATCGGTGTATTCGTCGTAGCGTAAAGTATCGGGTAATTGGCGCTGGTCGAGTACCCGTAAGCTCGTGCCTGTCCAGTGCAATGCCTGAACGGTTAATGTGTGTGCTGTTGTCATTTGTTATCACAAGCCAGTGTAAAAAGTTATAATCAGGCGACCCACAAAAGGATGCACCCATGATAGTTGATACGCTTATTCACGCTCGGTGGATTATACCGATTGAACCCGCCAACGTAACCTACGATCACCACAGTTTGGTGATTAACGAAGGCCGAATTATTGATCTTTTGCCTAGCCCCGAAGCCAAACAAAAATACCAAGGCATCAGCACCGAATATTTAAACCAACATGCACTGCTGCCAGGCTTTGTTAATTGCCATACCCACGCAGCGATGAGTTTAATGCGTGGCATTGCCGATGATTTGCCGTTGATGGACTGGCTGCAAAACCATATCTGGCCGTTAGAACAGCAATGGATGAACGAAGAATTTGTGAAAGACGGCACCGATTTGGCCATTGCTGAAATGATTTCAAGCGGTACAACCTGCTTTAATGACATGTACTTTTTTCCAGAGATTACTGCACAGCAAGCCATTCAAATCGGCATGCGTGCTAATTTAGGTATGGTGGTGATTGATTTCCCGACCGTGTACGCGCAAAACAGCGAGGAATACATTACAAAAGGCTTAGCGTTACGTGAGCAAGTGCAGGATGAGCCGTTGATTAGCGTGGCGTTTGCGCCGCATGCGCCGTATACCGTATCTGATGCGCCGTTGCAAAAAATCAAGTTGCACGCTGATGAGTTAGGCTTGTCGGTTAATATGCACGTTCATGAAACCCTGCATGAAGTGGAGCAAGCCCAGGCCGATACCGGCAAACGCCCGTTGCAACGCTTACAAGAATTGGGTTTGCTCAATGCGGCGTTTGTCGCTGTTCACATGACGCAACTTACAGATGCAGAGATTGAGATGATGGCCACCGCCAACGCGCATATCGTGCATTGTCCGGAATCCAATTTAAAACTGGCCAGTGGTTTTTGTCCAGTGGCGCGGTGTTTACAGGCAGGGATTAATGTCGCTTTAGGCACAGATGGCGCGGCCAGCAATAATGATCTGGATATGCTGGGCGAAATGCGCACCGCTGCCTTATTGGCCAAGGCGGTGGCTAATGATGCCCGTGCCGTACCCGCAATGACTGCCTTGCAGATGGCGACGCTTAATGGTGCGAAAGCCTTGGGTTTAGATAAAGACATTGGCTCGCTGCTTATTGGCAAAGCCGGTGATGTGATTGCCATTGATCTGGATTGTCTGTCTACCCAGCCGTTGTACGATGCCATCTCGCAAATTGTTTATGCGGCAAGCCGCCAACAGGTGACGGATGTGTGGGTAAACGGTAAGCGTGTCTTGAAAAAACGCCAGTTGACCACCATTGATGTAATAGCGTTAAAAACTAAAGTTGCGCAGTGGCAAGCGCGAATGGTGCGATAAATTATTTTGTATTTTTTGTGTTACTCATAAATGAATAAATTTTTAAATAAAAGCTTTATCACCAATGCACTATCGGTTGTTATTATTGTTATGGGCTACGCGAGTGGCAATCAGCTCATAAGATCCATTGGCTATTTTGCGCTGTCAGGTGCAATCACCAATTGGCTGGCTATTTATATGCTGTTTGAAAAAGTGCCGTATTTATACGGTTCTGGCGTTATTCCTGAGCGTTTTGAAGAATTTAAAAGCTCGATTAAACACTTGATGATGAATCAATTTTTTACCGTGAGTAATATTGAACAATTTATTCAAGCCGAAGAAGAAAAAGGTGGTCAGTTATTAAATCTTGATCCTTTTTTAAAAGCGGTGGATTACGACCGTATTTATGAGAGCTTGGTATCGTCGATTATGGGTTCTTCATTTGGTGGTATGTTGATGATGATGGGCGGCGAAGAAGCCTTGGTGCCGTTAAAAGAGCCATTTATTGAAAAAATGCGTGTCACTTTAACAGAAATGACCCAATCAGAAGCCTTTATTACAGCACTGAAGCACGGTTTAAATGCGCAAAAAATTGGCGGTGATATCATCAGCAAAATTGAGGCGGTGATTGATAAGCGCCTGAATGAACTCACCCCGCAAATGGTCAAAGAAATGGTGGAGGCTATTATTCACCAGCATTTGGGTTGGTTGGTGGTATGGGGCGGTATTTTTGGCGGTGTTATGGGGGCGTTGTTCGCGTTTGCATGAGTAACACGGTAGATTTGGCCTTTGAAGCGTTTGGCGATACGACCGCGCCGCCGCTGTTAATTTTGCACGGTTTTTTTGCCTCGTCGCGTAATTGGCGCAGCGTGGCACAGCAACTGGCCGATAAGTTTCATGTGTATGTGCTGGATATGCGTAATCACGGTGCATCGCCGCATAACCCTGTTATGGATTATGAGGTTATGGCCAACGATGTGTTGCAGTTTATGGATGCGCGGCAAATAGTCGCAGCCGCTATACTAGGGCATAGCATGGGCGGTAAGATAGCCATGTGGTTGGCGCTAAACCATCCGCAGCGTGTTGCTAAGCTGATGGTGGTTGATATTGCACCCGTGAGTTATCAACATAATTTTGCTGCAATTATTGGCGCGTTAACGGCGTTGCCTTTGGCAGAGGTGAATAATCGCAAACAAGCGGAAGTATTGCTGGCAGAAAACATACCTGAACTGAGTTATCGGCAATTTTTGTTGCAAAATTTGGTATTGCAAGACGGGCACTATGGCTGGCGTGTTGATCTGGCTATTTTTGCGCACACCGCGCCGACTATTGTTGCTTTCCCCCATACCGAGCATGTTGTACCGTTTACAGGTAAAGCCTTGTTTATTGCCGGTGCAGACAGTGATTTTGTGCGCGAAAAAGACATTAAGCGCTTATTTCCACAGGCTAATTTAGTCTTTATTGAACACGCAGGGCATTGGCTTCATGTACAACAGCCCACTGTTTTTATAACCGTTATTACAGATTTTTTACAGCAAAGTTAAAATAATTCAGCTTGTGTGTAGATTGTAACTCTGGGTACAGGTAAGATTAAAGCCGATCGTTCAGCGGCTTTTAGGTTAGAAGGTTTGATTAGTAAAGTTCACACAATGCGCTATACGCCGTATTATTAACGTGTATCAGTATTTATCATTGAACTTTAAGCGTGCAATATTATCTGAACGATCATGTTGCACTGTCGTGTTTTCTGCCTTGGAATTGTCGTATTTAAAGGTATTTTTTGAGAAAACATTGATTTTTATGTTGTTAACTATTATTTATCCAAAAAGAATAAGGAAAATCGGATGTCAAAAGGCCAAAACTTACAGGATAACTTCCTGAACGCACTCAGAAAAGATCACACACCGGTATCAATTTTTCTTGTCAATGGCATTAAATTGCAAGGTAAAGTCGATTCGTTTGATCAGTATGTCATCATGCTGAAGAACACCGTCAGCCAAATGGTATACAAACATGCCATCTCTACCATTGTACCCAGCAAAACCGTTAAATTAACGCGTGACGACGACACCGGCGAAGAATAATCTTGTTAAATTATTTCAGAACGCAGAAAAAATACCCACTACGTTTTTGTGTTAAGTGTGTAAATCATGCTTGAAAACGAACGCAAAGAAGCCGGTGAACGCGCTGTTTTGGTACACATTACTTTTCGAGCTAATCAAGAAGAGCTGTCTGAACTGAAAGAGCTGGCTAAATCCGCCGGTACGGAGACGGTGTATGTGTTAACGGGATCCAGGCAACGGCCTGATTCTAAACATTTTATCGGTAAAGGCAAGCTAGAAGAACTCAAAGCCATTGTCGATAGCTATGAAGCCAATGTGGTGTTGTTCAATCACGCGCTGTCACCTAGCCAGGAAAGAAACCTTGAAACTTATTTGGGGGTGCGGGTTGTTGATAGAAATGGCTTAATTTTAGACATTTTTGCCCAGCGTGCGCAGTCTTTTGAAGGCAAGTTGCAAGTTGAATTGGCGCAGCTTAAACACTTATCGACCCGTTTAGTACGCGGCTGGACGCATCTGGAACGCCAAAAAGGCGGTATCGGTTTGCGCGGCCCTGGTGAAACCCAATTGGAAACTGATAGACGGCTGTTAGCCGTGCGTATCAAACAAATCCAGCAGCGTTTAGATAAGGTGGATAAGCAACGTAGCCAAGGCCGTGGTAAACGCAAAAAAGCCGAAGTGCCAACTATTTCGTTGGTGGGTTATACCAATGCCGGTAAATCGACGTTATTTAACCGATTGACCGGTGCTGATATTTACGTAGCGGATCAGTTATTTGCTACCCTTGACCCTACATTACGCAGTTGTCGCTTATCCACAAATACCGAAATTGTATTGGCTGATACGGTAGGATTTATTCGGCATTTGCCGCACGAATTGGTGGCGGCGTTTAAATCGACCTTGCAAGAGGCCAGTGGTGCGGAGTTATTGCTGCATGTGATTGATGCCCATGCCGAAGACCGTGATGAAATTATGCGTCAGGTTAATCACGTTTTAGACGATATTGACGCTAGCGATATCAGACAAATTGAAGTGTTTAATAAAATTGATTTAATGACTGATATTGTGCCGCATATTGATCGCGATGACGAAGGTAATCCAGTACGAGTATGGTTGTCGGCTGAAACAGGTGCGGGTGTCGAGCTGTTGTTGCAAGCCTTAACAGAGATTTTTGCCAATACAAAAATTAAGCGGCGGTGTTTTTTGCAGCCGGATCAAGGGGGTGTTAGAGCCAAATTATTTACTTGCGCAAAAATAATTGCCGAGCATATTAACGATTCTGGTGTCACCGAGTTGGTTATCGAAATGGACGCTAAGCATTTGGGGTTGTTAAAAGCGGTGGAAATTGAAGAAGTCACCTAGCTTTTAGGCTAATTTGCCGGTCAAATGCAAAGATTAAACATATATACGATAGAATGCTTAAGATGCCGTTACGAAATACAGTTCGCGCTTATGCACAATGAGATCAACTATCCCTTGGGATAACAAAAAATAATAACTGAGTAATCCAATATGGAGCATAAATATGTCCTGGAATGAGCCTGGCGGTGATAAGAAAGACCCGTGGAGCGGTCGAGGTGACCAGAAAGGTCCGCCTGATCTTGATGAAGCAATACGCACGTTGCAGGAAAAATTAGGCAAGATTTTTGGAGGCGGCGGTGGAGGTGGTGACGGCAATAACGGCGGCGCACCCAGCCAGTTTAACCCAGCCAATATAATAAAAAATCTCGGTTATGTGGCTGGGATAGCGATAGGCTTATGGGGTTTAACCGGTTTTTATATTGTTGATGAAGGTAATCACGGTGTGGAAACTCGCTTTGGCCGCTATATTGGCACAACGCAGTCCGGTTTAAACTGGCATATCCCTGCGCCGTTTGAACGTGTTGATATTGTTAACGTTAAAAAGAACCGCGTTATCGAAGTGGGTTTTAGCAGCCGTAGCGCAGAACAAAGCGTGGCTAATGATGCGTTAATGCTCACTAAAGATGAAAACATCGTCGATGTACGTCTGGGTGTGCAGTATCAAATTAAAGATGCTAAAGACTTTATGTTTAATATGGCCAACCCTGAAGCCACTTTGATACAAGTCACCAAAAGTGCTGAGCGTAGCGTTATCGGCAGCAGCACAATGGACTTTGTCTTAACCGAAGGCCGTAGCGAAATTGTGACTCGCATTAAAAAAGAAATTCAAAATGTGCTGGACAGCTATAAATCAGGGCTGCAAGTCACCAGTGTTAACTTACAAGATGCCCAGCCACCTGAGCAAGTGCAAAATGCCTTTGCCGATGCGATTAAAGCGCGGGAAGATCAGCAGCGCTTAATTAACGAAGCAGAAGCCTATTCCAATGCGGTCGTACCAGAAGCACGCGGCGCGGCGGCCAGAAAAGAACAGGAAGCGGAAGGCTATAAACAGCAGGTAATTGCCCAGGCCGAAGGTGAAACCAGTCGTTTTACCAAATTGCTGGGTGAATACACCAAAGCGCCGGAAGTGACCAAAAAACGCTTGTATCTGGAATCTATGGAAACCGTATTATCCAGCACCAGCAATGTGATGATTGATGTTAAAGCCGGTAATAATGTGATGTATTTGCCGTTGGATAAAATCATGCAGCAACAGCAAGCACAACAACCATCGATCTCCTCTAATCCTGTAGTCAGTTCTGATTCGAACAGTAACTTGCGTACTTCCCATTCGCAAGCGGCGGTAGAAGAGGCGGCCGCAGCGGAAAGAGCGGTTTCGTCACGCGGTAGAGAAAATGATGCGAGGGGACGTTAATGACTCAAAATAAAATAGCCGCAGGCGTAGTTGGCGTATTACTATTTGTCGGCTTGTCGTGCGTATTTACGGTAGCAGAAACCGAAAAAGCCATTAAATTTCGCTTGGGTGAAATTGTAAAAAGTGATTACGACCGTGGTCTGCATTTTAAATGGCCGGTGATCAATCAGGTAAAAACTTTTGATTCGCGTATACAAACGATGGTGTCCAAGCCGGAACGTTTTTTAACGGCAGAAAAGAAAAACGTTATCGTAGATTCGTTTGTTAAATGGCGTATTGGCGATGTGAAAACCTATTACACCGTTGTCGCCGGCGATGTTGACCAAGCTAATTTACGCCTGGATCAAATCATTAAAGATGCGTTTCGTGGCGAGTTCAGCAAGCGCAGCATTAAACAACTGGTGTCTACCGATCGGCAGATCATCCGTGAATTGCTGATTAAAAACTCCAAAATGGTAGCGGCCGATTTGGGTGTCGATATTGTTGACGTACAAGTCATGCGTATTGATTTACCGGACGAAGTCAGCACCTCGGTGTATCGGCGTATGGAAGCGGAACGTGAGCGGGTTGCGCGTGAGTTCCGTTCGCAAGGTGCGGAAGCGGCGGAAAGAATTCGTGCTAATGCCGACAGACAGCGCGTAGTTACCTTGGCTAATGCCTTTAAAAATGCCGAAACCCTGCGCGGTGAAGGCGATGCGAAGTCCGCTGAAATTTATGCACAGGCGTACGGCGCTAATCCTGAGTTCTTCAGTTTTTACCGCAGTTTAAATGCCTATAAGAAAACTTTCGCCAATTCCGGCGTTATGGTGCTGGATTCTAATTCGGAATTCTTTAAGTATTTTAAAAATCAGCAAAATTAAAGTAAACTGTCCCTCTTTTAGTGAAACATAAAAACGCTCCGCTCGCGGGGCGTTTTGTTTGAGTGGACATACAAAACTATGCAACGAAAAGATTCTTGGCTTTTACCGGAAGGCATTGAAGAGGTTTTACCGGACGAAGCCAGACATCTGGAAAATCATCGGGCTAAATTACTGGCTTTGTTTGCCTGCTGGGGCTACGAACTGGTTGATCCGCCGCTGATCGATTTTTTAGATTCCTTATTGACAGGCTCAGGTCATGACCTGGCACTGCAAACCTTTAAACTCACCGATCAATTAAGTGGCGAAATGCTGGGTGTACGTGCGGATATGACCCCGCAAGTGGCCAAAATTGATGCGCATAATCTTAAGCAGGAATGGCCGACGCGTTTGTGTTATGTCGGCACTATTTTGCATACCCGTGGTGATCCCTTGGAAAAAACCCGCAGCCCCATGCAAATAGGCGCGGAGCTGTATGGCCATGCCGGTAAAGAAAGCGACGAAGAAGTGATTTGCCTGATGCTGGACATGTTGGCGATGACCGGTTTGCTGGATGTGCATCTTGATTTAGGCCATGTGGGTATTTATCGCGCGCTCTCCAAACAAGCGGGCTTAAGCAGCGATCAGGAAAGCGAATTGTTTGATGTATTACAGCGCAAAGCCAAGCCAGAATTGCAGGAGTTAATGGCAGGTTATGCTATCGACCCTGATTGCAAGCAAATGCTGATGAAGCTGGTGGAACTGAATGGTGGTAAAGACACGCTCAGTAAAGCAAAGCTGATACTGGCCAACGCGGATGAATCGGTTAAACAGGCCTTGGCAGACTTAGACAGTATTGCCAACACGTTAGCGCAACGTTTGCCGAACTTACCGATCAGTTTTGATTTGGCAGAATTGCGTGGTTATCATTATCACACCGGTATTGTGTTTGCAGCATTTGTACCGACGGTGGGCAGAGAGATTGCCCGTGGTGGTCGCTATGATAATATTGGCGCCATTTTTGGCCGCTCGCGTCCTGCCACCGGTTTCAGTGCCGATTTGAAATTATTGTCTGCGCTCAGCAAACAGCAGTATTACATTCCACGCCGAGACATGATTTTTGCACCGTACCTGTCGGATACAGCGTTAAGCGAAAAAATCCGCGAATTACGTGCGCAACACAAAACAGTGGTACAGCAATTGCCAGGCCAAGTCGGTAGTGCCCAACAACTGGGCTGTACGGCGATTTTAGAACAGGTTAATGAACAGTGGGTTGTAAAACCCGTCGCTTAAGATACTGCACTGCGTTGCACTCCCCGTGCAATCGCCAATTAGGAAGAATTATGGGAAAAAATGTGGTAGTAATCGGCACTCAATGGGGTGACGAAGGTAAAGGTAAGTTGGTTGATTTATTAACCGAGCAAGCGGCAGCTGTGGTGCGTTTCCAAGGCGGCCATAATGCAGGGCATACCTTGGTTATCAAGGGTATAAAAACCGTTTTGCATCTGATTCCGTCTGGCATCTTGCGCGATAATGTTAAGTGCATGATCGGCAATGGCGTGGTGTTGTCGCCAGCGGCATTAATGGAAGAAATTGGCATTTTGGAGCAAGCCGGTATTTCGGTTAAAGATCGCTTATTAATCAGTGAAGCCTGTACTTTGATCTTGCCGGTGCATGTGGCGATTGATCAGGCGCGGGAAAAAGCCCGTGGCAATAAAGCCATTGGTACCACAGGACGTGGTATTGGTCCGGCTTATGAAGACAAAGCCGGTCGTCGTGGTTTGCGGGCGGGTGATTTACTGAATGCCGACAGCTTTGCCGAAAAACTCAAAGAACTGGTTGATTACCATAACTTCATGTTGGTTAATTATTACCATACCGATCCAGTGGATTATGACCAGACTTTACAAGACGTTTTGCAATTGGCCGAGCATATTAAACCCATGCTTACCGATGTCAGCGAAGTGTTATACCGTCACCAAAGTAACGGCGATAACTTATTGTTTGAAGGCGCACAAGGCGCGTTGCTGGATATTGACCACGGCACGTTCCCTTATGTCACCTCATCCAGCACTACGGCAGGTGGCGCGGCCACAGGCAGTGGTATCGGGCCGTTGGATCTGGATTATGTGCTAGGGATTACCAAGGCGTATTCCACACGGGTGGGCAATGGTCCGTTTCCCTCAGAATTGCACGATGCCAATGGTGAACATTTAGGTATAGTGGGGCATGAATTTGGTGCAACCACAGGGCGCAAGCGCCGTTGCGGCTGGTTTGATGCGGTTGCGATGCGTAAATCTGCTAAGTTAAATAGCTTAAGCGGTATTTGTCTGACCAAGCTTGATGTGTTGGACGGTCTGGAAAAAATCGGTATTTGTACAGCATATAACATCAATGGCGTGATGACTGAGACCGCGCCGCTGGGTGCAGACAGTTACGCACAGTGCCAGGCGATTACTGAAGAAATGCCGGGCTGGACGGAAAAAACCGCTGGTGTCACACAGTTTGATGATTTGCCAGCCAATGCTAAAGCTTATATTAAACGCCTTGAAGAATTGGTTGGGGTTAAGATTACTATCTTGTCTACAGGGCCTGACAGGGATGAGACGATAGTGCTGGAAAATCCGTTTGCCTAGGTATTAATGGTGTAATACGTCAAAATAATCACTTTCATTAGCATTGGGTAATTGCCAACCTTGTACAGCGTTTTCAACTTAGGACAATTACAGCCATCGTTCGTGCTGAGCTTGTCGAAGCATGAACGGCACACTTCGACAAGCTCAGTGCGAACGGTTACGCTGTAATTATTGAACTGTGAAAACGCTGTCTTTATTATCGTATTATTGTGGGTACAAAAATATGTGCCCACACTACCCTTTGTGAATCAAAATATTTAACTTAACGGTGGTGAACCTTTAGGTTGAGAACCAAAGCTTCTTATTCCACGACATCAAGCACATGTTTGAGGTCGAGAACAGCACATACGAGAATTAAATGACCGCACCAAACGTAGGATTTATTAGCTTGGGTTGCCCCAAGGCGTTAGTAGACAGCGAAAGAATTTTAACTAAATTACGCTCTGAGGGTTATAACATATCACCTACGTATAAAGATGCGGATTTAGTTATAGTTAACACCTGTGGCTTTATTGATGCAGCGGTGGAAGAATCGCTGGACAGCATTGGTGAAGCTTTGGCAGAAAACGGTCGGGTAATTGTCACCGGCTGCTTGGGTGCGCGTGAGGCGGAGATTCGTGCTCGTCATCCGCGAGTACTAAAAGTTACTGGCGCTCACGCGATTGATGAAGTGGTGAATTCGGTGCATGAGCATTTGCCGCCGCCGCATAACCCGTTTATCAGTTTGTTGCCACCACAGGGTATAAAGTTAACCCCCGCGCATTATGCGTATTTAAAAATTTCCGAAGGCTGTAATCACCGCTGCACATTTTGCATTATTCCGTCTATGCGTGGCGATTTGGTCAGTAGGCCGGTGGATGATGTGTTGTTGGAAGCCGAACGTTTAGCCAATGCCGGTGTTAAAGAGTTACTGATTGTATCGCAGGATACCAGTGCTTATGGTCTGGATTTAAAGTACCAGGAGCGTGATTGGTATGGCCGTCGCGTTAAAACCCGTTTTTATGATCTGGCCAATGCATTGGGAGACTTGGACGTGTGGGTGCGTATGCACTATGTATACCCGTATCCGCATGTGGATGATGTGATTCCGTTAATGGCGGAAGGTAAAATTCTGCCGTATCTGGATATTCCGTTCCAACACGCCAGCCCGCGCATTTTAAAGCTAATGAAACGGCCAGCGGCCAGCCAAAATAATCTGGAGCGCATTAAGGCATGGCGTAGCATTTGCCCTGATATTACCTTGCGCAGCACGTTTATTGTCGGCTTTCCTGGCGAAACCGAACAGGAGTTTGAAGAGCTGTTGGAGTTTATGACCGAAGCGCAACTGGATAGGGTTGGCTGTTTTGCTTATTCACCGGTAAAAGGTGCGGCGGCTAATAATTTGCCCGATAGCATCCCTGAAGAGGTGAAAGAGGAACGTTTGGCGCGGTTTATGGCACATCAGGCGGAAATCAGTGCAGAGCGTTTGCAGCGCAGAGTCGGCAGAATTGAAACTGTATTAGTCGATGAAGTCGTGGAAGAAGGTGCCGTGGCCAGAAGTATGGCCGATGCACCGGAAATTGATGGCTTGGTGTTTATTGATGGCGCGACCCATCTTAAAGTGGGCGAGTTTGTCGATGTGCAGTTAGAAGAAGCCGATGAACATGACATGTGGGGATTTTTGGTATAGCTTTGTGAGATAAGGCTATTAGCTTAATACAAAACAAAAATTTATTTATATGCTGTATATATTTATCAAGTAAAATCAAGCTTCGTTGTGAATATTTTTTGTTCATAAAGCAATAGAAATTTAAGTAGCTGCTCAATCGATAGAAAAGTAGGACAGCAAGGGATAGCGTAATTTAAATGGTTTTACAGTGGTTCTATTTGTGTAATTTAAAAGTGCCAGTTAAATCCCATATTCCTTGCGTTTTATTTTATAGCAGAGATTGTATTTGCTAAAATAACGTTTTGGTTCATAAGTTTGTAAGTTTTCCAAAAAGGTTTTTTTATGCGACATAAATTAAAATTGTGTTTAATGCTGGCTGTAACGGCTAAAGCATTGTTGCTTACGGGGGTTGCATATGCTGCCTCACTCGTCCCCTTTAATCTGCAAATGAATGATGTCGGTGTTGGTATTGATGGTCGTAATACCACAAAGCCTCGTCTATTTGTTTCCTTAGATAAAGGTTTTTCTAAGGCCAAGCCTTTTGATCCGGTACTGAAATACAACCGGATTGGTGGCTATGTTTTTGAATGTGGTGGTGTCAAAGTAAAAAGTGGTGAAATCTGTCATTTTAAGCCGTTAAAATACGGCGATTCGTCTCAAGTCATTAGTTTGTATAAAGGTGCTGTACTCGACAGTACGTATACGGTAGTTTTTACCAATCTCCCCGTTATAGAACTCAGGACTGCCAAAGCCATTGTTGATAACCCTAAGGTGCAGGGTACACTGCGTTTAATGAGTGCCGAGTTTAAGCAAGATACCGGCTTATTACCGATGGGTATTGAAACCGCCGGACAAACATCACAAAATTACAAAGAAAAACCTTACGGTGTGCAATTAGGCACATCCACTGCTGGATGGAATGTTGCAAAAAATTACCCATTGCTTGATATGCCGTCAAGAGATGATTGGCGTTTAGATCCTGCTTACCGTGACACCACCAAAGCACGTAATAGAGTCGTTGCAGATCTGTATCGTACGATTGCCAATCAGGATAAAAACCGTCCAAAAGCGGCGGCATCAATTAAAGGTCAGTCAATTGAACTTATTTTAAATGGTGTTTATCAGGGTATTTATGTTTTAGAAGAGAAAGTTGATCGTGCTTTACTGGATCTTAAAAAAGTTAACGTGTTGAAAGCCGCCAATGGTCAACCTGATTGGGCGGCGGTAGATTTTTCTAAGCCTGAAAATTTCAGCGTACTGTATAAAGCAGATTACGAGGATTGGAATACGCCGGATGGCTCACTTCCCGTCGATGCAGGTACTGATTTTGTTGGGCCAACTTCAACCTTATTCGCTGCATATACGCCTGGTGAAATTGAACGTAATTTTTCTGTTGTGTACCCTAAGACCACAGGAACACCTCAGTATGCGCCATTGATAGATCTTATCGATTTTGTGGTAAATTCTGATGATGTTAGCTTTACTCAAGAAATTGGCACGCGTATTGATTTAAAAAGTTTAGCGAATTGGTGGCTGCTGGTTCAGTTGTCGCAAGGCAACGATAATATAGGTAAAAACTTTTTTATTGCCAGAAATGCAGGGCCAACACCCGTTGATCGTAAGTTTTTTGTTGTACCTTGGGATGGGGATGCAACATTTGGTATGCTTTGGAACGGTAAACCGGAAGCGCCTTCATCTTATTTTGATGTCTCGTCTAATAATTTGATACGCCGTCTGCTTGAAAATCCAGGAACAGGCTTTAGTGCATTATTAAAGTCTCAGTGGAATGGCTTTCGTCAAGGTGTTGATGCGCCTTTTACAGAAGCCAAAATTTTGGCGCGTTTTGCTAGTTACGAGAGCCAACTAACCTTAGGCGGGGCTAAGTTAAGAGATGCTGAAAAATGGCCAAAACCCGATACGGCGGGTGTAGGTAATCCAAAAATTGCTACTGCCCGCTATATTGGTAATTTTCTTAAGCTGCGCTTGCCCGCTATGGACAGTTATATAAGTAAGTTATAAGTACAGCGTTTTCACAGTTCAATAGTTACAGCGTAATCGTTCGTGCTTCGACAAGCTCAGCACGAACGGTGGCTGTAACTGTCCTAAGTTGAAAACGCTGTAACTGCTGAGACGTTATTGGCTATTGAATAAAAGTTAGGTTGGGTTGAGTGTTTTTCTCAACCCAGCAACACCTAAGGAACGTGCATGAAATAACTTGAACAACTTAAACGCCACCACCGTTCGTGCTGAGCCTGTCGAAGCATGAACTTGCTCAAGTTATTTCGTGCGCGTTCCTAAATATTGTAATGTGTCAGTAAGAGATGGCGGTGTAAAAACATAGAAAATCAAGGTGCAGGGTTTATGTTGTGGTTACAAATCTGTTACCGAAAGTCTTTTTTGCAAAATTAAACTGTTCGCTATTGTTGCATAAAAATAAAGGTAGCCTATTTTCTGCTCTTTTTCTTCTCTCAGCCCTTCCTACTAAAAACAGTAAGCGCAAGCTGCTTAAGTGCGATTTTTGTAACAACCCTGTAAACTATGCAGTATTTACAGCGTTTTTATTCTCGATTGATAACAGGTGAAGTGTAGGTTGGGTTAGGCATTAGCTGTAGCCCAATATAATGGTTTGAGAAAATAGTGGGTTACGTTATTACTAACCCAGTTTACACCGATACATCGCAATTCATCCTGATTAAAAATATTGTATGTGATCATGACGTATACTCTAACCAATTATCTACTTAATGACCCCAGCCAAACAAGTGATTGCCGCTTTACCTTATTTTGCAGACAGCGCCGAACTGTTTTCTACTATTGCTCAGCAACCGTGGTCTATTTTTTTAGACAGTGGTTATCCTCACAGTCAACAAGGGCATTATGACATTCTGGTAACTGACCCCATCTGCACCCTGGTAACCCACGGCGATATCACTGAAATCACCCAGCAAGATAGCAGCATACATTCCAACGCCAATCCTTTTGATCTAGTAAAACAGTATTTATTGCCGCTCTGCCCAGAACAGGCTCTGAATCTGCCATTTAATGGCGGTGCTATTGGCTATTTTTCTTACGACTTGGCACGCAGATTGGAGAAATTGCCCACACTTGCTGAAGATGCTGAACATATTGCCGAAATGGCTGTCGGTATTTATGCCTGGGCAGTGATTGTGGATCATCACCAGCAACACAGTTATTTAGTGGGGCACGGGATTGATAGTCTGCGCTGGCAGCAACTTATTGACCAATTCAGCCAGCTGCCCACGCAAGCACAGCAAGATGACTTCAGCGTGATCAGCGACATTACCACAAACATGGACAAAGCGTCTTACAGTGCTGCCTATCATCGGGTCAAGGCCTATCTTAAAGAAGGTGATTGTTACCAAGTCAATTTATCGCAGCGTTTTGTTGCACAGTGTCAAGGCAATTTGTGGACAGCCTATAAACGTTTACGATCGCTTAATTCAGCGCCTTTCAGTTGCTATCTTAACTTGCCTGAAGTACACATTTTAAGCTCTTCGCCGGAGTGTTTTTTAAAAGTCAGCCACGGTGTGGTAGAAACCAAGCCCATTAAAGGCACGCGGCCACGCAAACCAGGCGTAATAGCTGATGACGCACAAATCACTCATTTAAGTAACAGTGCCAAAGATAAAGCCGAAAATGTGATGATCGTTGATTTGTTACGCAATGACATCAGTAAATCGTGTAAGAAAGGTTCGGTAAAAGTACCGACCTTATTCGCGGTAGAAAGCTATACCACGGTGCATCATTTGGTCAGTACCATCACTGGGGTATTAGCCGATGGACAGCACGCATTGGATTTACTCAAAAGCTGCTTTCCGGGTGGTTCTATTACCGGTGCGCCTAAAATTCGTGCAATGGAAGTGATTGAAGAACTAGAGCCAAATCGACGCGGTGTGTATTGTGGCGCTATTGGTTACATCGGCTTTAATGGCAATATGGACAGCAATATTGCTATTAGAACTTTGGTACACTCAAACGGCAGTATTCGATTTTGGGCGGGTGGTGGTATCGTTAATGATTCTGTACTGGAAGAAGAGTATCAGGAGTGCTTTGATAAAGCCGCTGCGATGTTGAGTTTATTGCGCCAGTCGATGTAATCAAACGAATTATCGCTGAATATGTTAGCAAAAAACAAAGCTAAAATGGCGCGCCCGAGCGGATTCGAACCTCTGACCTCAGCCTCCGGAGGGCTGCGCTCTATCCAGCTGAGCTACGGGCGCGTAACGGGCTATTTTAACTGATTACACTTGTAATTACGATAACATTGTTTTTAAATTAGCCAGATTAGCGCGGCCGCGTTCTTTTATCACTTCCGGTGATAGCTGTTTTTTGTTAACCCATTCCAGATCATCTACCGGTAATTCTGTTAAAAACCGGCTGGGTTCGCACTCGCTTATCTCGCCGTAACGCTTACGGTGTGTGCAATAGCTGAAGGTTAGCGTACGTTGGGCACGGGTAATGCCTACATAAGCCAAGCGCCGCTCTTCTTCAATATTATCGGTTTCTATACTGTTTTGGTGCGGTAAAATATTTTCTTCCATACCAATTAAAAATACATGGGGAAACTCCAAGCCTTTAGCCGCGTGCAGCGTCATCAAACTTACTTGCTCTAGCACCTCTTCTTCTTGATTACGCTCTAAAATATCCATCAGCATCATTTTAGACACCAGTTCGGCCAGGGATTTTTCATTGTCGGTATCTTTGTCGGCAATGCGTTTAAGCCAATCTACCAACTCGGTGACATTTTTCATTTTACGCTCAGCAGATTCCTTGGTTTTGCTATTTTCGCGCAGCCATTGCGGGTAATCAATCTGTCGGATCATTTCATCAATTACGCTAAAGGTATCGCCCCGCTCTATGCGTTCTGCGGTATCGCTCACCCAATGGGTAAATTTTCCTAGCCGCTGTATGGATTTTTCCGATAATTTTTGTGTTAAGCCAAGCTCGGTGCTGGCGGTAAATAAACTCACTTGCCGCTGATTGGCATACGCACCCAGTTTTTCCAACGTAGTTGGGCCAATCTCACGTCGTGGCGTGTTAATAATGCGCAAGAACGCAGCATCGTCATTGGGATTAACACACAAGCGCAGATAACCGAGAACGTCCTTGATTTCTGCATAGGCAAAAAACGAGGTGCTGCCGCTGATAAAATAGGGCACGTTATTTTCTCTAAGACCTTTTTCAAATAGCCGCGATTGGTGATTGCCACGGTATAAAATCGCATAGTCTTTGTAACTGCCGCCGCTCTTAAATTTATGGTGAATAATTTCCGAAATCACTTGCTGCGCTTCGGTCACCTCGTCTTTGTGGCTTAACACTCTGAGTGCCTCGCCGTAGCCTAATTCACTCCACAAGCGTTTTTCAATAGTGTGTGGGTTGTTGGCTATCAGATGATTGGCGACTTTTAAAATACGTCCGGTGGAGCGGTAATTTTGCTCCAGTTTAATCACTTCTAAACGTGAATAATCCTGCTGTAACTGGGTAAGGTTTTGTGGTGATGCACCACGCCACGCATAAATTGATTGATCGTCATCACCCACCACAGTAAACCGTCCTAAACTACCGGCCAGTAATTTCACCAATTGGTATTGGGTAACGTTGGTATCTTGGTATTCATCTACCAATAAATAACGGATTTTATTTTGCCATTTTTCCAGCACGGCGGGGTGTTGCTGAAACAATAAAACCGGTAACAAAATAAGATCATCAAAATCAACCGCATTATAGGCTTTTAAGCTGCGGGTATAGTCTACATACAGTTGTGCAGCGGGGAGTTGGTCGCCTCTTGCAAGGCTTAAAGATTGTTCCGGCGTAATAAAAGCATTTTTCCATTGACCAATTTGCCCAGCGTAGCTGTCAACATTGTCAATATCGCAGTTTTTAGCACCGTGAGTAATTAAATTACGTAACAGAGTGTGCTTGTCCTGCTCATCAAATAAGGTTAAGCCCGATTTGTAGCCCAGTGTTTTACTTTCTGCCCGTAATATATCCAAACCTAAAGAATGGAACGTCGATACCCGTAAGCCACGGCTGTTAGTGCTATCGAGCAATTTGGCAACACGGTGTTTCATTTCTCGTGCGGCTTTGTTGGTAAAAGTTACTGCGGCGATATGCCGTGCAGCGATGCCTTGTTTAACCAAATAAGCAATTTTTTCGGTAATAACACGGGTTTTACCGCTGCCAGCGCCCGCTAATACCAATAAAGGATGGTCAATGGCTTTAACCGCCGCGTTTTGTTGTGGATTGAGCTTGGACATATCCTCGTGTAAATATCTCTGCTGATGGTGCGAGGTTCATTATACCTACAACATACCAGCAATGGCTGTGCGCTATATAATAATCACTACGCTAAAGCCACAAACAAAAGCAATTAGTCACCAATGTGATAAAATTTTCGGCTGTTGGATACCGCGACTAAAAAGCGCGGGACTATCCCTTTTTGCACGGTGGCCGTTGTACATGGCTATTGCTTATTTAACCCTATCGCCTGAGTTTTTCATGAACAAACCTAAAAAAGTCGCTATTTTAACTGCCGGTGGCCTTGCGCCGTGTCTTAACTCTGCCATTGGCAGCCTGATTGAACGTTACACCGAAATTGATCCCAGTATCGAAATCATCTGTTACCGCAGTGGTTACAAGGGTTTGCTGCTAGGTGATTTTTACACAGTAACACCAGCCATCCGTGAAAAAGCCGGTCTTTTGCACCGTTTTGGCGGTTCAGTGATTGGTAACAGCCGCGTTAAATTAACTAACGTCAAAGACTGCATCAAGCGTGGCTTGGTACAAGAAGGTCAAGATCCACAAAAAGTCGCTGCTGACCAATTGGTTAAAGATGGGGTGGATATTCTGCACACCATCGGCGGTGACGATACCAATACCGCAGCAGCGGATTTGGCAGCTTTCCTGGCTTCTAACAATTATGGCCTGACCGTTATCGGCTTACCAAAAACCGTTGATAACGACGTGTTCCCAATCAAGCAATCTCTGGGCGCGTGGACGGCGGCCGAGCAAGGTGCAAACTATTTTTGGAACGTGGTCGCAGAAAACAATTCTAATCCCCGCATGTTGATCGTTCATGAAGTGATGGGACGTAGCTGCGGCTGGCTGACGGCGGCAACCGCTGTGGAATACCGCAAATTGCTTGATCGTGCCGAATGGCTGCCTGAGTTGGGCTTAAGCCGTGACAGTTACGAAGTACACGGTGTTTTTATCCCTGAAATGGCGATTGATTTGGCTGCGGAAGCGGCACGTCTGCGTAAAGTAATGGATGAAGTGGATTGCGTTAACATTTTTGTCTCGGAAGGTGCGGGCGTAGAAGCGATTGTTGCAGAGATGCAAGCCAAAGGCCAAGAGGTGCCGCGTGATGCGTTTGGTCACGTTAAACTGGATGCGGTTAACCCTGGCAAATGGTTTGGCGAGCAATTTGCCCAAATGATCGGCGCAGAAAAAACCCTGGTACAAAAATCCGGTTATTTTGCTCGTGCGTCTGCGGCTAATGTCGAAGATATTCGTTTGATTAAATCGTGTGCGGATTTGGCAGTGGAGTGTGCGTTTAAACGCGAATCCGGTGTTATTGGCCACGATGACGACCAAGGCTTTATCTTGCGTGCAATTGAGTTCCCACGTATTAAAGGCGGCAAGCCGTTTAATATTAATACACCGTGGTTTGATAAAACCTTGGCTGAAATTGGCCAAACCAAAGGTTCTAAGGTAGAAACTAGCCACTAAATTTTGATCCTACCTTAGGGAAAGCAAGGCGGAATTGCGAAAGCAATCCGCCTTTTAACTTGCCATATGTGGTGTATTGCCTAGTGGCGAATACACCCTACCGTTCTCAATTTAGCCATAAGAATGACAATACCTCAAGAACATTTTCTATCATGAGATTGTGTACAGCGAACGAATCAGTTATCAAACAAGCCGTTAACCTACTGCATCAAGGCTGCTTAGTCGCTTTCCCCACCGAAACTGTTTACGGCCTGGGCGCAGATGCCAGTAACCCAGAAGCCGTAGCACGTATTTTTGCAGCCAAAGGCAGGCCAGCCAATCACCCACTCATCGTGCATATTGCTGACAGTGCGTGTTTATCCGACTGGGCAGAAAATATACCGGATAACGCATTCAAGTTAGCTGAACACTTCTGGCCAGGGCCTCTCGCTATTATTTTAAATAAAAAAGACTGTGTGCCGATGTCGGTAACCGGCGGTCAAAACACCGTAGGGCTGCGTGTGCCTAATCATCCGGTGGCATTACAATTATTACGCGAGTTTGGTGGCGGTATTGCAGCACCGTCTGCCAATCGTTTTTGCCGCATCAGCCCCACGCAAGCAGCGCATGTTGCAGAAGAACTGGGCGATGCCGTGGATTTAATTTTGGATGGCGGGGCTTGTGAAGTCGGTGTGGAATCCACCATTATTGATTTAAGCGGCAACACACCGCGTTTACTTCGGTATGGCTATATTACCGTCGAACAAATTCAAGCTGTCTTGCAAACTGAACTGATTGTGCCAGGCAATGCAAAACAGATCCCATCAGATGAAATACGCGCACCGGGTATGATGGCCGTACACTATGCCCCGCTTACCACCGCGCTACTTTGCCCCAGTGATCACTTGCAGAATCTGATTAACACACTGACATCGGAAAATAAAAAAATCGCGGTTATGAGCTACCAAACAAGCATTACAGAAACCAGCCAAATATATGTAATAAAAATGCCTGCAACAGCAGAAACTTACGCACAGTATTTATACGCAGCACTGCGTGAGCTGGATCATCAGCAACATGATGTGATTGTCGTGGAACAGCCACCCACTGGGGCACAGTGGTCGGCGATTAATGATCGTTTAGAAAAAGCGACGCTGTCGGCTCGGTAAGTACGGTATTGGTTTTTGGTGTGCAAACTTGGCTAATCGGGAAATAACAACTGAAACAACTGCCTTTGCCCACATCACTGGTAATTACCAAACGTGCATCATGGCGCATTAAGGCATGTTTAACTATCGCCAAGCCCAAGCCAATACCTTGCACTTTTTTACTGCGTTTAATTTCAACACGGTAAAATCGCTCTGACACACGCGGAATATCGGCGGCGGCGATGCCCTCACCATTATCTTCCACCGACATAATCACCGCTTCGGCATTTTGATACCAACGCACTTTAACCGGCGCATCATCGGGTGAGTATTTTAGTGCATTGCTCAGTAAATTACTAAAAGCGCTGCGTAACGCTAGCTCTTCACCAACAATATGCACCTGCGCACCCAGGATAAGTTCTATTCGTTCAGGGTTATTTAATATCACGCTGTGTTCTTTGCAGATTTGCGTTAACAAAGCGGGTACATTAATGCATTGAGTTTTGCGCTGCTGGGTCTCAAGTCGCGTTAATAACAGCAAATCATCCACCAAATTCTGCATCCTTTCAGTTTGTGCCTGCATTTGCTGTACCGAATTGGTTAATAGCGACGATTCGCCATCATCCATATCTTGCAGGGTTTCCAAATAACCTTTCAATACTGTCAGTGGCGTACGTAGCTCATGCGACACATTGGCGACAAAATCTTTGCGCATGCGCTCCATTTTTTTCAGTTGTGTTACATCTTGCGCTAGCAGTAAACGCAATCCCGCACCGTAACTGACCACACGCACCGCCAAAGTAATCTGACTATTAATTGGCGAAGGCATTATCACGGCTTCGTCATAATTACCGGATTTGAGGTAACGGATAAACTCAGGAAACCGGATCAGGTTAGGAATACGTTGACCCTTATCAGACTGTTGCAAGCCTAATACGCTACGTGCGGTTTTATTGGCCCATTCAATTTCATCATTAACCCCTAGAACCACGGCGGCATCGGGCAAGGCTTCGGTAGATTGGCGAAATTGTTCAATCACCTTGCTGAGTTTTTTCTTACGGCGTTTCTCGTTCTTTTTTATGCGGTAAACGTGATAATAAATTTCTTCCCACACGCCGGTGGTTTTTGGATATTGGCTTCTGCCACCGGTACTGATCCATCTTTCAAAACGGTTGATTTGAAAGATTTGGTAAATCAATAATATTAATGTTAACAGCAACAACAAAGGCAAGAACCAGCCGGTCAGCCCGCCTAAAACAGTGACCAACAAAAACAGTAAAACAACGGAAGTAAATTCCTTTTGCCAAATACCCATGAGATTTATTTAATGTGTAGTGTTGGCCACAACAGTTGCATCAGTCAAAGAAAACTTATAACCAAAGCCGCGTACTGTTTGTAATAAATCGCCACGTCCGTATTCATCAAGAATTTTACGCAAGCGACGGATATGCACATCAATGGTACGCTCTTCTATAAACACACTACGCCCCCAGATTTGATCTAATAATTGACTACGACTAAACACTTTATCAGGATGACTAATAAAAAATTGTACCATGCGAAATTCAGTAGGGCTGATTTCAACCTGGCGTTGGTCAATACTAAAACGGTGTTGTCCTATGTCTAATTGCAAATCGCCTAGGGTTATTATATCAGTTGCCGATATTTTGCCCGCACGGCGTAATACTGCGCGAATACGAGCGATCAATTCTTTGGGCGAAAATGGTTTGGTCATGTAATCATCGGCTCCGACTTCCAAGCCTTTTATCTTATCTTCTTCTTCACCACGCGCTGTTAACAAAATAACCGGTATTTCTTGGTAGAGTGCATCTTTCTTTAAGCGCCGCACCCATTCAACACCACTGGTCACCGGCATCATCCAGTCCAATACTATGAGATCGGGCAGGGTTTTATACAGTGCATTTTGTGCCTCTGCTGCACTGTCAGCCGCTAGCACTGCAAAACCTGCTTGTTCCAACACCAATACCAACATTTGTCTAATGGCTTCTTCATCTTCAACCACAAGAATATTAAATTGCGACATCGGTTGCCCCTATAATTAAGCTTAAAAGTTTACATTTTAGCTATAGCAATATTTCCATTTGATGACAGCCAGTGCGCTTACTAAAAGCACCGTCTATCCACGTATAACCGATAATATTTTGTAATTTTTGTACACTTATCCAGTAATTTGCATTAATTAAATAATTTTTTTAAAAATTACTATACTTTATCTGTGTATATTTAAGCAAGTAAGCTTACGGGTAGTGTTATTGTCAGCTAAGAGGTGTCTTAAAAGCTGCCATTGTATAGTAATATCTACCGATAATGGATGGATTGCGTTCACGCTAAGTATTTATACTTATTGCGTAGGAAGCTTATTTATTCCACACTACAATAGAAAATTTCTGATAATAGCTCGCTTTGCCTAAGCTTGATAAAATACAGCCCGTAATGTACAGCGCTAGACAAGCCCCAGCAGTATTATGAGGTTTAGATGGCTGGCAGAAGCAAAAAGAACCAAAACTATCAAGCGTATAAAACGTGCTAAATGTGTACGAGATTTTTAACTCAGCTTAAAGTGTGCTATGTATTTTATTAACATTTGATTTTTAAAGCCCTTCTCTGGCATTAACTTTGGAGAAGTACCAAACTAGAAAAAATAATTTAAAAGGGGATTATTTATGAGTATGCTAAAAGAGTTTAAAGAATTTGCAATAAAAGGCAATGTAATTGACCTAGCCGTCGGTGTCATTGTTGGCGCTGCATTCGGTAAAATTGTTTCATCGTTTGTGGCCGATATTGTTATGCCGCCAATAGGCGTAATGGTGGGCGGTGTAGACTTTTCTAAGCTGGCGGTAACCTTAAAAGACAAGGTAGGCGATGTGCCTGCGGTCACTTTAAATTACGGTAATTTTTTGCAGGCCATGGTAGATTTCACTATTGTTGCGTTTGCCATCTTTATGGCTGTTAAGTTGATTAACAGCCTTAAAAAAGCCGAAGCGGCTGCACCAGAAGCAGCGCCCGTACCCACTAATGAAGAGATTTTACTAAGAGAAATCAGAGATTTGTTGAAGAACAAGAATTAAATATAAGTCGTCCTTTCAGGGTGTTAACACCCTGAAAGGACTGACTGTCATTACTAAATCATTTTTTGCTAAAGTGCAATGAATCGTTAAGCACATTCACCACTATCGTATCACCTGCGACAAACTCGCCTGCCAATATTGACTGTGCCAATGGATTTTCTAGCTGCTGCTGAATCGCACGCTTCATGGGTCTTGCGCCATAGACCGGATCAAAGCCCGCTTCGCCTAATATATCCAAGGCATTATCGTCAATCTCAAAGCCAATGTCACGATCCAGCAAACGCTTGCGCAAGAATTCAATTTGTATGCACGAAATAGCGCGTATTTGCTGCTGATCCAAGGGATGAAATACCACTGCTTCATCAATACGATTAATGAATTCCGGCCTGAACTGATGTCCCACAATCTCCATCACCGCTTCTTTCATCGCATGGTAATTGACTTCACCGGCCAACTCCTGAATCCGTGTCGAACCCAGGTTTGAAGTCATCACAATCACAGTATTTCTAAAGTCCACCGTTCTGCCTTGCCCGTCTGTTAAACGGCCATCGTCTAAAACCTGTAATAATACGTTGAATACATCGGGATGGGCTTTTTCAATTTCATCCAGCAAAATCACCGAATACGGTTTACGTCTGACCAATTCAGTGAGATACCCCCCTTCTTCATAGCCGACATACCCTGGCGGTGCGCCAATTAACCGTGCCACCGAATGCTTCTCCATAAACTCGGACATATCTATACGCACCATCGCATCCGGCGTGTCGAATAAGAATTCCGCCAAGGCCTTGCACAACTCGGTTTTACCCACGCCGGTAGGCCCTAAAAACAAAAACGAACCGTTCGGGCGATTAGGGTCAGAAAGACCGGCTCTGGAGCGGCGTATGGCATTACTGACCGCTTTCAAGGCTTCTTCCTGACCGATCACCCGTTTATTGAGTTGCTCTTCCATACGCAACAATTTGTCGCGCTCGCCTTCCATCATTTTGGACACCGGTATACCTGTCCATTTGGACACCACTTCGGCGATTTCATCCTCAGTGACTTTGTTACGTAACAAGGTCATTTTTTGGCCTTCTGAAGAAACGACTGTGTCTAACTGTTTTTCCAGAGCCGGAATAATGCCGTATTGCAACTCGGACATCTTGGCTAAATCATTGGTACGACTGGCAGCTTCCAGTTCGCCCCGGGCGTGTTCCAGCTTTTCTTTAATTGCCGCTGAACCTTGCAAAGACGCTTTCTCTGCTTTCCAGATTTCTTCCAAATCCGAATATTCTTTCTCTAATTCGCCAATATCTTGTTCCAAAATCCCCAAACGTTTTTTAGAAGCCGCATCGGCCTCTTTTTTCAAGGCGACCTGTTCAATTTTCAATTGAATCAAGCGTCGGTAAAGCTTGTCCATTTCTTCCGGCTTGGAATCCATTTCCATACGGATGCGACTGGCCGCTTCATCAATTAAATCAATAGCTTTATCAGGCAGTTGTCGGTCGCTAATATAGCGATACGACAAAGTAGCTGCCGCAACAATGGCTGGATCGGTAATATCCACACCGTGATGCACTTCGTATTTTTCTTTCAAACCGCGCAAAATGGCAATGGTATCTTCCACCGATGGCTGATCAACCATTACCTTTTGGAAACGCCGTTCCAAGGCCGCATCTTTTTCCACGTACTTGCGGTATTCATCCAGCGTAGTTGCACCTACGCAGTGCAATTCGCCCCGCGCCAATGCCGGTTTTAGCATATTACCGGCATCCATCGCGCCTTCAGCTTTACCCGCGCCAACCATGGTGTGCAGCTCATCAATAAATAAGATCACTTGACCTTCTTGCTTGGCCAAATCGTTCAATACCGCTTTCAATCGCTCTTCAAATTCACCCCGAAATTTAGCACCGGCAATCAACGCCGCCATATCCAGTGATAATACTTGCTTATGCTTCATGCTTTCTGGCACTTCGCCGTTCACAATGCGTTGTGCCAGCCCTTCGACAATCGCGGTTTTGCCCACGCCCGGCTCACCAATCAACACCGGATTATTTTTGGTTCGGCGTTGCAATACTTGTATGGTGCGACGTATTTCATCATCACGACCTATGACCGGATCAAGCTTGCCTTGTTCGGCACGTTCGGTCAGGTTAATGGTGTATTTTTTCAGTGCCTGACGCTGGTCTTCGGCATTGGCATCGCCTACTGCCTCACCGCCGCGCATGGCATCAATGGCTTTTTCGATGTCCTGTTTAGTCAGGCCAATTTTTTTGAACAGGTCTTGCAGAAAGCCTTTCTCTTCAAAGATGGCCAATAAAAACAGTTCGCTGGAAATAAACGCATCGTTACGTTTTTGCGCCAACTTGTCGGTCATATTTAATAAGCGCGACAATTCGTTGGAGATTTGCACGTTGCCACCGGAGCCACTTACGGTAGCAATGCGGGCGATTTCCTTGGTCAATTCAGCCCGCAAAATTTGTACATTACCGCCTAATTGCGCTAATAAGGGTTTGATGCTGCCGCCTTCTTGATCCAATAAAGCAATCAATAAATGCACCGGTTCAATAAATTGATGGTCTTTGCCCAATGCCAAGCTTTGGGCATCGCTCAGCGCAGTTTGAAATTTGTGGGTTAATTTGTCCATACGCATGGTGTGGCCTCAAAGTTATGTTTAATTAACTGTGAAATGGGGTGCGATTAGCTGTTTTTCAAGCAGGCGCTACAGCAACAATCCTGAACAGAAGAATTTCATTTTTGTGAATCGCGTCACAAACCTAATTTAACGACTGATGTATGCTTATTTTCACCATTTTATAATCACTAAGGTCAGCCATGAAAGCACATCGACTATCCACATTTTTGGCAATCGCCATTGCCAGTACACCTACTGTCACTTTATCAGCGGTCAAGCACGTAACAAAACATTTTGGGAAGAATACCCCCTTTCAAATTACCGATCTTCCTGAGGGCTCAGTTAAAGCCAAGCTCAATGCATTAGCGGCAACAAAACAAAAAAATGCTTTAGCGTGGCTACACAAAATCAATTTTACCGATGATGATTTAACCTACATAAAAATCGATGATGAAGGTGGGGTTTTATATGCTGATACTTTTTTACCAGCACCTTTAGCAACCGCACCACAACAAGCTATGGCATTCAGTACAACTGACACGTTTACCTTACACAGCAAACCCGGCGCAACAAAAATAATTTATCTTGATTTTGACGGTCATGTGATTACCGGAACAGCATGGAACTCAACCGTTAGCAGTTATAATGCCAAAGCCTTTGATACCGACGGCAATCTCACTGCTTTTAGTGCCACAGAATTAGGTCAAATTGCAGAAGTTTGGCATCGTATTGCCGAAGATTATGCACCGTTTAATGTCGACGTAACCACAGAATTACCGGCTGCTTTCGGCCCCACAGTAGGTCGTATTCTCATTACGAGTAATGTCGATGCCAATAACGTTCAGATGCCAGCTTTCGGCTCGGGTGGGGTGGCTTACGTGGGGGTGTGGGGGGCTAGCAACTACAGCTATTATTCACCCGCACTGGTGTATTACAACGCATTAGGTGGCGGCTTTGCACCGTATGTTGCTGAAGCGGCTTCACACGAGATGGGACACAATCTGGGGTTGTCACATGACGGCTTCAATGATGGCACAACGTCGCTAGGCTATTATGCGGGCAACGGTACCGGCTTTGTATCTTGGGCACCTATCATGGGTGTTGGTTATTACAATAATGTTACGCAGTGGAGTAAAGGCGAATACGCTTTTGCTACTCAAACTCAAGATGACATCGGCATTATTACGAGCAATTTAACTGCGCGAGCTGATGATCATAGCAATACACAATTAAATGCTACGCCTTTATTACTTTCTACAACAGGGCAAATTAGCGCAACCAATCCCGAAACTGATCCACACAATACCAGCCCCAGTAACAAGGGTATTATTGAAAGTCGTACCGATGTTGATTACTTTAGCTTTAATGCCGGTGTAGGCGCGTTACAAATTAGCATTAGCCCTGCCTGGGCAGCCTTTCAAAGAGCTGATAAAAAAGGCGCTAATTTAGATATACAAGCCACACTATACGACCAGGCAGGCACACAAATAGCGCAGATTGATCCGCTTGATGATACCAATGCGGTCATTTCTGCAACCATTGTCAGCGATGGCCAATATTACCTGGCTGTTAGCGGCGTGAGTAATAACATTACACCTTACTCAGATTACGGCAGTTTAGGAAAATATTTTATTAGTGGTTCGGTAACGCCATCGAATATAGCACCTGATACAACAGCCCCCACGCCTAACCCTATGGCTTGGGATGTGTTACCGAATGCAGGAGCCAGCACTAACAGCATCAGCATGACAGCAACGCCTGCTACGGATGAGGGCGGTGGTGGTGTTCAATATCTGTTTGCTTGTGTTTCAGGTAGCCAAGGCTGTGTTAATAGCAATTGGCAAACCTCTAATCAATACACAGCACCCGGATTGGCTGCTAATACTACCTATAACTATCAAGTTAAAGCCAAAGATGCCAGCGGTAACGAAACTGGCTATTCGATCACAGCGGCGGCCACCACAGCAGCCGTGCCCGCCGATACTACAGCACCAACACCAAGCCCAATGACCTGGGCTACTAAACCAACAGCGGCCAGCAGCTCTAGTATTAGTATGAAAGCCACAGTAGCAACCGATAACTCTGGTACAGCGGTGCAATATATGTTTGTTTGTACAACTGGTGGTACAGGCTGTGTTAACAGTAGCTGGCAAGCATCTAACTTATATACCGCTTCTGGTTTGGCGGTGGCAACCGCGTATACTTTCCAGGTTAAAGCCCGCGATATTTCTGGAAATGAAACCGCACTATCAGCCAGTGCTTCTGCCACCACCAAAAATGCCATTCCGCTCACACCTACTAATTTGTCTGGTGTTCGTAAAACCACAACCTCTACGGCATTAACCTGGGGTAAAGTCAGTAATGCCAGTAGTTATGAAGTTTGGCGTTGTACAGTAGTCGGCACAACCTGCAATTACGGCACTAAACGTTATGCATCTGTAACAACAAATGCGTATTCCGGAACTGCTCCAACGGGTGTGGTGCGTTACAAAGTTAAAGCTGCTAATTCTTTAGGCAAGTCTGGCTACAGTAATGAAATTAACTTGTAAAAATTTTTAAAATACAGTTTTTGGCTTGTTAAGTTGTGTGATTTTCCACATGGCGCAACACTAAATCCCGTGATAATTACCTGGTACTCAGTCAATCTTGATCGGTCGAATATATTTTTGATTAGCGTGAAACCTGCGAGGTTTTAAAAACTTCGCAGGTTTTTGCAGCACACAAGTAGCTCATGTTTAAATCAATACTTATTCCAGCGTTTTCACAGTTCAATAATTACAGCGTAACCGTTCGCACTGAGCTTGTCGAAGTGTGTCGTTCATGCTTCGACAAGCTCAGCACGAACGGTGGCTGTAACTGTCCTAAGTTGAAAACGCTGTAATTGCACGGTCAGTTCAGAAAAATACATTTCTCTAATTTGTGAAATATATCACAGACTGCAAATAACAACTGCTTTAGGATACAACGTGGCTTTTAAAATACGCGATCCGTAAGATCACGCTTTTTGTTCACCGCTGAATAAGGTTAACTATCATGGAAAATATAAGCAATTTTCAATCAATCACCCAAAATTTTGACTCCAATGATACGCTGGACACCCGGCTGGGTATAGAAGGCTATTATGCAAATACACAAATATCCCGCTACCTGAAACAAGCGGAAGAAGATGATTATTTAACGCTGGTGGGGCTTCATCAGCTTGCTAAATCAATTGGTGTTATCAATTCAGAAAAAATTACCCATAAAGTCGAACTGATTAGAAATATTCAAAAAGCTATAAATTGTCAACCTTGTTTTCGTTCTGAGATACGTAATATTTGTTACGATAATGACTGCAATTGGCAAAAAGAATGCAAAAAAATGATTGCAGAGTGGTATCGTTAAACGCCAACAATTACCGATAAAATCAGTATGCAATAATATGCTGATTTTATGTAATAGTGTCAGTTGTGTCATGCTTTTAAAGCCAAGGTCTTCTGGTTGTGCGTTACAATAGCGCATGTCTGACAAAACTTTAAAAATCTGGCGATTGTATGCACATTACTGCTTTGTATCCTGGTACTTTTGACCCGATCACCAATGGTCATTTGGATTTGATTATTAGAGCATCTAAGCTTTATTCGCGAGTCATTGTCGCCATTGCTGCCAATGTCGGTAAAAATCCGTTATTTTCTCTGGCTGAAAGGGTTACGTTAGTAAAAGCCGTCACAAAAAGTTATGCCCATGTTGAGGTGATTGGCTTTGAAGGTCTGTTAGCCGAGTGCGCAAAACAACAACAGGCGCGGGTTATTCTACGCGGCTTACGTACGGTTGCAGATTTTGAATATGAAAGCCAGATGGCAAACTTAAACCGGCATTTAGCAGCAGATTTGGAAACCGTATTTTTAATGCCAACTGAACAGCATACTTTTATTTCTTCCAGCATGATCCGCGAGATTGCGTGTTATCGGGGCAATGTTTCGCACTTTGTGCCGGAGATTGTACAACAGCAACTGCATGCAAAATTTAATCAGGAGTAAGCATGTCTCTTATTATTTATGACGAATGTATTAATTGTGATGTGTGCGAACCAGAATGCCCTAATGGGGCGATTTCGCAAGGTGAAGACATTTATGTCATTAATCCGGCTTTATGCACTGAATGCGTGGGGCATTATGATTTACCACAGTGTGTTGAGGTGTGCCCGGTAGATTGTATTACCAAAGATCCGCAGCATGTGGAAGATCAAGCCAGTTTGTATCAAAAATATGTGCAATTGACACAGTAATTATTTAGCCTACAGGTGTGTAAGCCAGTGTAAACTCTTTGCTGTAGTACCCACAGGATTATATTCTGCACCGACCCAGCCCTTGTAAGTAGAGGTGCTGATCGTTGTAAAAACACCCTCAAAATTAATATTACCCGTCCCTGGTTGGCCTCGACCAGGGCAATCAGCAAACTGAATATGGCCAATTTTATCCGCGTAAGCGCTGATAAATCGGTTCACGTCTTCACCCATTTTGTGCAGATGGTAAATATCGTATTGCATGAGTAGCGTGGGTTGTTTGAGTGCATTGAGTATACTGAGCATATGCTCACCATTAGAAATAATAAACCCTGGCATATCAATCGTGTTGATGGCTTCGAATACCGTTTGAATACCCAGTACTGTAAAGGCTTGCGTGGCAAATAGCAGATTGTCTTTAAATGTATCTACATAAGTTAGATAATGAGCCGGTTCTGAACAACGCCCCGGCAGAACATTAATTGCTGTGGGCTTTAAAATATCAGCGTAATGGCTGGCAATATCTACCGCGCGTTGAAATTGTTGGCGTTTTCCAGGTACACATGCCAAGCCTTCGCCGCCTTGCAATAAGTCATCGGCATCGACATTAAATAATACCAGTTGTAAATCATTGTCTTCCATGACATCTCGTAATAAATTAGCGTTGATACAGTAAGGAAATTGAATTTCTACCGCTGTAAATCCGTATTGTTTAGCCAGTTTAAAGCGCTCGATTAATGGCACTTCTGTAAACAATAAGCTGAGATTGGCGCTAAATTTAAGCATCTGGACGGTTGTATAAATTAATCAGCGTGGCAGGGTCTTGTTCTAAATAACCATTTAAGCCATGCAGTTGCAGTAATTGCGCGGCTAAACCAGACATAGGAATACTATTGCCATGTTGTTTGGCAATATCAACCGCCATGTTTAAATCTTTGAGCAGGGTTTTAACGCGCCATTTAATGGGTTCAAAGGTGGCGGTTGCCATTTCAGAGCCAGTTATCTGTAATGGTTTAGAGTCTGCAAAGCCGCCAGCCAGTGCTTGAGGAATTTTTTCGGCATCAACACCGGCTTGTTGTGCCAAGGCCATCATCTCAGCAAGCACTAATACGTTGCAGCTGACGATCATTTGATTGCAGATTTTAGTCATTTGGCCACTACCAACTGAACCCATATGGGTTAATTGCTGATACAACGGTGCAAGTACGACACGGGCAACAGCAATGTGCTGTTCACTTCCGCCCGCCATGATGGCAAGACTACCTTGCTCGGCACCTTTTACACCACCAGACACTGGCGCATCTACCCAGCCCATGCCACAATGCGCGTATAATTGCTCGGCTAAGTGTCTAGTGGTTGTGGGATGGATGCTGGATAAATCTATGACTAATTTGTCTTGGTTGCCCTGTACCAATAAAGCTGAATTGACAACGCTTTCGACAGCCGCTGTGTCGGCTAAACACAGCAGTATCACATCTGACGCTTTAATCAATTCGCTGAGCGTGTTGTAGATACAAGCCCCCGATTCAGCAACAAGCGTTAGTTTTTCAGGGCTGCGATTCCAGACATTGACATGGAAACCGGTGGCCAATAAGCGCAGCACCATAGGTTGACCCATTAAGCCAATGCCAATAAAGCCGAGTGTGGGAGAGGTATACATGCAAGGTCTCACGGGGTTTGAAAATACTCATTATAATCGCGTACAGGGTAGCCATCCTTTATTGTTTTTCTAAAAATATAGGCAGTTTATCCAAATGAGCGAAGAATCTTGCTGCTTTAGGGCGGGGATAAAAGTGACCGGCACGGCAAGAGACTGAACCCTTAAAAGGGTTCAGTCTCTTGTTTAGTGCGGCTATATTCGCTACAATCAAGACTGCTACCAGAGGATGCTTAGGCTCGCCTTGTGACAGCAATCATGAAATCAACCGTTGGGCTGACGGGGCTAGTCTGTGAAGTGAGCGGTGCAACAATGTTGTTAGTAGCGGGTAATAGCGCTGTTCGCCTGCTCCTTAGGAACGTGCATGAAATAACTTGAACAACTTAAACGCTACCACCGTTCGTGCTGAGCCTGTCGAAGCATGAACTTGCTTAAGTTATTTCGTGCGCGTTCCTTAGCAATAAGGAATCCCCTTGCTTTGGCTAGGTGAGGGGGTCAATTGTATCTGCTTTAAAATGTAGAATGGGTAACGCTTTTCTCAACCCAACTGACCCACTCGTTGAATATGCTGAATTGTCAAACAGCAGGTAGTCTAGTCGTTAGCCAATGTAGTTTTGTTGGATGTTGCAAAGAGTTTGTAGGGTGGTTTTGCGCCAGCAAACCGCCAAGCAACGCTCAATGCCAATGTCCAGTAGACGTATTGTGGCGGATTGCCTAGCGGCGAATGCACCCTACAGTTTGTTCTGTCGTATGTTGCAAAGACTTGTGGGGTTTTTAAAACCTCGTATATCTCACGCTGGCCAAAAACATACCCGACATACAGCGTTTTCAACTTAGGACAGTTACAGCCACCGTTCGTGCTGAGCTTGTCGAAGCATGAACGGCACACTTCGACAAGCTCAGTGCGAACGGTTACGCTGTAACTATTGAACTGTGAAAACGCTGTATCAAAATTGACTGAGTACTAGCCTACTTAAACATTATTATTTTTGTCCCGCTTTAAGTGGATCGCCACTGTCGAGTTTTAGAAAATTATCCGTTCGCCCTAGCTTGTCGAAAGGTGAGTAGTTAAGCCGATCAAGGTTCGATAGGTTTGTCACAAATAGCTTTTTGTAATATTGTTTTGGCTTAAGCGGGTTGCTGAATCAACTGTCATATTATCATGGCAAAAGTATCTATCTTCATGTAATTCATATCAATTATTTATCCACTATAATTCATTTACCTTTAAACATTTCTATCCTTCCAAACCCATCAAATATGAACAAACCACCACTGTCTAAGGAATTATTATGACAATCACCACCGTTATACTGGCCGCAGGCAAAGGCACTCGGATGCGCTCTGAACTGCCCAAAGTCCTACACAAAATTGCTAACAAAGCCTTGCTTGAACATGTTTACGACATGAGCCGCCAACTCGATGACAATCGTATCAAAGTGGTTTATGGCCACGGCGGCGAGCTGGTTAAGGATAGCCTAAGCTATTTTGAGGCAAACTGGATTGAGCAAAAGCAGCAACTGGGTACTGGTCATGCTGTGCAGCAAGTCAGCGATCAAATTGCCGATGGCGATACTGTGCTGATTCTCTACGGTGATGTGCCGTTACTGAAGCTGTCTACCGTTAAGGAACTGCTAGCCAACGTCAGCGACAACACCTTAGCTTTGTTGACAGTTAATCTGCAAAATCCCACCGGTTATGGCCGCATTATCAGAAACACTGATGGGTTGGTTGTTAAAATTGTTGAAGAAAAAGATGCTTTGCCACATGAAAAATGGGTGACAGAAGGCAATACCGGTATTTTGGCACTCAAAGGCGATAAATTAAAACATTGGCTAACGCGCTTAGGAAACAGCAATGCTCAGGGCGAATATTATTTAACCGATGTCATTGAGATGGCAGTGGCTGATGGCGTTACTGTTGTTACCAGCCAGGCGGCAACCGAAGCCGAGGTGTTAGGAGTTAATAACCGCATGCAGCTGAGCTATCTTGAGCGCATTTATCAAACTGAACAAGCTAATAAGCTAATGGAGCAAGGTGTCACCTTGGCAGACCCTGCACGCTTTGATTTGCGTGGCACGATTGATAACTTGGGGCAAGATATTGAAATTGATGTTAACGTCATTATCGAGGGTAAAAACAGTATCGGTAGCAACGTTAAAATCGGGGCCAATACCCAGATTAAAAATATGATTATTGAAGATGGCGTAGAAATCTTGGCCAATTGCGTGCTAGAAAACTCTACCATTGGACGCGGCAGTCGCATTGGACCGTTTGCACGATTACGCCCAGACGCGGTCTTGGCCGAAAACGTCCATATCGGTAATTTTGTTGAAATTAAAAAATCAACCGTCGCTAAAGGCAGCAAAATTAATCATTTAAGTTATATTGGTGATACTAGCGTGGGCAGTGGCGTTAATATTGGCGCGGGCACGATTACCTGTAACTATGACGGGGTGAATAAATTTAGAACGGTTATCGAAGATGGCGCGTTTATCGGTTCGGACACGCAATTAATTGCACCGGTTACCATTGGTAAAAATGCAGTGATTGGTGCAGGCTCGACCATCACTAAAGACAGCCCTGAAAATCAACTGACATTAAGTCGTACTAAACAAATAACAATAACGGGATGGCAACGCCCCGTTAAAAAGGAGAATTAATATGTGTGGAATTGTCGGTGGAGTAGCGCAGCGTAATGTCGTACCTATTTTAATAGAAGGCTTGAAGCGCCTGGAATACCGTGGCTATGATTCGGCGGGCTTGGCAGTTATTAATAACGGCGATATTTTCCGTAAGCGTGAATTGGGCAAGGTAAAAGGTCTGGAATTATTGGTCAAGGCCGATCCTGTACCTGGTTTTGTTGGCATTGCTCACACCCGCTGGGCAACGCATGGCAAACCCAGTGTGGCTAACGCGCATCCGCACGTATCACGCGATACCATTGCGGTGGTACATAACGGTATCATCGAAAACCATGAGCAATTACGTGCTACGCAAAAACAGGATGGCTACGAGTTTACCTCAGAAACCGATACCGAAGTGGTGGTGCATCAAATTCATCAGGCATTGGAAACTGCCGATAATTTATTGGCTGCGGTGAAAGCTACCATTAAAAAACTAGAAGGTGCTTATGCGTTGGGCGTGATGGGTACGCAAGAACCCGATACTTTGATTGCATGCAGAAAAGGCAGTCCTTTAGTAATCGGTGTCGGTTTTGGTGAATACTTTATTGCCTCTGATGTTGCCGCGTTGTTGCCAGTTACCCGGCGTTTTATTTTTTTGGAAGATGGCGATATTGCCGCCATTACCATTGATAGCCTGGTGATTTACGATAAAGATGACAAGATTGTCACTCGGTCTATTAAAGAAAGTCAGCTGACATCTGATTCAGCCGATAAAGGCGAATACCGCCATTACATGCTGAAAGAAATTTACGAGCAGCCATTTGCGGTAGCGCAAGCATTGGAAGGCCGTTTTATTAATGGTCGCTTGCTGGAAAATGCCTTTGGCCATAACGCCGCTGAGGTGTTTGATAAGATCAAGTCGATACAAATTTTGGCTTGTGGTACCAGTTATCATTCTGGCCTAGTAGCAAAATACTGGTTTGAAGATTTGGCGCGTGTGCCGTGTCATATTGAAGTGGCCAGTGAGTTTCGCTACCGTAACCCAGTGCTAGCGCCTGATACGTTAATCGTTACTATCTCGCAATCCGGTGAAACTGCTGATACCTTGGCGGCGTTACAAGAAGCCAAGAAAATGGGTGCTAAATATTCGTTAGCGATTTGTAACGTGCCTGAAAGCTCGTTGGTGCGCGAATCCGATTTGGTATTAATGACCCGTGCTGGGCCTGAAATTGGTGTGGCATCAACAAAAGCGTTTACTACCCAGTTAGTTACGCTAATGTTATTGGTGATTGCCGTCGGTAGACGGTTTGCCTTGAGTGAAAAATTAGAGCAGAAGATCACTTCTGAATTATTTGGCTTACCTGGAAAGATTGAAAAAGTATTGGCGCTGGACAGTGAAATTGAAGTGCTATCTAAACAGTTTGCTGAAAAAGAACATGCGTTATTTTTGGGCAGAGGCACGCATTATCCAATAGCGATGGAAGGGGCGCTGAAGCTTAAGGAGATTTCTTACATCCATGCAGAAGCGTATCCTGCGGGCGAATTAAAACACGGGCCGTTGGCGTTGATTGATGCGGATATGCCGGTGATTACGGTTGCGCCTAATAACAGTTTGCTGGAGAAATTAAAATCCAATATGCAGGAAGTCAGCGCCAGGGGCGGGCAGTTGATTGTATTTATGGATGAGACCTTGCATGCGGTGAGCGATAGCAATGTGCAAATTGTAAAAGTACCGCAAGTGGAAAATGAGATTTCACCAATTGTCTATACCATCCCGTTGCAACTATTGTCTTATTACGTTGCGGTTATTAGAGGCACCGATGTCGATCAGCCTAGGAATTTGGCTAAATCGGTGACTGTCGAATAATTTAAAAATAATCAGAAAACACGGCATTACTTTAAGTAATGCCGTGTTTTATCAATTTTAGTAAATAATCATCGACAAATAGCTGATAAAACAGTGTCAGGCTATTGATTTTTCGTTTAAAAAATATAGCAGATTTAATGAGTGCGTGAATAATCTGAGTCGTACCTAGTATTTCCCCATATCCCATCTAAAATAAATTACTCAGCACTTGCGCGGTTAATATAGATTAGACGATAGGGAGAGGTAGTTGAATACAGCCTGTTCAAAAGAATATTAACTGGTGCTTCTAAAAAACTAGCAGCCAGGAAAACATTCTAATGATTAAATTAATAACTTTGTGTCGACTCTTACGCTATAAAAATTTTTCGACCACCTTCTCCCATCAACCCCGTGCGCTTACGACTAAAAGCCTTGTTTATGTGTTTTTTTTTAGCGTATCCGGTTTTAGTATTGCAGCGACAACTCCCAATTTAATCAAGATTGAAAATGCCCTGCCAGGTAATCCTGCGTGGCATAATTTTTATGTGCTGGGTAGTCAGGCAACGGATAATATGCACAATTTGGAGGGCTACGCAAACAAGGACTCTGTTAACATTGGTCAAGCCATTAAATTTTATGTTAACGCTAATCCTAAAACTGACCCGACTTACAGCATAACGGTGTATCGTTTAGGGTGGTATCAAGGTTCCGGTGCTAGGCAGATTGTAGCGCCGGTATTGCAAACCAGTATAAAGCAAATTATACCTAAGCCTTATGCTAATGGTATGGTACAAGCCAATTGGATCAAACCTTATACTCTCAATATACCTAAAACCTGGGTCAGTGGTATTTATGTTGCCACTCTCATTGGTAGTTGGACAAACAAAGGCCAATACATCCCTTTTGTGGTACGAGATGTTCAGCGTAAATCAGATTATTTATTCCAAACCAGCACAACAACGTGGCAAGCTTATAACGCATGGGGGGGTAAATCGCTTTATGGCTACAATTCCACTGAAAGAGTGGCGGCGCGTAAAGTATCTTTTAATCGACCGTATGATGTGGATGGTGGCTTAGCGGCATTACGTACGTGGGATATCAATATGTTGTATTTTCTGGAGCGCGAAGGTTACGATGTTACCTATCAAAGTGATCTAGACACACATACGGGTAATGGAGGTGTTTTCAATCACAAAGCTTTATTGTCAGTTGGTCATGATGAGTATTGGACTAAAGCCATGCGTGATAATTTCGAAAATGCACAAAAACACGGTATTGGTCTTGGTTTTTTTGGTGCTAACCAAGCGTATTGGCAAATTAGAATGGAAAATGCTATTGCACCACAGGCAACCGAACAAAACCGTACTATTGTTGCCTACAAAGGTTTTTCTGAGACTGAAGATCCTTTGGCAATTGATGCCAACCCCAAAAATAATCACTTAGTTACTGCGCAATGGAGAGATTCAAGGTTCGCTAATCGCCCTGAAAATGCCTTAATTGGGGTTATGTATGCTTTTGGCCCCAAGGATAAAGGCGATCTTAATGGTGATATTATCGCGTCAAAAAATGATCCTTTGCAAAATAAAACCGCGTCACACTGGGCTTATACTAATACTGACATAACGATAGGCGCTACGATAGGCAATTTTAAAGGCTTTTTGGGGTACGAGGCGGACAGAGTATTCGATAATGGCTATACTCCAGCAGGTTTAAGTATCATTGCCTCATCGCCGGTGTCGCAGGATTTCGTTGACCAAGACAGTCCATTATCTAAACATTACGATCCTAAAAATCCCAAAGCACATGCGACTATTTATAGTAAGCCATGCTCAGTGTTGCCTTGCAAAAATGCGCTTTCAACGGTATTTGCGGCCGGTAGTCTACAGTGGGTTTGGGGATTAGATACCGGCTTTAAATATCCAAAACTTATTGAAAATCATTATATTAAGCAAGTTACACGCAACGTGCTTGCCAAAATGATCAGTGCGCCATTGCCTTATTAATGGGACGTACAGCGTTTTCAACTTAGGACAGTTACAGCCCCGTTCGTGCTGAGCTTGTCGAAGCATGAACGGCACACTTCGACAAGCTCAGTGCGAACGGTT
>NZ_FUKI01000143.1 GCF_900163755.1 Crenothrix polyspora | reverse complement strand
GATGCTCGGATAAAATTGAAAAAGCTTTATCCGACACTTAAAGAGTGACTAAGTACTAGCCCCATAATATCGGTATTCGTTTTAGGTAATCACGCTTATAATGCACCCTTGTAATCTTCCTATGTGATAAGCCCATGAAAACAGTAAATGTCAGCGGTTTAAAGAATAATCCCAGTGAAGCGTTGCGGATGGCACATGATGACATAGTATTAGTCATGAACAGAAATGAACCGGATGCTGTAATGATAGGGCTTAAATCGGCCAAAATTATCGGTATGCCGGGCGTACGCAAAGCTTTGGCAACCGCATTGTTCAAAGACGGCGATTTATCACTGGCCCGTTCTGCCAAATTGGCTGATATGCCCTTGGCCGATTTTATTGCCCATGTGTCGCGCTTAGGTATTCCTGTCATCAACCAAACGGCTGAGGAAGTGCAACAGGATATGGACACCCTGGAGCAATGGCTGACAGGGGCTTAACTGCGTATGCCCCGTATTGTGGTCATTGATGCCAGCCCGTTGATCGGGCTGGCAATAGTGGATGGCTTACCGTGGTTGCCTAAACTGTTTGGAGAGGTTTTTCTGCCGGAATCCGTGCAACAGGAAGTGTTACCGGGTAAAGCGGTGCGCGGTGAAGAAGCGATTGCCCACGCTATAACTTCAGGCTGGTTAAAGATATGGCCTGAGCCGATTCCGTCACTGCTGGAAATTGACCTGGACGCAGGCGAAACCGACTGTATCAATTTGGGCTTGAGTCATGCGGATGGTGTTTTGCTGGTTATGGATGAACGTGCAGGCCGCGCCGTGGCCAAGGAAAAAGGCTTGCATGTCATCGGCACCGCTGCCATTATTGGGTTGGCCAAAAAACAAGGCTTGATCCCCTCTGCGCGGGCAGTTTTTGAAGTCTTGCACGCTTCGGATTTTCGTATTTCAGCGGCTGTTATCCAGCAGGTGCTTATTAGTGTGAATGAGTAAGTCGTTATCAGCTGGGGTTATTTTGGTTAATGTCGGTAACCATGGTGAGGTTTATCAAGCGTGATAGGGTGCGATTTAGCCCTAAAATCTCTAACAATTGAAAAGAGTTAATGAACATAGCCGGAGAACTGCTAATGCCTACAGTAAGAGAACAAATGGTTGAGGTCATCAACAGTCAGCCACTGGACGCGTCCTATGATGAAATCATGCGCGAGCTGGCCTTTGAACGCATGGTTACCCATGGCCTTGCGGATTCCCGCCAAAAACGCACCATGAGTAACGAAGAAATTGAACGTCGTATCCAATCAGGGTAACAATTAAGTAGGCGCAACCAATTGATAGACATCCCCATCAAAAAAACCTGGAGTTAATTGCATGCAAACCAGTAGCCAGTTAGTCCATCATAATCAAGCCATCATTCCTGAAGCGGTTCTGGAAGCGTTGAAACTGCGTGAAGGTGATGCGATTGTCTTTGAAATTGATCAAGCCGGAGTGCATCTGCGCAAAGCACCCCCCATAGACAATGCCTTTGCAGAAGCACTGCAAGGCACCTTGAGCGAATGGGATTCCGCTGCCGATGACGAAGCTTATGCCGATCTTTGAAAAGTTTTCCATAGTGGTCGTGCCATTTCCGTTCACGGATCAAAGCGCAAGCAAAAGGCGGCCAGCAGTAGTGCTATCCAGTACTTTATTTAATGCCTCAGTACAGCATTCGGTATTGGCGATGGTGACCAGTGCCAAAAATTCCAATTGGCTGCTGGATGTGATGATCTCTGATTTACAGAGCGCAGGGCTTACTTCTGAGTCTATTGTCCGCATGAAACTATTTACTTTGGATAATCGCTTGATTATCAGGCAAGTCGGCAAATTGGTAGATATTGACCAACAAGCCGTTGGTAAAGCGTTCAATCAATTGTTTGATATTAGTGTGTAGTGGCTGGGTTGTTGACACGCTCAAATAGGGCGTTTCCCTGTCTGCAATATTTGCCAGTCACCCGTAATTTTAATGATATTTTCGTAATCCATTCATGACCAAACTCACCCCCTTAGCCCTACAAAACACCCCAGCCCTGATTGAATCGGTATTCCCAGCGCAAAAAGTGTCTTTTGAATCGCAACGCGAACGTAAGGCGGGTGCGGGGCAAACGTTAACGGCGTTGGGTTCTTACTGGAAAGGCCGCAAACCGTTGATTTTGGTACGGGCGATTGTGTTGGGCAGTTTATTGCCGCCCACCGATGATGCCGAAAAAGACCTGGAAATCTATGAACAACTGCTGGCGTTTGATGAAGGCGGTTTGGCGCGGCGGGCGTTGGCGAATAACGCTTTTAAACCCAAAGACATTGTGCAAGCACTGGCATTGCCCAATCCTTGGGATTATTTTGCATACACGCTAAAAGGCGGACTGACAGCGGCAGAAGTCGAAAGCCGGCAAGCGCCCTTTAATAGTGATGCACTAGGCATTACGCTACGTTGGCAACGTGATATTAGCGACGCCGATAAATTGGATTTAGTTGCACAAATGTTGCGTACTTTGCCGAATTATGAAGCCCGTGCCGCCTTGTGCAAACGTCCTGAGGAATTGGATCAGACCGAATTGTTTGCGCCGATTTGGGCCCCGGTGAATGCCCATTACCAGCATTTGGGCATTAACGCGCATTCACATCAAGAGCTGGTTGAACAACTGGGTATGCTTCGTTTTGGGCATCGACCCAAAGTGGGCGACACTTTTTGCGGGGGTGGTTCGATTCCATTTGAAGCGGCGCGGTTGGGTTGTGATGTGTATGCCTCGGATTTAAACCCGATTGCCTGTATGTTGACGTGGGGTGCGTTGAACATTATTGGCGCAGCGTCGGAAAAACGTGCTGAAATTGAACAGGCTCAGCGCGAGGTGGCAGAAGCGGTGGATGCGGAGATTACCGCATTGGGCATAGAGCATGACAGCCACGGCAACCGTGCCAAGGCTTATTTGTATTGTCTGGAAACCCGTTGTCCTGAAACCGGTTGGATGGTTCCACTATCTCCGAACTGGGTGATTTCTAAAAATCGCAACGTGGTGGCTAAACTCATTCCTGATACTGAACGACAGCGCTTTGATATTGAGATATACAGTGGTGTATCGGTTGAAGAGATGAAAGCCGCCGAATTTGGCACGATCCAAAACGGCAATTTAACGTATAGCCTTAACGGCAAAACCTATATCACATCGATTAAAACCCTACGCGGAGATCACAAAGACATAAGTGGCAATATGGCTAACCGCCTGCGCCGTTGGAGAAAATACGATTTCAAACCTCAGTCGGATGATCTTTTTCAGGAACGATTGTATTGTATTCAATGGATTACCGCTGACACCCTAGATAAGAAACAAAAAGAGACTTTTTTTGCAACTGTTATAGAAGCGGATTTAGCACGAGAACGCCAAGTTGAGAAAATCGTTGCTGAAAATATTGAACAATGGCAGCAACACGGCTTGATACCAGATATGGAGATAGAGCCGGGAGATAAAACCGATGAACCAATTCGTACACGGGGCTGGACGTATTGGCATCAGTTGTTTAATGCTAGACAACTACTTATGCTTTCAATACTATCCAAAAACTGCTTAACTCCTGTAAGCCAAGTATTTCTTTCGCGCACTTTAAATAGAAGCTCTAAGTTGTGCATGTGGGAAGGAAAAATTGGATATGAAAGTTCAAGCCAGGTATTTACAAACCAGGCTTTAAATGTTCTTTTCAATTATGGGGTAAGAGCTTGGAGTTTTTTAGAGAGTGTTTTTTATGAGGAAGCTCTGCAAAACGCCCCTGTTTACAGTAAAGAATCATTATTTCAACATGCAGCCCCTCAATGTCAGACATTGAGTGATATTTGGATAACCGATCCTCCCTACGCAGACGCAGTTCACTACCACGAAATCACCGAATTTTTCATCGCTTGGCTACGCAAAAATCCACCTGCACCGTTCAACGAATGGGTATGGGATTCACGTCGCGCCTTAGCCATTAAAGGCAGCGGCGATGATTTTCGGCGCGGCATGGTCGAAGCTTACACCGCCATGACCCAACACATGCCCGACAATGGTATGCAGTGCGTCATGTTTACCCACCAAGACACCGGCGTGTGGTCGGATATGGTCGGCATATTCTGGGCAGCCGGTTTACAGGTGGTCGGCGCGTGGTATATCGCCACCGAAACCACCTCGGAACTCAAAAAAGGCGGCTATGTGCAAGGCACGGTGATCCTCATGCTACGTAAACGTCCCGCTGGCGACAAACCGGGCTTCAAACAAAAAATCCTGCCCGCCGTGCGCCGTGAAGTGGAAGCACAAATCAGCCAAATGCTGCACTTAAACGCCGACGTAAAAAACAAACTCGGCGAACCGGTATTTAACGATTCAGATTTACAAATGGCCGGTTACGCCGCCGCGCTGAAAGTGCTAACCGGCTATACTTCTATTGGCGGCGAAGATGTTACCGCTTTTGCCTTGCGTCCCAGACAAAAAGGCCAAGTCACCGTGGTGGATGAAATCGTCCAACAAGCCTCGGAAGCCGCCAACAGCCTGCTGATCCCCGAAGGCTTGCAACCCGACACCTGGAACGCCATCAAAGGTATCCAACGCTTTTACCTGCGTATGCTGGACATAGAAACCACGGGAGCTGCCAAGCTGGACAATTACCAAAACTTCGCCAAGGCGTTTCATGTTGAAGACTACACCAAAGTCATGGCCAGCATGGCACCTAACAAGGCGCGGCTAAAAAGCATCGAAGAATTCACTTCGCGTGATGTAGGTGACAGCACCGAAATCGGCCCGACCTATTTAGGCCATCTCATCATTGCCCTGCAACAACTGCTGCAAGACAAAGAGCCGCACATCGTTCTGGATTACCTGAATACCGATGTCACCAATTTTATGGAAGCTCGGCCTTTGTTGATTAACATGATCGATTTTATTGCCGCCAAAACCAGAGTGGATAAGGTGCGCGATGTGGCGGAGATTTTAGGTGCGCGGTTGCGTAATCAGCGATTGGCTTAATTTTAGGGACTACCAACATAAAATGGGACAATATTATAAAGAGTCGTTCGTGGTGAGCTTGTCGAACCATGAACCTCAAGTCCTTCGACAAGCTCAGGACGAACGGATGTCCCGTATTAGTTGGTAACCATTCTAGGAAACAAAGAGGCAGAAAATGACAACTACAGATTTAATAAAAAAGCTGTTCCTGTCTTTCAACGCGAAGGATAACGATACTTTTGTCCAAGCTGCGCGGGAGTATATTGAACATGAGAAAAGAAAAAAACACACTGTAGTCGCAAAGGATTTGGAAAAGGCCCTTTTTTCCACAAATAGTGAACACAATGGAGGGGGTAAACGTTTTAAAAATACATTACCTATACCACGTGATACGGAGAAAGGCTTTCCATTACTGGAAATTCAGCATTTTGATAAAAGTATCGATGCACTAATAATAGCGAATGAAATAAAAGAACAATTGGAACACGTTATTAGAGAATTTAAAGATGCTGATATTTTAGCGACCTACAACTTGCAGAACAAAAGAAAAATACTTCTTTGTGGACGGCCTGGAACAGGGAAAACTTTTTCTGCACAAATTATCAGTTCTGTATTAAATCTTCCTCTGGTGTATATTCGATTTGATGCCATCATTTCTTCGTATCTTGGAGAAACAGCCTCTAATTTACGCAAGGTATTTGATTATATCGAGAGTGGTACATGGGTAGTACTCTTTGATGAATTTGATGTTATTGGCAAAAATCGAGACGATAATCACGAGCATGGTGAAATAAAGCGAGTGGTCAATAGTTTTCTGCAAATGTTGGATAACCTGAAAAGCGACAGTATTATATTGGCTGCTACCAACCATCAAAATATGCTGGATCCTGCAATATGGCGACGATTTGATGATGTTATTTATTACGAGTTGCCCGATGAATCCATAAGAAAGCAACTGTTCGATATTTATTTAAAACCCATCAAAAAAGATGCCAATATTGATATGGCTAAGGCGGCTAACCTGACTGATGGGTTTTCACCGGCTGATATAAAAATGGTGACAGAAGAAGCTATGAAAGCGGCAATTATTAGCTCTAAAAATCATATTGGGCAAAATGAAATCGATTGCGCTATCCAAAAATTCATTCGCAGGGAAAAAGTAAGGAATAATCTTATGGGCGATAAATAATGGAAAAGTACGAACATCTTAGGCTTCCACCTATTGCAGGAAATGTTGACAGGCAAACAAGGGGTGGAGGTGGTGGTTATGTGTCACCCCCTGGCCGAAACAAAGCTGATTTTTCGGCACAATCTGTACAAAAAGCCGATGTAATAAAAAGCTCTTTTGCCTCATTGAAAAATAAAATATCAAAAAATATAAATCCATCTTTTGTTTTTGAAATTAAAATAAATCAGTCTGTGTCACCTGATGGCTTTGAAGATGAGTTGGCTAGAATGGGAATTCATGTTTTATCGGTAGCGGAAAATAAGCGTGGCTATTGGGTTGTTTTTGCTGACGATGCCGAATTAACTCAATTTAAAAATAAACTGACAACCTACGGACAACCAGATGGTTCTAAATACGATTTTTTTAACGCCATCGAATCTTTTCAAGATATTCCAGTCGATAAAAAAATTGGCAAAGCACTGCGAGACAATCCACTCAGTGAAACAGCAGATTTCATTGATATAGAATTGTGGAGAATGACTGATCCGCAAAAAAATGAACAATTTATTACTGAGTTAAAACAAGCCTACACAGATTGGACACAATTCAGAATTACAGATACATTAATAACCAAAACATTCGTGCTTTTGAGGGTTAAATTAACCAAAAATATATTTGATGAAATCATAGAACTCAAAGAAATTTCAAGAGCAGATAGACCCTCCATAACTCAATTTAACCCATTTGAATACATAAGTCCGGATATTTCAGATATTCAACTCAATGCACCTCATGAAGATGCTGCGGGTATATTAATCATTGATTCTGGCATTATTTCAAATCATCCAATGCTAGAAAAATGTGTTGGTGGTGCAGAAAATTTTCAAACAGGTGAGCAAGAAAACCACGATACCGTAGGACATGGCACTGCTGTTTCAGGTTGTGCAGCTTATGGAGACATTGAAGCTTCCCTGATAAATAAAGAATTTACCCCGTCAAATTGGATATTTTCCGCTAAAGTCATGTATGCAGAAAGAAATGATTATAAAGGGACAGTTTCCGCAGCGTATGATCCTGAAAAGCTAATCGAGCATCAATTTAAAGATGCGGTAGAAAGTTTTTTATCGAATCCTAATTATCACATTCGAGTCGTTAACGTTTCGTTGGGTAACAGTAATGAGGTTTGGCATAAGAACTATCTCCGCCAATTACCACTAGCCGCGCTAATTGATGAACTGGCTTTTATTTATCCTGATGTGGTTTTTATAGTCTCAACAGGTAATCATCACCCAGGAAATACGTATGAAACAATTGCTGAGATAAAAGATAATTATCCTACCTATCTTACAAAAAATCCTGATTTTAAAATTATCAACCCTGCAAGTGCTGCATTGGCTTTAACTGTTGGTTCTATTGCAGGTGAGGTTAGGATCGAGAAAGAACGCTATGGCGCTGAACAGATAAAAACTATTATTGCAGAAGAAAATCAGCCATCACCGTTTACCAGGACTGGCAGCGGTATAAATGGCATGATAAAACCTGAGTTAGTGGAATACGGTGGCAACCTTATTCTTTCTGATAATCGCGGCAAAATATCAGAAGATAGGGGTGGCAAAATCGCCGTAATCAATAATAAAACTACGGGCGATATTATAAAATTTGATTATGGAACAAGTTTTTCCGCACCTAAAGTAGCTCACTTAGCTGGTAAAATTGCGAACCAGTTTCCGCAAAGATCAGGGAATTTTATTAAGAATATGATGCTTGCGGGTGCAGGTTATCCATTTTCACCAAACAAAGATTTTTATTCAGCCAAAGATAAGAAAGAGGCTGAAACTAAGCACCTTTCCATTTGCGGTTTTGGATTAAGTGATTTTGAAAGGGCAGTGAATTCATACAGTAATCGGGCGGTGCTTTGGGATGAAGGTCAAATTGGCTTGAATCAGATAAAAGTCTACTCATTACAACTTCCAGACATTTTTTTTACCGAGCAGGGTAAAAAGAAAATAATCGTAACACTCACCTTCAATCCTGAAACTCGTCTTACCCGCGGTGATAGCTATCTGGGTAATAGAATGGAATTCCATCTTTTTCATACAATCAATCCACAGGCTTTAATTGAAAAGTACGGTGTTATCTCTGAAAACACTGAGCAATCTGGCGGTGTACCTGAAGATTTAAAAAAATTTGAAATAGATTTCTTTCCTGGAGGAAATACAAGAAAAGCAGGATGTCATCAAAAAGCATGGAAAGAGTATAAAAAGGAACCCAAAAATAGACCTGCATCACCAATTTCGTTGGTTCTTTTGAACTTTAATAAATGGATAACTGATCCGAACAGGAGCCAGGATTACTGCATATCCGTCATTTTCGAGCACGAAAAAGAAATTGAGTTATACAGCCAAATTCGAACAAATATTCAGGTTAGGGCGCGTATCTAAACGAAATACAAAATTCGCAAGCTGGTAAATCTTTTTTTAAAGGAGATAAACTTATGAATACAGCACGCACCACCTATAGCTTTTATGTGCTTTACCCAGGAGATTATTATGCTTAACAGTCAGGAACTCTACCAACAAGCAAACCAGTTACCTCCGTTAGAAAAATTGCGCTTGGCTGAATTATTATTAGCCGATCTGGATGTGCCTAATCCGGAAATCGATGCTATTTGGCGTGATGAAGCGCAAAAAAGATGGCTGGCATATCAAAATGGGGAATTAAAAACGGTTAGCTATGAAGCAGTGATGCAGAAATATAAATGAAAATAGAATTTCTTGAGGCTGCCCAAGCCGAGCTAGATGAGGCTTTTAATTGGTATGAAGCCCAGCAAGTAAATTTAGGCGTACAGTTTTTAACTGAATTTGATGCCGCAATTAGAAGAATTTGTGCCTATCCAAAATCGTATGCCTTGCTTACAGAAGACATAAGACGGTGCTTGATTAAACGTTTTCCCTACGGGGTTCTGTATGGTATTGATGCCGATACGATTGTCATTGTAGCCGTTGCACACCTGCATCGAAAACCGAATTACTGGATAGGTCGGTTAGGGTAATTTATGGCCTTACGCCGCTTTTCATCCCGTACCCATCGCCTGGATCAAAGCTTCTTGGCCGAACAACTCAAAGGCGCAAAAAGTTACCGCCGCATCGCTGGTTATTTCACTAGCTCATTGTTTGAAGTCGCCCATGAATGGCTGGAACAAATCCCCGATGTCAAAATTGTCTGCAATGTCGATATCCATCCCGATGACCTGAAAGTGGCGCAATGCCGCGAAGCCAAAATGCTGGGGCGCTGGAATGCCAATGCCATTGAAGCGGAGGCTTTGCTAAACCGTGACCGGTACCGGCGACTGGATGAGTTTTTGAAAATACACGGGCAGGCAATTCGCGTGGCACCGGACAACGCCTGCGGATTTGTGCATGGCAAGGCAGGTATCATTGAACGTGCCGATGGGAGCAAGATCGGTTTTATCGGTTCCATGAACGAAACCCGCAACGGTTGGCAGCAGCATTATGAAATCTTGTGGGAGGATGATGATCCCGAAAGCGTAGCCTGGATTGAAGCCGAATTCGATTTTTTATGGAAAGCCGCCAAACCATTGCCGGAAGCGGTTTGCAAGGAAATTCGCCGCCGCAGTCGTCGCCATGAAATTGGCCTGGATGAAATTGTTGACGATGACAGCATCGCCCCGGCAGCCTTGATTGAATCGCCGCTGTACCGTGAAGGTTTTTCGCTGCAACCCTGGCAGCAAAGCTTTGTCACTGAATGTTTAAAACATTACCGTGATTATGGCGTAGTAAGGTTATTGCTGGCTGATGAAGTCGGTTTGGGTAAAACCCTGTCATTGGCAACGGCAGCATTGGCCTTATGTCTGCTAGCCGAAAAGGAAAAACGCCGACGTAAGCCAGTGATTATTTTTGCCCCGGCAACCTTGTGTGAACAATGGCAAACCGAATTACTGGATAAGTTGGGCATTCCAACGGCACGTTGGCAGAGCAATAAAAAAGTGTGGCTGGATGTGAATGAACGGGTAATTTCACCCTTGGGTGCTGAAAATATTGCCGCCTGTCCACTGCGTATCGGCATAGTCTCTACCGGCCTGATGATGCGGGACTCGTTAGAGAAACAGCATTTGTTAGGCTTAAATTATGGTTTGGTGATACTCGACGAGGCACACAAGGCGCGATCCAGGCAAGGTTTTGGCCAAGACGATGAACCCAATGAATTGCTGGCATTTATCATGGCCATTGCTGCGCGGAGTGATCATGTTTTATTGGGCACTGCCACACCCATCCAGACCCGCTGCGAAGATTTATGGGATTTGGTACGTGTGCTACACCAAGGCAAAGGCCAGTTTGTTTTGGGTAATGATTATGCCCGTTGGCACAAACCCGATGAGGTGTTGCCTATCTTGTCAGGTCAACAGGAAGTGACAGATTTAGCGACTGCTTGGGAGTTGGTTCGGTCGCCGTTGCCGTTAGTTAATTCAACCGCCGATAATTCGGTACGTCAGTTATACAGTGCAATACGCCAGGATCTGGGTTTGTCCGCCCGTCAATTTGAAGCCGGTAAACTGACAGATTTGGATATTGGCACCCGGCAGGATTTTGAGATGGCATTAGATCGTCGCGTTGCCAATGCGACTTTTTTTCAGCGCGAAAATCCGCTGGTCCGCCATGTAATATTACGAAAACGCACCACACTCGAAGAAGCCGGTTTGCTTAAACGGGTGGGCGTGATTGTGCATCCGGATGCCAATCGCATTAAAGATATTCACAGCTTTCATATCTTGTTTGAAGGTTTTGCAGTCCGTACCGATACGAATTTTCGGGAAGCCTATGAGCAAGCCATACAGTTCGGCAAGGTATTGGGAAAACGCGGCGGGTTTATGAAAAACCTTATGCAGCAGCGTATTTGTTCCAGCTTGGTTGCAGGGATCAATACCGCAACGGCATTGCTGGCAGGCAAAACATTGCATGAAGAAACTGACGATAGGGAAGAAGATGTCGCCATACAAACTGATGAAGAACGTGCCGTGCTGGAGTTATTGCTGCATTGGCTTAAAGCGTGTGCTGTCGATCCAAAATATGAGGCCGTCTTGCACTATTTGATTAGCGAGAACTGGCTAGAGCAAGGCTGTATTATATTCAGCCAGTATTACGATACTGCCCGCTGGCTTGCAGATGCGTTGGCCTTGCGCTTTCCTGAAGAAGCTATCGGTTTGTATGCGGGGGCAGGACGTAGTCGGCTATACCAAAAAGGCGATAGTGTCAGTATTGAAAGGGAAACGCTTAAGGTGATGGTCGCTGAACGTAAGATTCGTATCATGGTGGCCACGGATGCCGCTTGTGAAGGTTTGAATTTGCAAACCTTGGGTACTTTAATGAATGTTGATTTGCCCTGGAACCCAACCAAACTGGAACAGCGTATTGGCCGTATCAAACGTTTTGGCCAGGTGCGTGATAACGTCGATATGCTCAATCTGGTCAATGAACAGACAGTCGATGAAAAGGTTTATGAGCGGCTATCGGAACGTATGCGCGACAAGTTTAATTTATTCGGTTCTTTGCCGGATACCATTAAAGATGGCTGGATTGAGGATATTGAGACCCTTGATGAAAAAATGGATCAGTACATAACTGTACAAAAGCGGGCTACTGGTTTTGATTTACGCTACAACACCCATTTATCAGCATCCGATAAGGACTGGCGGGATTGTTCCAATGTGTTGTCGCAACGTGATTTTGGTACTCTGATGCGGGAAGGCTGGGGGAATTAGCGCGTTTTTATAACCCATTGATTTTGCTGTTGGGTTATTATTCGGCTTCAGTAGCATTTTTGATGCGGCCTTTTAGTTTATTGCCCACCCCAGGGCAAACGCATTAAAATTAAATTGCGAACAATACTTTAGCTCTGTAGTTGTCGTTCCAGG
>NZ_FUKI01000091.1 GCF_900163755.1 Crenothrix polyspora | reverse complement strand
ACGGTGGTGGCGTTTAAGTTGTTCAAGTTATTTCATGCACGTTCCTAAGTTGAAAACGCTGTAACTGCATGACAATGGCAAAAACTTTCAAAATGGTCGCTCAAAAAGCGGTGCGACTACCTATAGCTGATTAAAAAACACCCACCTGAAATACTGGCTCGCTTTCAACAGATTCAACTTAAACAACTGCATATTTCCACTATCACACTGTTTGAACTGTACTACGGCATTGAAAAAAACAATTCCCAGCCGCGTAATGTAGCGGCATTAGAAAATTTTATCGCACCCCTCACAGTGGTTGACCTTCCCCTTGATGCGGCCAAAAAAGCGGCATGGCACATCGCATACTCTACGAAAATCGAACTGTGCTATCATTCCGAACAGCTTATTAATCTACTTATAGCGTGTTTCAGATGCCAAAAATCACTCAGCTTTCGCAATTAGATTTAAATAAAACTTACAGTTACGCCGACTATTTAACTTGGCACATAGATGAAGCCATTGAATTAATTAAAGGCAAAATCATGTTGATGTCACCCGCGCCGAATGTGAAACATCAGCGCGTTTCAATGAATCTCAGTCGCGTGCTGGCTAATTTTTTCAACCGTAAACAATGTCAAGTCTTCGCTGCACCCTTCGATGTTCGGTTATACAATCGAAAAAAATCTATTTTGACCAGTAAAGAGCTTTACACGGTTGTGCAACCCGATTTATGCGTGATTTGTAATCCTGATATTTTAGACAAACAAGGCTGTAACGGCGCACCGGATTGGATTATTGAGATTTTATCCAAGGGTAATTCCAAGCGCGAAATGCAGGTTAAATACCAGCTGTATCAAGAAAGCGGCGTAACAGAGTACTGGATTGTTTATCCCAATGACCAAGCCATTCATCAATTTGTATTAAACGAAAGCGGCCGTTATGATCTTACCCACATGTACACAGACGATGACAAAGCCATACCGTATGTATTTCCTGACTTAGCGGTTGATTTAACTGAAATTTTTGAAATATTCGATGATGAATAACGCAAGACCTGTCTTCAGTTTTGGGTGGTTTTTTAGCCAATTTTTGTTTTATGCTAATAACGGTGTTGTTCAAAGTATCCGGATTTTTTTTGCACAGATGAGTATTAACATATACAACGTTTTCAACTTAGGAACGCGCACGAAATAACTTGAGCAAGTTCATGCTTCGACAGGCTCAGCNNCTCAGCACGAACGGTGGTGGCGTTTAAGTTGTTCAAGTTATTTCATGCACGTTCCTTAGGACAATTACAGCGTAACCGTTCGTGCTGAGCTTGTCGAAGCATGAACGGCACACTTCGACAAGCTCAG
>NZ_FUKI01000018.1 GCF_900163755.1 Crenothrix polyspora | reverse complement strand
TTACGTGAAACTTGTTTATGGGGGCTGTTATTCGACATTTAAAGAGTGACTGAGTACTAGGCAAATATTCCACCATCGCCGATCCACAGCAAAGCGAGCTTAACCAGTTATGGCTGAGTTATAACGGCATACCCGATACGATTATTAAGGTGGGACGGCAACGCATCAAGCTGGATGACGACCGCTTTATCGGTAACGTGGGTTGGCGACAAATGGAAACCACTTATGACTCGGTGTTGCTCACTCACAATAATCAGCAGTTGTTTGGCTTGGTAGTCAATGCCGGTTATATCGGTAATGTACAGACCTTTACCGGCACCACGGAAAATATCGAGGCGCCGTTTTTAAACGTCAATTATAAGATGGGGGATTACGGCAATGTGATCGGTTATGGCTATTGGTTAGATTACACAGAAGCCGATACCAAGGATGCAGCGGGTAATCCATCGGCCAGCAATACCAGTGAAAAATCCAGCCAAACCTATGGTTTGCGTTTTGCCTGTTGTGCCAAGCCACTTGATTCCATCAAAATCAGCGATAATTTTGGGCTGGCGTACACAGCAGAATGGAGTTATCAAACCGATTACGGCCACGGCAAAACCGATTATGAGGCGCACCGGTTTAATGTCATGGGTGGCTTTAGCGCCTATAACGTGATGTTCCAGGGGGCGGTGGAACAGCTGAATGGTTCGGGTAGAAACAAACATTTTGATACCCCTCTGGGCACTAACCACGCTTTCCAGGGATGGGCGGATTTATTTTTGGTTACGCCTAACAATGGTATTCGTGATGTGTTTGGTACGGTAATGGTACCGTTCCAACGCGGTGATTTGGTGGCAACAGCGACTTATCACAGTTACTCGGATGATACCGGGCAACTGGATTATGGCGATGAATGGAATTTTCAGCTGGTACAGAAATTTGGCAAACATTATTCGTTGCTGGCTAAATATGCTTATTACAATGGCGGAGCTGATGCTGCCTATAATAAACCCAATTCGACTGATCCTGCACCCAGTGCTGATACCCAGAAAATTTGGCTATCAGCTAATGTGAACTTTTAAATCGATATATTGCGTTGATACACAAGCAGTAGGCTGGATTAATTAGGGTACATATCCAGCCTACCAAACGGATTTACAACTTTAAGGCTTTTTTAATGGCCAACTTAACGCGAACATAGGCTTGCGTCAGGGCATTGCCATCTAATTTATAATGCTTGTGCAAAGCTTGCTTCACTTCCCAACTACCGGATAAACCTGCTGGAAACGTGACTAAATCACCTTTGCCAAAGCTTACCGGTGTACCACCTGTTGGGGTGATGACACATTCGCCCGCCAAGATATAAGCGATTTCTTGTTCTGGAAAGTCCCACGGAAATACAGACACTTCTTTTTCCCAGGTTTCCCATTTAGTAACGCCCAAGGTATCTAAACGGGCTTGGGCTGGATTTTTTTCGACGATAATTTGCTTCATGCGGGTTTCTTATAAAAAAATAATGAACCGCTATTTTAGCGTATGGCGGCTTTATTGATACATAAACTTCAAAAAAACAATATGGCAGAGCATCGCTACTTAGCAATATACGCTGGGGATATTAATGACTGTTTTTTAATCTCTCTGCATCACTTTTAGCACTTTCAGCAGCACTCTGCGCTGTTTTTGCGGCTTGCAGGGCGCTTTCGGCATCGCTTTTGGCACTTTCAGCGTCTTTTTTTGCTTGCTCGGTTTCATATTTCAGTTTTTGCATTTCTTGTATCACCGCACCAGAGCCAATGTCTTGTTGCAAACCTGGGTAACCACTCGGTCTTTTAATGTCATAAACAATACTGTACTGTGTATAGCCCGCATCCCCCGCTATATACCAACTGCTTTTATGATCGTGTTTTTGAGCATTGTTTAAATATAAGCGAACACTATTTCCTGGCTTAAGCTCAGCACCACTTGGCCATTTTGCTGTAACAGAATTATAGTCGCCAAAACTGATATAGCCATTGATTTTATCTTTATGCCTAAGACTATATCTTGATGTATGCGGAGAAAAACCAACACTTTGTTTTCCTTTATACAAAACAGCACCTGGCGGGTCAGAACGGTAGGTAATATCAAGCGTATCTTTTATTATTGTGCTGGTAGCGCAACCACTTAACAGGCTAACAAGCAAAGCCATGTATTTCCTCATTGAGCTTGCCCATTTGCTAGGTGATCAAAATTATTATTCAACACTAAAAATCACCTCCACACTCACCGTCACATCTTGCTCGCCCACTTGCACAGGTGTTGGTCGACTACTGGATTTAAGCTCTAAATCTAAATTAACATAAGGTATGGCGGTGGGGGAAATACCACTACCTTCACTGATGTGCATCGCCTTACCCAATTTAACACCGGCTAATTTAGCGTATTGCTGCGCTTTAGCATGTGCATCTTGATAAGCTTTTTCCCGTGCTTGAATCAGCGCAGCGGTGGAATTATCAACGGAAAAATTCAGGCCTTGTACCCGTGCTGCATTACCACCAGCTTGTACAGCGGCATCAATAACCACACCAGCTTTATTAACATCACGCACACACACTAGCACTTGGTTAGTCAGTTGATAGCCAATAATCTTGCTGTCGTTACCGTATTCCGGTGACAACGCCACATAACTGGTTTGCACATCTTTTTCTGCTACACCCATACTTTGCACGGCATCCACTAAAGTCTGCATAGCTTTAGCCGCTTGTTCGCGTGCGGCTTTTGCGGTTTTAGTATGCACTTCAATCGCCAAACTCACATCGGCTTTATCAGGACGAACCGATACCTTTCCCTGGCCATTAACATGAATAGAGCTTGGACGATGCTCGAAACCTTCGGCATGTGCGACAGACATAAGGCTAGCTCCAATAAATACAGCGACAAATAAACGTAAAGATTGATGCGTTATCATACAGATAGACCTCTTTATGTAGCCGTTTCAATTCAATTAATAACCGGTTCTTAAGACTTGATAAGCCTGGGTTTGACGTAATTTCAGTTACTACTCTTTCAGGATTGAACGCATACAAACCGGCAGTAGTAACGCCAGTTCCAATGTAAATAATGCCATTATATTCCTCGCGCATAATCTATACTACCTTTGCCTTTGAATACACTACCAAAATTTGATAGCGCTTGAGTATTCATGTTCAGTCGATAAAGCAGCGCATTAGGCGATGTCCCCAGCCAAATATTACCTTGGTGGTCTTTTATCATATTCCAAACATACTGCTCACTATCAAAATCAGCCAGTTTGATTAGATTTTGCGTGGTTTTAGTGTATTTGTATAACGAGGCTTTCGGCATCTTACAAAAATTTATTGCCTCTTAACTAGACAGGCTTTTTTTAGCCATGTCTTCAGTAGAATCTCGCCAAATAGACATTAATACCGCCATTAATGTAGGGCCTAAAAATAACCCTAACAAACCAAAATTTTCAAGACCACCAAAAATACCCAGTAACGTCCAAATAAACGGTAATTGCACCGAGCCGCCAATTAATAAAGGACGCACATAATTATCTGCCAGCAAAATAACCACTACGCCAAATATACCCAACGCGACACACGCGACCATACTGCCTTCGGCCATTAATATCAGTACGCACGATAACACAATAATTTTGGCTGCAAACGGGATCATGGCAAATACCCCCGTTAACGCGCCCAAAATTGCCGGATGACTAAAACCTGCAAACGCATAACCCACACCCAGCAATAAGCCTTCGCCGATACCGACTAAGACCAAACCATTAACCGTTGCGCGCACAGCGGCAGTCGCATGGCTAACATAGCGACTACCCATGTCGCCAAACAATTTGCGACTGGTCATATAGATTTTTTGTCCTAGGCTCTCACCGTGTTTATAAACAAAAAATAACACGACCAAGGTTAACAAAAAAGCCAAAAATCGCTGTATCAACAAGCTGGCAAAATGTTGGGTCTGGGCAATAGCACCGCCGGTACTTAACCAATGCAAAGTTTCTTCGGCAGCGGCGGGGCTGCCTATACTTTTCATCCAATAGCCAGTTGCCCAGTCGCCTACCACAGGTAAGGTTTTTAACCAAATCGGTGCGGGAATGCCGGTATTTTTAAGATCAACCGCTATCTGCCCCAGCGATTGTGCTTCATCAATTAAACGACTAAGGCCATAGCCTAATGGTACTAAAATAACCGCGCCAATCAACAAGGTTAAGCCTAAGGCTATCCACGTCGCATTACCTTGAAATGTCGAACCTTTGAGTAGGCGCTGATAGATCGGCCAAGTGGTAACGGCCAATACCACCGCCCAAATCAATAGCGCTAAAAAACTGTGTAATACCCAAGTACCCAGCAACAATAAAATGAAACCGCCAATGAGACGGGCTCTGACTTCTGGATTATTTTTCATAATTTTGTTGGATAGAATATAAAAAAATTAGTCGCCTGGCCGTAATTGTAGGCATTATTTTGTCCGAGCAGGTTTTTCAAACAAGAATACTGTTAACGCATACACGGCCATTAAGCCACTGGCTGGTAGCCACGGTGCAATATTCAGTTTCTGTAAGATCAATTGCTGCCCCAGATATAAATCCACACCCAGCCCGATATAAATCAACACCCGCACTACATCGTAATTAACCGGATAATATCTGCGCCCCAAAAGATACGACAATACGGTCATACCGGCATAACACAACAAGGTTGCCCACGCTGAACCCACATAACCGTACTTAGGAATCCAGGCAATATTTAACAGCACGGTTAAAATAGCACCGGCTAAAGAAACGACGGCTCCCAAACCGGTTTTATCGGTGAGTTTGTACCACAGCGCCAGATTGACATAGATGCCCAAAAATAAATTGGCCAGCAATAAAATTGGCACTACATTTAAGCCAACCCGAAAATCTTTGCCTAAAAAATACTTGAAAAAATCAATGTACAAAGTGACCAGCAAGAAAATAAACATGCAGAAGATCACAAAAAACTTTAATACTTTGGCATACACCGGTTTGGCATCGGTTTTATCGGCATAGGCGAAGAAAAATGGCTCAGCAGCATAGCGAAACGCTTGAATAAACAAGGTCATTAAAATAGACAGCTTGTAGCAGGCGCTGTAAATACCCAGCATCTGCATATTGGTGTGCGTATCGTACGGCAATAAATGTTTAAGCAGTACCCGATCCAGCATTTCGTTAATAATGCCGGTAAAGCCAATAAAGACCATTGGTAAGGAATAACGCCACATTTTAGCAAACAGCACACGATCAAAGCCCCAGCGTATACTTAACAACTGCGGTGATAACAACATAAATTTGCAGATGCTGGCGGTTAAATTGGCTAAAAACACATAACCGATGCCAATTTCTGGGTGGTACAGTTTACTTAACCATAATTGCGGATAAACACTTGCCAATTTTGGCCAATACAGAATAAAAAACAGGCTGAGAATGACAGTAATCAATATCTCAAAGATTTTAATACCCGCAAAGCGCAAGGCTTTATTTTCGGCACGTAACCGTGCAAAAGGAATCGACGCGATGGCATCCAGCGTTAAAATAATAGTGAAATACAGAACGTATTCAGGATGTTCGGCATAATGTAATGCCGGTGATAATCGGCTATTAATAGCCAGTATGCCGAAGAAAAACCCCAGATTAACTAACACAACAAAGATTAATGCGGTGGAGTACGCCGTATCTTTACTGGTATTGTGTTTGTCTCTAAAACGAAAATAGCCGGTTTCAAAGCCTAACAATAAAAATACTGAGAAAAATCCAGCGTAGGCGTAAAACTCAGATACCACCCCGTATTCCATAGCGGAAAAATGGTAGGTAACCAGCGGGACAAGAAGATAATTGAGAAAGCGGCCAAAAATACTGCTCAGGCCATAAACCGCTGTTTGGGAGGCCAGCTTTTTAATGATGCTCATGGTGCGGTTATGCCCTGGCTGCTGTGAAAGTAAGACAAAGTATAGTCGCCATACGAGCTTACGCTACGGTGGCAGCTAGCCACCGTGTGTTTATTTAACCAGATTTAGCAATACACCTGCTGCCACTGCCGAGCCGATAACACCGGCTACATTGGGTCCCATAGCGTGCATGAGTAAAAAGTTGTGCGGATTACTTTCAAGGCCAATTTTATTGGCCACCCGTGCTGCCATAGGTACGGCGGAAACCCCAGCGGCACCAATCAAAGGGTTGATTAAAGTGCTACTAAAACGGTTCATAATCTTGGCCATAATGACACCGGCAGCTGTACCAATCGCAAACGCAACAGCACCTAAGGCCAAAATACCCAAGGTTTCCATTTGTAAAAACGCATCAGCGCTCAATTTAGAACCGACAGACAGCCCCAAGAAAATGGTGACGATATTAATCAATTCATTTTGTGCGGTTTGGCTCAAACGTTCAACTACTCCACAGGCATTCATTAAATTACCCAGTGCAAACATGCCGATGAGTGGCGTTGCTGATGGCAATAACAAAATAGATAACGTCAATAACATCAGCGGGAACACAATTTTTTCAGCTTTGCTGACGGCTCGCATTTGCTTCATCTCAATTCTGCGTTCCGCTTCCGTTGTTAAAGCCCGCATAATCGGTGGTTGTATTAATGGCACTAACGCCATGTAAGAATACGCCGCTACTGCAATCGCACCCAATAAATCCGGTGCAAGTTTTGATGCCACATATATCGCGGTAGGGCCATCGGCCCCCCCAATAATACCAATTGCGGCGGCATCTTTTAAGGAAAATTCCAAACCTGGCACAACATTAAGTGCCAATGCACCTAATAATGATGCAAAAATACCAAATTGCGCCGCAGCGCCTAACAGCAATGTTTTTGGGTTGGCCAGCATAGGGCCAAAATCGGTCATCGCCCCAACACCCATAAAAATAAGCAACGGGAAGATGCCCATTTTAATGCCAAAATACAGGTAATACAGGATACCGCCTTCTTCTGCGATACCAGCAATGGGAATATTGCTTAAAATAGCGCCAAAACCTATCGGTAATAATAACAGCGGTTCAAAATTTTTCTTAATTGCCAAAAATAACAATAAAAACCCTACCAGCGTCATAAACACCTGTCCGCCGGTAAAATTATAAATACCTGTGCTGTGCCAAAGTGAAGTAAGGTTTTCCATGCGTTTTATAATTCTCTGTGTTTATTCTATTGTTTATAAAGAGACTAAAGCATTACCGCCTGCAACAGCGCCGCCGTCCTTAATATGCACTGCACTGACGATACCGGAAAATTTGGAACGCACTTCGGTTTCCATTTTCATCGCTTCCATTACCACAACAATGTCACCTTCGGCCACTTCACTGCCGACAGCCACCATTATTTTTAATATATTGCCTGCCATAGGAGCGTAAATAACAGCACCGCCGGTATTTGTACTGGTCTGAGACACAGCCTGCAAAGGCTGTATATTTAAAGCACCTGCACCACCTGGCCCTACCGATACATTAAAACTTCTACCATCCACATTAACCAAATAGGTTTCTAGTGCGCTGTGTTTAGTTATCGCTTTGGCAATCGGTAACGGAGCGATTTCTACTGCTGTACCAGGCTTAGGTTCAAAGGCTGCCGGATTACCACGATTAACCAAAAACTTCCAGCCAACTTGTGCAAACATACCGTTAATCAAGGCATCTTCTTCTATATTTTCGGCAAGTTTCACACCCTCAGCGTGCGCTTTTTCTTGTACCTCGGCAATCAATTTGTCCATTTCTGGGGCAATAAGATCAGCGGGGCGGCAGGTAATTGGCTTTTCTCCGGCTAACACCTTGTCTTGCAAGGCTTTATTAACCGGCGCAGGTGTCGCGCCGTATTCACCTTTTAACACGCCGGCGGTTTCTTTGGTGATGGTTTTGTAGCGCTCACCGTTCATCACATTCATTACCGCTTGCGAACCGACAATTTGTGAAGTCGGTGTCACCAACGGTATAAATCCTAAATCCTCACGCACACGCGGAATTTCTTGCATTACTTCGTCAAATTTGTCGCTTGCGCCTTGTTCTCGAAGCTGGCTTTCCATATTGGTCAACATACCGCCAGGCACTTGCGACACTAAAATACGGCCATCCACGCCTTTTAAGCTGCCTTCAAATTCAGCGTATTTTTTACGAATATCTCTAAAATAATGCGCAATTTCTTCCAATTTTACCAAGTCTAAGCCCGTGGCACGTTCCGTGTCTTCAAGACTGGCGACAATAGTTTCGGTGGCACTGTGACCATAAGTCATACTTAATGATGAAATCGCGGTATCGACATTATCAATACCCGCTTCTGCCGCCTTAATTAAAGTGGCGACACTTAAACCAGTAGTCGCATGGCTGTGTAAATGGATAGGGATATGAGTGCTTTTTTTCAAACGGCTGACTAACTCAAACGCATCATACGGCTTTAACAAGCCCGCCATATCTTTAATACAAATGGAGTGTGCGCCCATGTCTTCAATCTGTTTACCCAGATTCACCCACATATCAATAGTATGTACCGGGCTAGTGGTGTAAGACATTGTGCCCTGCGCATGGGCATCGGTATTTAATACAGCTTTAACAGCGTGCTCAATATTGCGCATATCGTTCATGGCATCAAAAATACGAAACACATCCATGCCATTGACAGCACAACGTTCCACAAATTTATCGACAACATCATCGGCATAATGTCGATAACCCAAGATGTTTTGGCCACGTAACAACATTTGTTGCGGGGTTTTGGGCATGGCTGCTTTTAAAATACGTAATCTTTCCCAGGGGTCTTCGCCAAGATACCTGATACAAGCATCAAAGGTAGCGCCGCCCCAAGATTCAATAGACCAATAACCGATTTGATCAAGTTTTTCACAAATAGGCAACATATCTTCTGTGCGTAACCGAGTTGCTAATATCGATTGATGTGCATCCCGCAAAACAACTTCGGTGATTGCTAAAGGCTGTTTTTTATCGTTGGCCATTCTTTCCATTTCTCCAAGGAACTACAGTGAGCTTGTCATTTATTTATGTTTATTTCTGTGTTGATGCACGGCAGCAGTAATCGCCGCAACAACACTTTTATCAAGGCTGGTGGCAGATAATACCGGTTTGCTTGATGGCGGTATCGGCGCTTCTGGAAAAAAGCGTTGCACCAAGGCGGACATTACATGTATGGCAACTACCAACATGGCTAAAAAAACAAACACAATACCCATACCAACAAACATTAATTCCAGACCAAAACTTAGTTCTTCCGTCATTGTTCAGACCTTGATAAAACACTTAAAAATACTTACAGCTATCAGCACATTATCCATAAAATTCGACTGCTAAACAAACTAAAAGATACGACACAGTCTTGTTTAGCATATTGTCCGGTGTCGTGTTTTAAAACACGACACCGATGAACATTAATTAATAACCGCACAAATTGATATAAGTAGCTGAAATAAATAGAAAAATTATTTATTGCAAAAACACTTTGTCGCTCACTTTTAAAAGGTATGTACGACATGGCTATTGGGCACAATGATCTTCTTTGCTATGAGAGCTAGAATAACGGCGTATATTTCAAAAATTTTGCCCATCTTAAGCACAATAATACCAAATAACTGCATGTATTTTTAATGCACAGGACATAAAAAAACCCGCGAAACCATAGGATTGCGGGTCTTTGTATTTTTTTTGAATTTACCGCTGGAGGCTGCGGCCGGAATCGAACCGGCGTAGATGGCTTTGCAGGCCACTGCATAACCATTTTGCTACGCAGCCGTATTGCGAAAAAAAAAGCCGCGACTAACGCGGCTTTTTTAGATTTTGGAGCGGGAAACGAGATTCGAACTCGCGACCCCAACCTTGGCAAGGTTGTGCTCTACCACTGAGCTATTCCCGCTTGACTATTCGAGTATTATACGTGTTTTTTTACAAAGGTCAAATAATATTTAAATTATTGTACGTCGATACCTAATGCCCAAGCCGTAGTACCTTTACAAGGCCCGTCTTCCACTTGAACTTTAACAAACTGCTTTGCTTGGCCATACGCTGCACTGAAATCAAGCGCAGTGACCGATGTACCTTGTGCCAAGTGTTGACAGGCACCATTTCTATCAGCCTCTTCACTGTCATCGTACGCTGATAATGCACCTGGAACGGCAACTAAACGCACAGTTGCAGAAGGATCATAAGAGTTAGAGCTTTTAAGCGTGTATTTTTGCCCAGAAACCAAATCTTTTATTTTAGGTCCTGTTACAGCATCCGAGCCACCACCGCTCATCATAATAACCACAACAGGAATTGCTACCACGGCTAAAAGCCCATAAAACAACTTTGGATTGCTTTCTTTTAAACTTAATACTGAAGATAGTAAATTACCGCCTGCGTTTTTAACCGAGTCTTCAGTTTTTTTACTTGTCAAATCTTCAATTTTTTCAGCAGATTTACTAACGACTTCTTCAACTGTATTAACGCTTTCTTCGGCGATAGTTGCATTTTCTTCGGTATTGTTGGCGTTTTCTTCGTTACTCATTTCTCATCCTCATGAATTGTATTTTTATTTATTTTATGAGACTTAGCCCAAAGTATTAAATAGCTGCCCGTGAGCCAGCGTAAAAATATCTCTAAAATTTAAGTAAACTCAGCTTGCCCTTGTTATATTACAACCGATAGCTAACAACAATGCAGTTTACTCAATGTAACAACTTAACACGATGAAAAAACTTTTCAAGTGATTTATAGCCCTAATTTAGGATTCTTATAATATAACCGATTTTTTTAACAACAACAGAGCTATTTTAAATGGGTAAAAAATCAATATATTTCTACAAAAAACAAAAATATCAATCACTTATTCTAATTCAATAACACATAAAAATTTATCCATCAAATAGCATATTATTTTGCCAACTGCCCCAGTCGATAGTCACGGCATCATATAAAATCATAGCCTTTTTTAATTTGTTCCGGCATTACTTGCTCGGCAATACGCTGACATTCAAATTGCCAATAGCCTAAGCTTATATTTTTTCTATTTTTCATAATAACAGGAAAATATTTTTGCCCCATAAACACATCGACGACATCATTATCTTCAAACATGAAATAGTCTGTTATGACATAGGTTTTATCCCCTGTTGCTTTTTTGATAGTGTAAAAAATACCTTTTTGTGCCTCGACGTTCTCATCTGTCTGGCGACGCTTACACGTAATCATATCAAAGCGTGACGCTAATAAATGCACAGCAAAAGTAATTTTTCCCGTTTGATTAATAACACCCACTTTATTAACTACGCCTAAAGAACGGCTAGACTCAGGTTCGTCTTTTTTTTTAAAACTAATCAAACTGCCTACCGATAATACATCAGACTCTTTAAATACAGCTGACAGCAACCTGTCGGAAGTAGATTGCGCTCTAATACCTTCTTTATTTTCATGATTTATATCATCATTTACGGACAGCATATTTTTTAAGTCATATGTTGCCGACAATCCAATGGCAATGTATCGGTCAAAGCGATCTGTAAATAAAACGCTACCGTGCAGTTCAATACCTAGCCAGCGTTGTTGTAAATAATACAATAATTCGCGCGGAGCTTTGCTAGGTTGATCCCGTTGTCCAAACAATGGCTTTAAAAAGCCTGAATCGGATTTAAGCGCGGCGTTTTCTTGTTGAGCCATAAACTTATACAACCGAGTCAAATCAAGATAAAGAACAGATGAATCGTTATTAGAATTTATATTTGTTTGAAAATAGGGTGGTTTATCTTCATCTGTAAGAATCATACACTGCTGACTCTGCTGCATAACAGGCGTATGTTTCAAGCTCACCATTTCTGCTATTGATTCTATAAAATCATATGCCTGTGGAATTTGCTTTTGCCTTAAGCCCGTTGCATCAGCAAGACTAAACAGTAAAATTTGCTTATAGCAGTCCTCAGGTGTGTACGCCGTTACCCGTTGTTTAAAATGTTTGACAACATTAACGGAATTATTTTGTGTATTTTCATTCAGCTTATACAAAGAATGTATATCTATCCACACCCAGTCAGGCACTGGCATACGCATAATAAAATGACTGAGTACGATGTGTCCTAATTTTTTAATACATCGCTGTATAGGCAGTGTTGTGTTTTGTCCTTTAAACCAGCCCGCATCTCTGTGGGTTAATTCTTTTAATACCGCCCAATACCCAATAGCACATTGTTTTTGTATCGAAATTAAAACACTGAAAATTTTCTCTTCATTTGCATCTTTAGGAAAGCCGGTTTTTATGAGCCTCGCTTGCAGATAATCTTCAATATTATGTACACTGGGTGTGATTTTTTCTAATACATCCAGCCTGAGTTGACTGGGCATAGCAATCGTATTGAGCTCTACAACAAAATCATGAATCAGGCGTGTCGCCAAACTCAGATTGGCGGTTGGTAATTCATCAAGCCACTGCCGCAAAGATTTTGCTTCAAATTCTTTTAGGCGCTGCGGCTCATTTTTCTGTTTTGGAATCACCAAATAAAAAGAGTTCTTCACATAGTCACCGTGTTATTTCTCCCTACAATGAAAAAAAACCTACCTGTTATAAAATAAGGATTGATAACACCTTCTAACCATTAGTCGATAATTTTTCATAATATCTTAACTGATGTAGATGTGCCGCTGCTTAGCAAGCACATCATCCTGGCCCGCCTTTTTTCACCATCATTCCTTTGGAAGGAGTATAGCCTATGATTGCCGACACCATAAAAACAATGAAAGCCACCAAGGTATAATACAAGGCATGTTGATTTAACTGGCCATACAGCGCAAAACGGATCAGCTCCACTGCCTGTGAAAAAGGATTGTACTGCGCTAAGTTATGCAAAAATACGCTAGACTCTTGTAGTTTCCACAACGGATATAACGCCGTTGACATAAAAAACATCGGAAATATCACAAAATTCATCACACCGGCAAAATTCTCCAGCTGTTTAATAAACGAGGATAATAACAAGCCCAACGCGCCCAACATGAGACCTGACAACAGCAAGGCGGGCAACACATACGCATAGCCCAGCCAAGGCGCTTTAATGTCGTAAAACCAAGCCACCGCCAAAAATACGTACACCTGCAACACCGATACTCCAACCCCAGCCAGCAATTTACTCAACAACAAAAACCAACGCGGCAAAGGGCACACCATCAACACGCGCATACTGCCCATTTCACGGTCGTACACCATCGACAGCGAGCTTTGCATGCCATTGAACAACTGAATCATCCCGCACAAGCCCGGCGTGATATACACTTCGTACAAGATATAAGTCTCATACGGCGGCGAAATCGCAAGGCCTAATGCTGATCTAAAACCGGCGGCAAACACAAACAGCCACACCAGTGGTCTGACCAGCGCCGAGATAAAACGTTCACGCTGGGTCACAAAGCGAAATAACTCCCGCCAGACAATACCCCACAACGCCCGCCAATAATGCAAAATATTCATGCGGCCTCCGTCAGTTTGGTAAATGCGTCTTTGATTTGGCTGGTTTGGGTGAGTGCTAATACGTCAGCCACCGAACCTTTCGCTCTAATCTGGCCTTTGTGCAACACGATGACATGATCCTCAGGGTAAATCTCATCAATTAAATGGCTGGCCCATAGCACAGACAATTGCTCCTCGCACACCAATTGATGCACGTACTCCACCAGCGCGTGGCGACTGGGTACATCCAAGCCCACCGTCGGCTCATCCAGTAATAATAATGCCGGTTTGTGCAATAACGACCTAGCAATCTCCACCCGCCGCCGATGACCACCATTAAGCTGACGAACTTTTTCATGACGGCGCTCATACATATTCAAGCGTTCCAGCTCCTGCTGTATACGCTGATTGGCCACTGATCGCCCTAGCCCATGCAACGCCGTGTGGTAGCGCAGATTTTGCAACACGGTTAAATCCATGTCCAGCGTGGTTTGCTGAAACACCACACCGAGCTTTGCCAGCGCATGGCGGGTGTGTTTTTTAATATCAAAACCGCATAACTCAATGCGGCCTTGGCGGGTATCATACAAACGGGTAATCAGCGAAAACAAGGTGGATTTTCCTGCGCCATTAGGTCCTAACAACACCATACATTCCCCAGGCCGTATGGCAAAGCTGACATTATTCAAGGCTTTTTTATCACCGTAAGCAAAGCTCAGCGCTTCTATTAACAAGGTATTGGTCGCACTCATGGCTTTACCGCAACCCCCCAAGGGTACGTGCCTACGCCAATAGATTTGGTCACCGTCTGGCTGTCCAAGTCAATAATAGACATGTCATTACTGAGCCCGTTGGTAGTATACAAACGCTTTTGATCCGCTGAAAATGCCAGATTCCACACCCGTTGCCCGACCAGCAAATACTTTTCGACTTCAAACGTTTGCGCATTGACCACGGCAACGCGATTGGCAGGGCCTAATGCCACGTAAGCCCGCTTGCGGTCTTTATCGATCAGCACGCCGACTGGCTGGATTTTTTCCGGCGTTACGCCTTGTACGGCAAACTTAATGTTTTTAATGATTTGCCTGGTGTTAGCATCAATAATTGTTACGCTACCGGCCATTTCTGAACTGACCCACAATTGCTGGCTGTCGCCAGTAAACATCACCGCGCGCGGCCTGGCATCCACCAAGGTGTTATCGACAATTGCGTTGGTTTTTACATCAATCCAATGCACCATATTGGTGGTTTCCGAGGCACTAATCACCCATTTGTTATTCGAGCTGACGGTAATGCCTTCCGGCTCTACGCCGACCTTAATCTGCTTGATGGCTTTTTTCTTGGCGATGTCAATCACCGTCACCAACGCATCATCTTCGTTGGAGACATACATGCGGTCGCCTTTGGGGCTGAGCGCAAAGGTTTCAGGATCGTCACCCGATGGCAACTTGCCCAGCTCCTTAAAGGTTTCGGCATCGAATATTTTAATAGTGTTTTCGTCGCTGGTGGCAATATACAACAACTTACCATCGGGGCTTAACGCCAGGCCACGCGGTTTCATCCCCACTGGTAGCGTCTTGATTAACTTGCCTTCAATGGGTTCAACAATGGCTAAAGCATTGTCTTTCTCCAAAGTGACCAACACGCTTTCGGCGTAAGCTGCGCCGCTTAGCAGCGTTAGCAATGCAATTTTTAACACACAGGGTTTCATTATTCAGCACTCCGTTTACATAAGGTTTCGGGTTGGTCATAACCCAGCGTATCCAATTCGGTCTTGGGGTGCAAAAAGCCTTCCAGTGGCGCAACAGACACCATTGACTTTGGCGCGGCCAATAACACCGGCTGGCGCAATTGGCCATCCCAGGATCGGAACGACAGCGGCACGCCTTTATAGCCTTGCAAAGCGAACGCATCACTCAGCAAATAAGCTTTTATGTCTTTCAGAGTATTGGATTTGGTGCGGGTTGCCGCCTCACCTAGCGCCCGTACTGCCAAGTATGCGGCATAATCTTGCTCTTCCATCCAACGGCCAGCAGCTTCTTTAAAACGGTTTTGGATTTGCACTGCGCCCCATTGTTCATGGGTTTTATGCCAGGCCGTAGCAATCAAACCTTGCGTACCAATAACTGGCCTGGCATTCCAGGTACGGTACGCCAGATATTCACCAAATTGAGCCTGTTCATCGGCAACCACCAGCACATCGTAGTCATCAACCTGGGTAAACACCGCAACATCGGATTGCTCAGTACGGCGGCTATCGTAGGTATGTTCCCAGGTTTTTTCGGCGACAATCTCCATGCCAAAGCGTTTGGCGGCGCGTTTGATGGCGGCAGCGTACAAACGGTCTTCTTCGGTTGTCCCTACCACCAAAAACCACTGCTTCCAGCGTTTTTTCATCATGTATTGCGCCAATGCATCAGCACGCATGGCGCGGCTAGGCAATATATGTAGAACTTGGTTTCGACATTGCTCGTTACGCAAACTGTCATCGGACGTTGTCACATCAAACAAAACCGTTTGTTTGGCGACCGGTAAATCAGCAATGGCCAACAACTGTGCAGCAGATAAATTAAGCACCACAAAATCAAACTTACCCGCAATGGCTTTGCTGTAGGTGTCGACAACATTACCATCAACCGGCACAACAAATTTTTTAAGTACAAAAGACTGCTGAGTAAATTGGCCGGTTGTATCGTTATCTTTTATGGCCAACTCTGCGCCAGGCTCACCTTTATTGTCGATAAACGGATCAAGATTGGATAAAGTCGGCGGTGGTGTGAGTTGCTGGGTTAAATAAGCAATATTGATCACTTGCTTATTGCCTTTGGCAACGGCCAAACTGGCATTAAGTAACTGACCGATAATAATTATTTTTATCAGCACCCAAAAATAAGCCCGCATTGATCGAATCATAGTCTACCCTTGAGGAATCAGAAGCCTTTAATTTTAACGGATTCAAGCATCTTTTGTTGCGCTCAATCATCATAAAGTCAATCTAGCATTGAATTTTATTGATTTAAGGTTAATACTTAATGCGGCTTAACTTGGACACTACCCCATAGATAATTTCATGGCCGACTTTAAAAAGCTTTACAGCAATGCCACCGACAACTTTGTTATTGAACCTCGGTCTTTTTCAAGAGAGAATTCTCGTATTGGCGTGCGCTATGTTCGAGAAGACATCGCTGTGGGCGTGTGTACAATTAGTTTATTCAGTTTTGGCTTTGTCTTTAATAAAGAATTTGTTGTTGAATTGCTGGACATTAGCAGCAAAGGTTTACTGATTGCAACCGATAAAAAGCTACGCGTCAATCAAGAAATCAATATTTTTTTGAAGTTTGAAAACGATCATGTCTTCAGGCGTAAAGGCAAGGTAGCGCGAAGAGCAGAAGGCCCACCTTATCGCTTTGGTATAAAATTTGATCGCCTCAGCAATAGCTTGGGCGATTACCTGCTGGAAACACAAAAAAAATTGATTTTCAGATAGCTTTCAGTATTCAGTGCTTTAATCAATAACAAATTTGTGCTTACCTATACGGTTTTTAATTGCCGCTTGCTTTCATCATGATAACGTATACTCTAAGCACCATCACCTTATACCCTGTTAAATCACTGGCAGGCATTACGGTTACACGCTGGCCAGTTAGCAAAACTGGCTTACTTTATGACCGAAAATGGATGCTCATTGACAGTAGCGGTCATTTTCTCAGTCAGCGTAGTTTACCGCGCATGGCGTTAATCAACACGGCACTCGTTAACGATACATTAGTGTTATCTGCACCCGGTATGTCACACCTTACTTTGTCATTGAATCCCATTTCTGAGCAAACCTTAACTGCACATATTTGGAATGATTTTTGCGTTGCACAAGCCGTATCCACAGAAGCGGATCAATGGTTTAGTGATTTTTTAACAACCGACTGTCGCCTAGTCTATCAAAATGACACCAGTCCGCGCCCTATTGATCCGGCGTATGCCAATGCACGCGATCAAGTATCATTTGCGGATGGCTTTCCGTTTTTGATTATCTCGGAAAATTCGTTAGTATCGTTAAATAACGCCATGCAGCTGAATTTTCCGATGAGTCGATTTAGACCTAATTTGGTTATCGCAGGTTGTCCTGAATATGCCGAAGACAGTTGGCGTAATATCCGTATTGGCCATATTGATTTCAGACTGCCCAAGCCGTGTTCACGTTGCTCCGTGCCGACGATTGATCCTGTAACAGCCAAAACGGGTAAAGAACCACTCCAAACACTGAATCGACTTAGAAAGTGGCACAATAAAGTGTATTTTGGGCAAAATGCACTGCACGATCAAGCGGGTGAATTAGCTGTGGGTGACACGGTAATTATTAAGCAGTTGGGTGAAAATCAACCTCCGCTCTAAATTAAAATGACAGTAAAACCAGTGTAAAATACAGACCTGTCAGATTTTAAAAACCTGACAGGTCTACTACATCATCCTCATCTGCAAAAACACAGCGACCAGTGCGTTTACTAACGGGGTAATGCACGGAAAGGAATACCACTAAAATAGCTTATTGCAATTTATACAACACGTTATCAGCCTGACCACCTATCTCGGTTTTTGTACTGCCTTTATGCTTATCCTGACCTAAACGTTGCTTACCAAATTCGGAAATCATTTCTTCCCAGGTAGAATATTTATCATAAGCCTGAAAACCAGCGGCTTTGCGTTGCTGATAAATTTCTTTAGCCGTAGCCACAATTTCAGGTGGTGATTTACCATCAACCGCATCTAAAAAAGCTTCATTATCTTTATTAGCATCACGAATCGTCCAAAACGACACCTGAAATTCCATGCGATTTTCAGGTGGCAATTTTTCTTTAATACTTTTAACCGATTTGTACGCTGTTTTAATACTATGGCCACTGATTTCCTGACCTTTTCCACAAGCGATTAATGCAGTACAGCTTAAAATAAGCAATAACGCGGGTAGTTTGTTCATAAATTTAACCTCTAAGTTATGTACCTGTCCATCTTATGGTATTGTTAGTTATAATTGAATGTAACGCCGAACCACCAAACGAAGTAGAATGGTGGCCAATTATAAACCTAAGCTAATTTTTTATGCTGGACTTTATCCAATTATTAAAAGGGCGCTACCAGTCTGTTATAACGCGACTTGGCGATGAGTCAACTAAAACGATTTATCAGCAGCGTATGGATCAGTTGCTGTTAGCGGAAGCTTTTATACGTAAAGGCGAATTAATTGATAGCTCGCCGCAAAATCCCCTGCAAATATCGGTGGTGGGTCCTACACAAGCCGGCAAAAGTTCGCTGGTCAATGTCCTACTGAACACAGACGCAACCGGTGTTAGCCCACTTGCGGGTTACACGGTACACCCGCACGGCTTTTGTAATGGCGTAAAACTGACCGCATGTACCGGCTTGCAACGCTATTTCGGACGTTTTCAGCAATTACAGCATTGGCAGTTAAACAAAGATCGTTTGGATTGCTACTCTTTAGCAGAAAGCCCCGCCCTGTCCAAGCACTTACCCAATGCCGTGTTATGGGATACCCCAGACTTTGATTCGATCGATTCCGCCAATTACCGCGAAGGCGTGATTCGCACGATTGCCCTCGCCGATATTGTTATTCTGGTGGTCAGCAAAGAAAAATACGCCGACCAATCGGTATGGGATTTAATGTCCACGCTGGAGTATCTGCATCAACCGACCATTATCTGCTTAAACAAACTCAGCGAAGGCTCAGAAGACTTATTGATTAACTCGTTGCGCCAAAAATGGCAACAAGCCCGTACCGATGCCTTCCCCGACGTAGTCCCAATCTATTACCATAAAGACAATGTACCGGTATGGCCAGACACGCAGCAAACCTTGCTGCAACAAATGGCCAGCAAAGTTAGCTTAAAAAAACACGACCGTTTTGAAACCGAGCTATTACAAAAATACTGGCCTGCGTGGCTAGAACCGATTATTTCCGAACATCAATCCTTAAAAGATTGGCAAGATTTGGTGGATCAAACCCTGGTGGCGGCTGTTGATAGCTACCAGCGTGATTTCCTCAACCATCCGCACCATTACGAAACGTTTCAACTGGCCATGGCCGAGTTGTTAACCCTACTGGAAGTGCCAGGTCTAGCCGGCATACTGGCAACCACCCGTAAAATAATAACCTGGCCGATTAAAAAACTATTCCGTATGGGACGCAAAAAGTTGCATATTGCCGATACCAGCCAGGAAGTGACGGTATTAAACCAAATTTGTGAACACACGCTGATCCAAATGACTGATAAAATTTTGCAGCGCACCGAGCAAAGTAAACAAACAACGTGGTGGAAAGAATGCGCGGTACAACTACGCGCCCAGCGCCCAGCGCTGTTAGAACAATTTGCCAGTGCCGCACAAAGCTATCATGTTAATTTTCAAGATGATATTGAAGCCACCGCCAACCGTTTGTATACAAAACTACAAGAACAGCCCATGGTATTAAACGGTTTACGCGCCACCCGCGTCACCACCGATGCCGCTGTCATTGCACTGGCGTTACACACGGGGGGTATTGGCTTGCACGATTTAATCATTGCCCCCGCCATGCTAACCGTCACTTCGTTAATGGCAGAAAGCGCCATCGGCAGTTATATGGGCCGACTGGAAACAGAACTCAAGAAAAACCAGCTGGCAACTGTTAAACAAAGTTTATTTCTGGATATGCTACGCAACAAGCTACTGGCCTTACCTGAGCAATTATCCGCCCCTGATCATTTCAATATTTCTTTAAACCAGCTGCACGCGGCTGAAGTACATCTTACAGAAAAGAGACATGGCTTACGATTACTCTGATTTAGTCGAAAAAACCAAACAATGGGCGGCACAAGCCAGTGCATCAGGCTGGATTAACAGCTTGTGTGCCGAACAATTGTCCGATTTTGACGGCAGAACGCCGGATTCGTTATTTAATCAATCTAATGCCAGACCATTGATTGTGGCATTTATGGGCGGTACCGGCGTAGGTAAAAGCTCGCTATTAAATCGACTGGCAGGCAGAGCCGTGGCCAGAACCGGTGTAGAGCGCCCCACCTCGCGTGAAGTTACCCTCTACCATCACAGCAGCGTAACCATTAATAACCTACCAGAAAAATTACCGATAGAGCGCATTAAAATCGCCCAGCACGATGATCAATCCAAAAAAGACATCATCTGGATTGATATGCCTGACTTTGACAGCACCGAGCTTAGCAATAAACACCTGGTATTAGAATGGTTGCCGCATATCGACGTACTGATTTATGTAGTTAGCCCAGAACGTTACCGCGATGAAAAAGCCTGGCGTTTGTTACTGGCCGAAGGCGGTCGCCACGCCTGGCTGTTTGTGCTCAATCAATGGGATCGCGGCCAAAGTGAACAATGTGAAGATTTTAAGCAGCAATTAGGTAAAGCCGGTTTTGTTGCGCCAATTATTTTTAAAACCATCTGTGCAGAAAGCAGCCAGCCGGATGAGTTTGATGCCTTGCAAAATACCATTGCAGGACTGGCCAACACCAATACGGTTAAGCAGCTCAAACAACGCAGTATGCAAGTACGCAAAGACGAGTTAAAACTTAAGTTACAACACAGCATTCAGCAGATGGGCACGGCTAAAACCTTTCAGCAAACGCCTGCACTGTGGCACACGCAATGGCAGCAAACCACCACCTTGTTGCAACAAGGTTTCGATTGGCCCATTAAAAAACTCGCTACGTATTACGCCGAACATGCGGCTAATTTAATCGGTAATCCGGTTAATAAGGTAGCCGAAAAAACCGAACTGGTGTTATGGGATGATTGGGCACAAGCGCGATTTACCGATGCGCTCGACCAGTTTATTCATAATACTGATCAACTGGGCTTGCCTGCCACACCACTGAAAAATCAATTGGCCTTGGTACGTGAAAAAGCCCCCAAAATTGTGCAAACCCAAAGTGAGTTGGCAGCAAGACAAGCCTTGGCAAACCCTGGCAATGCCTTGCAACGTGGTTTTTTAAAACTGATGCGGGTATTGGAATTTATCCTGCCGTTGTTATCAATTAGCTGGGTGGCGTATCAGGTGTTTGTGGGCTATTACCAAAGCAATATGACCGATGTGGAATATCTGGGGGTTGATTTTGCCGTACACAGCTCACTGCTGGTAATTATCAGCTGGCTAGCACCGTGGTTTATGCAAAGACAATTGAAGCCATCACTGGAAACAAGTGTACTGAATGGCCTAAAGAAAGGTTTGGATACGGCGATTACCCTGATTGATAGTGAAGTCACCGATGCTGTTAATACTGTTGGCTTAGAGCACAACCAGCAAATCAGCCAAGTTGTAACGATTATTGAGCAGTGTACTGGCGATAATAGCCAAGAAAAACGCATTGCAGCAGATGATCCGTTAGCACGGATGTTGGTTAATTGATCACACGCCAATCACAAAATAAATAAGATTAGCAAAAGCCAGCACTACAATCGTAATAAGCGTTATTTGCATGCCCAGCACACGAAACTGCAAATTATCAGACAACAAAGCTTTTGCATGTACTATGCGGCCAGCTACTATCAGACAACCACCCACATGTATCAGCAAACCAGGCGCTTTATTTACGTCCAATAAAACCAGCAAAATAAGCGAAATAGGAATATATTCGGTCGCATTGCCGTGAGCGCGAATTGCCGCCTGAAGTTCAGGTTCATTACCATCACCCAGCTTTACTTGCTTTGCACGGCGCACTTTAATAACCCCAAATGAGAGCCAAACAATCCATAGCGCAGACAATGCGGCATAGATAGAACTTATCATATTTTTTCCCTCACTTACATGTTTTTGAATAATTGGGCATGACTACCCAAACGGGTTAGGTGAAGTTGGCGATCATCTATTTTATAAATGAGTAAAACATCACCACTCAAATGGCATTCCCGAAAATCGCTCCACTCACCATGAAGAGCATGATCCCTAGCTTCTGGCGGTAATGCTTGAGCATTCAACAATGCGGCAACGTACAGAAAAAGCTTTGCAGACTGCGTGTCAGTCAAACGCACGTTACGCATATCTTTAATAAACAATTTATGGCGTAAAAGGCTTCTCACTTTGATCGCATTTCACCCCGAAGTTGCTCAAGACTGATAGTTTCCAAATTCCTTCCCGCACGCACGTCCTGCATAGCTATAACAGTTTCTGCATTGGGGATTAAAAGATCAAAAGGCAACGTATGATCATGAGCAACATGGGTCAATAATAAGCGCACCGCATCTGACACAGTAAGTCCCATAGTTGCCAGCACTGCGGTAGCCTCTTCTTTTATAACGCTATCAATGCGCGTTTGCACCACAGCATTAGATGGCATAGCCCCTCCTTAAACAATAATTCAAGATGTTACGCGTGAGCACGAGTAACCCAATCCGTATCTACTTTCAATGCCGGATAAATAGAACTAATCATATTACCTCTGCTATTGTCATTTCAGAATCGAATACAAATCAACCGGCACAATGTCTTGTGTAGACTCCACAGTATCGCTTTTGGATTTTTTGGTTTTACCAGCGATAGAGATGGCTTCCTTAGCCCAGTGTTCAAGTTGCTCAGGGCTGTCAATCACCTCTTCCGGCACTTCAAAATACCGTCGCACCTGAATGCGGCCTTTCTTGGTAGCATAGGAAAAAGCCTGCATCCCCACTGCCTCGTATATTTTCCGTGTATTGTCATCAACGACAAAATACAGGCGGTCTTCCATCATCATGGCAAACTGTAGCGAATGGCAGGAAAATCCGACACCACCGAAAAATCGCCCGATTTTTATGGAGCCGACACGCTTTAAGCTATCTAAAATATAGGCTTCAAATTCTGTGCTGGTCGACAACGATTCAACCTTCTATAAAACGCTGTAATGCGTCTCAATATAACGCTGCACAATACCTTGAAACTCCTCAGCAATCCTGTCGCCTTTCAAAGTCACGGTTTTCTCGCCGTCTTCGTACACCGGCGCAACCGGCGTTTCACCGGTTCCAGGCAGACTGATACCAATATTAGCGCTCTTGCTTTCACCAGGGCCATTGACCACACAACCCATTACCGCCACTTCCATCGTCTCAACGCCTGGGTATTGGGTGCGCCAAATTGGCATTTGATCACGCAGATAGCTTTGAATATCCATCGCCAGTTTTTGGAAATAATCACTGGTAGTACGACCACAACCAGGGCAAGAAATAACCATTGGTGTAAACGAGCGGAAACCCATGGTTTGCAATATTTCCTGGCCAACAATCACTTCCTGGGTACGCGAAGCGCCTGGCTCAGGCGTTAAAGAGATACGAATAGTATCGCCAATACCTTGCTGCATTAATACCGACAACGCCGCTGAAGATGACACAATACCTTTGGAACCCATACCTGCTTCCGTCAAACCCAAATGCAGGGCGTAATCGCAACGGCTGGACAAATCTTGATAAATGCTAATCAATTCTTGAACATTGCTGATTTTGCAGGACAGGATAATTTTATTTTTAGACAGGCCAATTTCTTCCGCTTTTGCGGCACTTTCCAGCGCCGACAAAACAATGGCTTTACGAGTAACGGCTGGTAACGGTTCTGGATTAGCTAAAGCGCGGTTTTCATCCAGCAAACGCGTGAACACGGCTTGATCCAAACTACCACCGTTAACGCCGATACGTACCGGTTTATCGTACTTACAGGCAAATTCAACCATTTGCTGAAACTGCGGATCGCGACTACGACCACGCCCTACATTACCTGGGTTAATCCGGTATTTATCCAGCGCTGCCGCACAATCAGGGTATTTTTCCAGCAACTTATGGCCGTTAAAATGGAAATCACCGACGATAGGCACGTCATAGCCTTTTTTATCCAGCTGATTACGAATTTCCGCCACCGCTTTAGCCGCTTCTTCGGAATTAACCGTGATACGAACAATTTCCGAACCCGCTGTAGACAACTCAATAATCTGGTTAACTGTAGCCGTAATATTCACGGTATCGGTATTGGTCATTGATTGCACCACAATAGGCGCACCACCGCCCACTTTTACATTGCCAATCATGACGGGATGGGTGATTTTTCTGAGGCTCATTGACATACGTTTGATTTTTTAGCTACGTTGGGGATGGGGTAATTATATACAGCAGAACAGGATTTGTAATTAAATGGGACACCGATACAGCGTTTTCAACTTAGAACGGTTACGCTGTAACTATTGAACTGTGAAAACGCTGTATATGGATTCAATAACAGGCCTGCCAGGTTTTCAAAACCTGACAGAACCTGAGCCGTGCATTACGCGACTAAATTAATCCGGTGTCAATATGACTAAACTTAACCGCCAAACGGGTTAATTCAACATCATTTTTAACATTAAGTTTAGTATACAAGCGATACCGGTAAGTATTGACAGTTTTTGGGCTTAAAATCAGCATTTCCGCCATTTCCTGTATAGTCTTACCCTGTAAAATCAGGGTGACCACTTCGGCCTCGCGCTGCGACAATTTGGCAAACGGCGATTCATTCGTGCCTGGCAAGCCCTGAAATGCCAGATTATTGGCTACATCGGAACACAAATAGCGCTTGCCCGCCATAATTTTGTTCATGGCAATAATCATTTCTTCTACTGGCGAATTTTTAGAAATAAAACCCATCACCCCCAGCTTAAGCAATTGGTGCGGAATCGGCCCATCGTTATGCACTGACAAGGCAATAATTTTTACCTCAGGGTCGTGCTGCAAAATTCTGCGACAGGCTTCTACCCCGCCTATACCAGGCATATTAATATCCATCAAAATAACATCCGGATCTAAGGTTTTAACGGCAATAACCGCCTCTTCGCCTGATTTAGCAATGCCAACAACGGTAATATTCTCGATCGCATTCAATAATGACTCAATACCCGTGCGAACAAGTTCGTGATCATCAACAAGCAAAACATTAATCATAATTTTTGATGTTTATATGGTTATGAAACGTATAGTGAATATAGAACACATTAAAAATAGCGTGACTATTAGAACGTGAATATACACCATCGTCGCTATTATCATACATAGGTAGTTATACCTATACGGTCATCGTTTGTTACTTTAAGCCACGGTTTTAGCGAATTTTATTTACCTTGCCGCATAACAATACGTCGTATTTTTAGCGTTACGCATTTAAAAACAGTCTTTACACCGCCTAATCTCTGTAAAAATTGCTACCGACGACTTAGCCAACATGCCAATTGTTTGTTGTAAACTAACACTGTCTTCGCGAAAAAATGGATTAGTAGCCAACTCTTGCGCAATAGTTGATGGCACCGTTGGCAGATTATCTGCACGTAATTGATTAACAACGTGCATGCGTCGTTGCAATAACACGTTATCAGGCTCAAGCGTTAAAGCAAATTGGCCGTTCGTTTGCGTGTATTCGTGGGTACAATAAATGTGTGTCGCTGGTGGTAGTGCTTTGAGTTTTTGCAAAGACAGCCACATTTGCTCAGCCGTGCCTTCAAATAAACGGCCACAGCCCATCACAAACAAGGTATCACCACAAAACAACAGATTATTATCAGGAAAATAATAGACGATATGGTGTAGCGTATGCCCAGGCGTTGCTATGATACTGATACGATGCTGACCCAACCATAAGGTATCGCCATCCTTAACACCGGTGTCTATGCCAGGAATACGATCAATATCACCCTGCCCTGCGATAATTTTACAACCCGTTTGCTGTTTTAAGGCCAGATTGCCATCAACATGATCCCAGTGCTGGTGCGTGTTAAAAATATAACTGAGTTGCCAGTTTTTTTGCACCAGCACATCTAACACCGGCTGTGCTAAGCCTGGATCAACCACAGCAGTTTCACCTGATTCGGTATCGTGAATCAGGTAAATATAGTTATCTTGCAGTATGGGCAGTTGCAGTATCTCTAACATCGCGTCGCGTGCTTAGAATAACTGCACTAACAACAATCTAGGCACAGAATGCTTCAATACTGTTAAAAATCGATTCGCTGTCCAAACCACATTCGGCCAGCAATTCTTCACGCGTGCCCTGCTCGACAAAATAATCCGGTAAACCAATAGCCAACACCGGCATAAGAATTTTTTGCTGTTGTAAGAACACTGTTACCGCACTGCCTGCACCGCCAGCAATAACGTTTTCTTCAATAGTCACAAACACATCGTGAGTTTTGGCCAATGCCAAAATCAGGTCTTCATCAATTGGCTTCACAAAGCGCATATTCACTACCGTGGCATTCAAGCGTTTACCTGCACTCAACGCCGGTGTCACCATGCTGCCCCAGGCTAAAATGGCGATACGACTGCCATGCTGACGTATTTCCGCTTTGCCTATCGGTAGCGCAACCATGTCTTTTTGTACCGCAACACCTGGGCCTTTGCCACGCGGATAGCGCACAGAAGCAGGCCCTTCATGGATAAATCCGGTATACAACATTTGTCTGCATTCATTTTCATCCGCCGGTGCCATCACCAACATATTGGGCACACAACGCATATAGCTGTAATCGAAGCTACCGGCATGGGTTGGCCCATCAGGCCCCACCACACCGGCACGATCCAGCGCAAACAACACGTCCAGATTTTGAATGGCCACGTCATGAATCATTTGATCGTAAGCGCGTTGCAAAAACGTCGAATAAATCGCCACCACCGGCTTTGCACCCTGACACGCCTGCCCTGCCGCTAAAGTCACCGCGTGTTGCTCGGCAATGGCGACATCAAAGTAACGCGTTGGGTATTGCTCAGAAAACTTCACCAAGCCCGACCCTTCACGCATAGCCGGTGTAATACCTAGTAAGCGTTCATCTTGTGCCGCCATATCACACAGCCAGCTACCGAAAACTTCAGTGTAACTTGGATGAGGTGATGGCACTGATTTGGGTAACGAATCAACGCTAGGGTCAAACGGCCCGACACCGTGATAGGCCAGAGGGTCTTTTTCCGCAGGCGCATAGCCTTTGCCTTTTTTGGTCACAATATGCAAAAACCGTGGCCCTGAAATCTGTTTAAGATTTTCCAGCGTCGCCACCAAAGTATCGACATCGTGGCCGTCTATCGGGCCAATATAATTAAACCCCAGCTCTTCAAAAAAAGTCCCAGGAATAATCATGCCTTTCATGTGTTCTTCGGTACGTCGCGCCAATTCCCACACGGTGGGCATTTTACTCAAGGCTTTTTTGCTTTCTTCACGAATAGATGAATAGAATTTACTGGACAGAATTTTGGCCAGATAATTGTTCATCGCGCCCACATTCGGCGAGATGGACATATCGTTATCGTTTAAAATCACCAGCACATTGGCATCAATAGATCCTGCATGGTTCATGGCCTCAAACGCCATGCCGCCAGTAATACTGCCATCACCGATAATGGCCACCATATGTTTATTTTCGCCTTTTAATTCCGAGGCGATGGCCATGCCTAAGGCGGCACTGATCGAGGTGCTGGAATGGCCAACCCCAAAAGCATCGTATTCGCTTTCGGCACGGTTTGGAAACGCGCACACACCGTTACGGGTGCGGATGCTGGTCAAGGTATCTTTACGGCCAGTGAGAATTTTATGCGGGTAGGCCTGATGTCCCACATCCCACACTAATTGATCGGTTGGGGTATCAAAGACATAATGCAAAGCAACGGTTAACTCAACCGTACCCAATCCTGCTGAAAAATGCCCACCCGACACACTCACCGATTGCGTTAAGAACTCACGCAATTCTTTAGCCAAGGCTTTAAGCTGATCCTTGGCGAGTTTGCGAACATCGGCCGGCAAGGTAATGTTGTCAAGCAATGGGTAAGTCTGTGATGGTTTCATAATTAGTAAAGGGGTTCTCGATAGAAAATCAGAGTGAGCCCACTGTGAAACAGGGCTGCAACGAAAATAAACTTAACAGGACACAGCACGCCTAGCCAGCTTTCTTGCTCTTAAGCGCATGACTGGCCAGATTTTTGCCCAAATCCCAGATAGAGCCTGGAATTTGATGGGTATCCGCAATGGTTTTGTCAAACGCTTGCACGATATGATCGCGATCTTTTGCGGTTAAATTCAGTGGCGGCAATAACTTAACCACGTTCATGCCATGCCCTGCCACTTGCGTGAGAATACGCTGATCTTTAAATAACGGGATAGTGACCATCTGGCAGAACAGACCTTTATTGGCGGCTTCCAGCATGGCCCAGGCAGCTTTCAAGCTCAGGCTTTTTGGTGACTGGAATTCGATAGCAATCATCATGCCTAAGCCACGGGCTTCTTTCAGGAATTCGTATTTACCGGCTAAGGCATTCAGGCTGGCGATAATATCTGAACCGATTTTAGCACTGTTTTCAACCAGTTTTTCGTCTGCCATGACATGCAACGTCGCCAACCCTGCCGCCATCGCCATGTTATTTTTGGCAAACGTGGAACCATGCACCACCGCTCTGTCCATACGATTATAGACGGTATCCATGATTTTTTGCGTCATTGCTACCCCGCCCACCGGCACAAAGCCACCGGACAAGGCTTTCGCCATGCAAATCATATCGGGTTGTACGTTCCAGTGTTCGATTGCCCAAAATTTGCCTGTACGCCCTAAGCCGGTTTGCACTTCATCGGCGACAAACAACGTGCCGTATTGCTTGCACAAACGCTCTACTTCGGGCAAATAATTAGCATCGGGGAGATTAACGCCTTTGCCTTGCACGGGTTCTACAATAAACGCCGCGACCTCTTTACCGGCCAACGCTTTTTCTAAGGCGATCAGATCATTAAACGGCACGCTGCTACAGCCTGGCAGTAACGGCCCAAAGCCTTCGCGGAAAATTTCTTCGCCATTAAGCGACAATGCGCCCATAGTTAAACCGTGATAGCCGTGCTCACAAAAGACAATTTTTTGCCGTTTGGTAGTGTAGCGGGCAAATTTAATAGCCGCTTCTACTGCTTCGGTACCGGAATTACAGAAAAACATCTTGGTGATATTGTCCGGTGTGGTTTTGAGGATTTCTTGCGCTAACAAGCCACTCAGTACCGAAACATCCAACTGCACCAAATTGGGCAATTCCAGCATCAGGGTTTCTTTTAGTGCGCTGATCACCGTCGGGTGATTTCTGCCAACAGCAAACACACCAAAACCGCTGAGTAAATCCAGGTATTCGTTGTCGTCTTGGTCGTACAGATACTGGCCTAAGGCGCGTTTATAATGCCGATCATAACCGATGGTTTTTAACACCCGTACCATTTGCTGGTTAAGGTGTTGTTCGTACAGATCAAATTTATCCGTCGCATGCTGCGCAAAAAGTTCGGCAATACTGAAAGTCATGTGTTCCTCAAAATAAGCCCTTTCATGAAGGGACAACCACTCAACAAAATCTTTATGACGCGCTAATCGAGCCACCAGATTTAAACGCAACAATGTCATTTAACCGCGCCGCAACCTGTTTTAACGTTGTTTTAGCGGCACGAAAGTTCATTCCCAGCGTAATCAAGCGCGGTATCTCAGCAGGATTTTTGGCAACAGACAGCAATAACGTTTTCATGACAACATCGCCTTGCTCATTCAACGCTTGGCCAATCGCACGCGGCAAACTGGTATCGACAGAATCGGCAACTACGCGGATCGCCAAAAAAGCCAGCCCATGTTGCTCAGCAACCTTAGCAATCGCTACACTTTCCATGTCTAAAGCCACAGCGCCGGTTTTTAAGTGCAACTGTTTTTTATCCTTACTGAGCGCAACCAGATGCGGCGTTGTTAACAAACACCCCGCATGCACCGCACACACTTTAGCCAATATCTGTTTGCTGTGCGCATACCAATCCGCATCGATGACTATTTTAACATGATCAATGTCCATAACCGTGTCTGCCAATACTAAATCACCGGCACGCAACATAGGGTTTAAACCCGCCGCGCAACCCCAACTGATCAAGCGACTCGCACCTTTAGCCATCAGCAATTCCGCAGCGGCCTTGGCATTTTGGTAACCTGCGCCTGCATACACCACCAATAACGCCTTGGTGATAAAAACACAATGGCCTTTATCAATGCGTTTATCGGTCAGGCTACTGAGCTCTTCCGGCAAAGCAACCACGATGCCGGTAATCATTTTTTATCAAGCGCGTTACGATAACGCGCCAACGCCCACAGTGGGAAAAATTTATCGTAACCGTGATATTTTAGATAGAAAACCTTAGGAAAGCCAGGCGCTGTAAAACATTTGTCGTTCCACACGCCATCAGCTTGCTGATTTCGTAAAATAAAATCGATACCGGCTTTAACTTCTTGGCTATGGACTTCACCTGCGGCTATCAAGCCTAAAACAGCCCATGCGGTTTGAAACGCGGTGCTAAAACCGTATTGACCGCTCAAACTGGCATCGTGGTAGCTATTATTGTCTTCGCCCCAGCCACCGTCGTCACGTTGCACACTTTTTAACCAAGCAGCCGCTTTGGTGTACATGGGGTCGGTTTTAACCATGTCGGTTTGTTCCAGTGCAATCAATACTGACCAAGTACCGTAGATATAATTAGTACCCCACCGGCCAAACCACGAGCCATCGGCTTCTTGATCGCTACGCAAATACGCCAGCGTGCGCTCCAAGGCCGGACGGTATTGTGCGTGTTTAGTGGCCAACCGCGCCATCAGCATCGCACAACGGGCGCTGACATCGGCAGTCGGTGGATCTAATAACGCACCGTGATCGGCAAACGGAATTGAATTTAAATAATAGCAGGTGTTATCAACATCAAATGCACCGTAACCGCCATTTTTGGACTGCATACCGACAATCCAGTTGGTCGCACGGTGGACAGATTCATCCAGATCGGGCAAGTTTGAACACGCCATTGCCACCGCCACCATTGCGGTATCATCCACATCGGGGTAATGCGGGTTGGCGTATTGAAATGCCCAGCCGCCACCGGCCAAATCAGGCCGTGCAATACGCCAATCGCCAGGCTCATCCGATAGTTGTTTGCTTTTCAGCCAGTTGTACGCATGCGTTAGGGCTTTGCTATTAGCTTTTTCATCGGCTTCTTGCAAGGCCAACGCGGCAAGACCGGTATCCCATACCGGCGAAAAACACGGCTGGCAATAGGCGTCGTGTTCGTTAATCACCAATAAACGGTCAATGGCTTTACGCGCCGTTACTACATCAGGGTGATCCTCCGGCACACCCAATAACATCAAGGCTTCGTAAGCACCCACCATCGCAGGGAAAATACAACCTAAACCATCTTCACCGTTCAGGCGCTCAGTAATCCAATCTTTGGCTTTACCCAACGCATGTTGGCGCACGCTATTGGGTATTAACGGGTTAATGGCAAGACCCAATTTATCCAAACCCAGAAACACTTTATTTAGCAAGGTGCCTTTCTGGAAATAATGCTGTTCTTCGTCAGGGTGAGTAACAAACAGCTCCAGTATATTGACCTTATGCGGATTTTTGGCGGTGGCTTTTAAAGTACACAAGACAAACAACGGCACCATCACAGCTCTGGACCAATACGATACCTTATCCAAATGGAACGGGAACCATTTGGGCAGCAGCATAATCTCAGCAGGAATATATGGCACCGCACGCCAGGGCACTTGCTCGAAGATGGCCATCGTAATACGGGTAAACACGTTGGCTTTGGCCGCGCCACCTTGGGCAAGAATATACGCTTTTAAGCGCAGCATGTGCGGCGCGTCTATGGCATCACCGGCCATTTTTAACGCGTAATACACTTTAACACTGCAACTTAGATCGCCCGTACCGCCAGTAAACAACGGATAACTGCCATCTTTCGCTTGGCGCGAGCGTAAATACACCGCAATTTTGGCTTGCAAATCGGTATCAATGCCACCGACATAGTGCATCATCATGATGTATTCAGACGGAATCGTGCAATCGGCTTCCAGTTCAAATACCCAAAAGCCGTTTTTATCTTGCAGGCTTAATAGCTTGTCTTGGGCATGTTGTATAGCGGTATCAAGATGGTATTTATTAGACCGTATCGGTGTAGCGGAACCGAGGTTATCAGAAAGACTTTCGTGGGTGTTGTCGTTAATCATGGTGCGTCCTTAAAAGAGCGGCGTGGCTTTTGAGGCAGGTTGTACATAATGCCAATCGGGGGTTTTTAAATCTCGACTGGTAACATCAAATAACAGCGACAGCAAACCATTGCTACGCCCTATCATTTTGGTGGTTACAATAGTGGCTTTAACGCTATTACGGGTTATTTTGACTTGATTGGAATGGGTAAAATTTAAGTTATGCTTAATTTTTTTCAAGGTCAGTAAGGCCATGCCCAATGCCCACAAGCAAAAATTACGAATGCCAACTTCATGCGCTGGCAACAACTGGGTGTAACGCAACGCATCGTGCAAATGCTGCCGGGCAATACTGATAACACGCGCAAGACCCAATCTAAAATGTTCGTCGTTGGTGTCTGGGGTTAAATTTTTAAGATCAAACCCGGCTTCGGTAAAAATATCTTGTGGTAGCCAGCACACGCCACGTTGCGCATCATCCCAAATGTCTTTCAGAATGTTGGTCATTTGCAAACCCTGGCCAAAAGCCACCGACAACGTAAGCAATTGCGCTTTATGCTGGGCAATCTCTGGCGAATAGTGACAAAATAACTTGGCCAACATTTCACCCACACATCCCGCCACGTAATAACAATACCGATCCATATCCGCCATCGTCGCCAAACCATGGTGTAAGTTTTGCGCCTGAAAAATCGGCATACCTTCCGCCATAGTTTTTACACAACTGGCCAAGGCCGCAATTTGATCCGGCTCAAAACTGTGCGTAATTTCAATTACCCGTGGCAACACATGGATTAATGCGTGTTCGGCAGGAATGGTTTGATCTGATAACAGCGGAGCAAGCTCGACAGCAAACGGCTCAGAATTAACACCCGATTGCACAATGTCGATAAATTCTGAACAAAAATACTTTTTTTGCTCTGGCGACAAAGATACTTCATCTTCTATGGTGTCAACAATGCGGCACAATAAATACGCATTGGCAATAGGCGCATAAAGACCTTCCGGTAACTGCGGAATGGTTAAAGCAAAGGTTCTGGACACGCCCTCAAGCAATACGGACTGAAATTCATCATCCGCGAGTTGGCTCAGTAATTTTGGATCTTCCAAGAATGTTTGAATATTTCTCATGCGCGATTTTGACTATAGTTTACAACGTTGGCTTCAATGTCTGCGTGGGGCAATAATAGTCTGTTTGTTGGTATTTTGCAAAATAATGTTGTTTTGTTGCCAGTATTGTTGTTTCGCTTATTTTTGACCGCGCTCACCACCCTGAAAATCGATTAGAATCTGCTTTAAAACCGTGTTATGTTGTTTTTTTACAAATCAACTTGCCACAGGCTAACCCAAAATTATTTTTAAAATACACGCGTAAAAACTGGAGTCGCCATCTAAAAGATAGTATTCTAGTGAAAAATATCGCTGTGTTTAAAAATCACATACCTGCACTTGCGATAAATCTGAAGTTGACTGTGTCGCATTGTTGTTTTTTAGATACACCACTTCTAAACTTTTATAAAACGGCGCAGTTTATCGCATTTGAGAGACGGCCATTGGTTTTTTTGAATATTTTCGGAGTCTTATCGTCATGGGTGTTCCTTTACGTCAGCAATTAACTGTCGCCAGTTACCTGATAAAACAAAAACTAAAAGGCGTTAAAAAATACCCACTGGTATTAATGCTAGAACCGCTATTTCGTTGTAATTTGGCTTGCGCCGGTTGCGGTAAAATTGATTATCCCGATGACATACTCGACAAACGTTTATCATTTGAAGAGTGTATGCAAGCGGTAGACGAATGCGGCGCACCAATGGTATCCATTCCTGGCGGCGAGCCATTAATTCACAAAGAAATGCCACAGATTGTAGCCGGCATTGTGGCACGTAAAAAATATGTCTACTTGTGTACTAATGCATTGTTGTTAAAAAAACGCATTGACGATTACACGCCCTCGCCTTACCTAACCTTCTCTATTCATTTAGACGGCATGCAAAATCGTCATGATGCCTCTGTGTGTCAAGACGGTGTATTTGACCGTGCCGTTGAAGCCATTAAAATCGCCTTAGAAAAAGGCTTTAGAGTAACGATTAACTGCACCTTGTTTCAGGGTGAAACACCTAAAGAAGTCGCTGAGTTTTTAGATTATGCAATGGAATTGGGCGTGGAAGGCGTGACCATTGCACCTGGTTTTAGTTATGAACACGCACCACAACAAGATGTATTTATTAAAGGTAACGACATTAAAAACCTGTTCAGAGGCATTTTTAAACTGGGTAAAAATCGCAACTGGAAGCTCAATCATTCATCATTGTATCTTGATTATTTAGCCGGCAACCAAAACTACGAATGCACCCCGTGGGGCAATCCTACCCGTAACGTTTTTGGCTGGCAAAAACCGTGTTATTTGTTAAGCGACGAAGGTTATGCGCCTAGTTTTCAAGAATTACTCGACACCACCGTCTGGGAAAACTACGGCACTGTCAACAACCCAAAATGCGCAAGCTGTATGGCGCACTGTGGTTACGAAGCCACTGCGGTTGAGGACATGTTAAAAAATCCCTTAAAAGGCTTATGGACATCTATCAGAGGCCCTAAAACTGATGGCGCAATGGTCGAAGAGCCTACGCCGCGTTATGTCACGGAAAAAACACTGCCAACGTTGGCCGGCATCCCCATACGAGTAGAATAATAGCTCAGCATAATCAGATTATTTACATTAGAGGTTTAGTATTATGGTTATAAAAAGCATGAAATTTTTGGCCGTCTGTTTACTGGGCATGACGGCACTAGGAAATGCTAATGCCGGTGAAACAGCAAGACAAGTTGTTGATAAATTTCAAGCCGAATTAATTGATGTCATGAAAAATGGCAAAAAACTGGCTTACGCGGGGCGCTATGAAAGACTCAACAGCGCGGTCGCTAACAGCCATGATTTAGCAAAAATTGCCCGCATTGTCGTCGGCAAGGAATGGGAAAAACTAAACGCCGATCAACAACAAAAATTAACCGATGTCTTTAGTCGCTTAAGCGTGGCTTCTTACGCGCACAATTTTAAAGATTATGCTGGCGAATCTTTTGCAGTGGATACAGAGGAGCAAACTGCACGCGGCGGTGTGGTAGTGCATTCTCATTTGTCTATTCCCGATGAGAAAGATGTTAAATTTGACTACATGCTGAAAGAAAAAGGCGACAGCTGGCGCATTATCAATATTATTGCTAACGGTGTAAGCGATTTAGCACTCAAGCGTTCAGAATACACAACCATTTTGCAACGCGAAGGTTTTGATGTTTTAATAGCAAAAATCAACGAGAAAATTGATAACTATTCAAAACTTTAATGCTTTAGGTTTGCCGCCATGAACACCCTCTACACACCGCATTGTACACGTACTCTGCAAAGATTTTCATTGCTTTTACTAGCAATTACAAGCATCACTTTGGTAGGCTGCGCCACCACCCATCCTGGGCAAAACGCAGCCAATACAATTGATCCTTATGAAAATATTAACAGAAAAATATACACATTCAATGATCAAGTAGATGACTATGTGGCGGCACCTGTTGCCAATACGTATAAAAAAATAACCCCGCAAGTATTGCAGACCGGAGTCTTTAATTTTTTTAACAATTTAAAAAATATTAATGTCGTATTAAACGATCTTATGCAAGCTAAATTTGAGCAAAGCGCACAAGATACCGGTCGGTTTTTAATGAATTCAACAGTAGGTATCGGTGGTTTGTTTGATGTCGCCAAAAAAGTTGGCCTTGAGCAACACGAGGAAGACTTCGAACAGACGCTGGCCGTTTGGGGCGTTCCACAGGGCACGTATTTGGTATTGCCTATTTTAGGTCCTATGACTACTCGCGGCATCCCAGGTGCAGTTTTTGATACCGCTGCAAATCCAGCCAGTTATGTAGGCGCACCCGTCCAATTAGTCAATTTACTCAATGCCCGCGCTAATGCCGAAGGCTCGTTAAAATTTATTGACGAAGCCGCGCTCGACCCTTATGTGTTTACCCGTGAATCATTTTTGCAATGGCGCAAACATTTAGCAACTGACGGCAAAGACCAGGACAATGCAGATGCAACTGGCTACGGCGAAGATTTGCTGGATGATGACGTAACAGCGGTTGCCGTAAAACCAGGCAGCACAGCCACTACCGATGTAAAAACCACCGGTGGCACAGTGCTAGAAAAAACACCTAGCAAGATAAAACCCTAACAACATAGTTGGTCATGTTGGGTTGGGTTGCCAAACAGCAGGCAGCCCAACCTGTTTGAATGTTATTGTTTTTTGCCCCGCGTTAAGCTAGTAGCCGCTGATAGCCAAGTGCTGTATTTTAAAAATGCACTAAAGAATGAACTTCGTAATTACTAAGTAAGCTTCTGCCCTGCAAAAAATCTAACTCAACCACAAAAGCACAAGCCGCTACGGTAGCGCCCAACTTCTCGACTAATTCACAACTGGCTTTTGCCGTGCCGCCGGTCGCCAGTAAATCGTCAATTAACAAAACCCGATCATCGCTATTAAAGGCATCCGTATGGGCTTCCAAAGTGGCCGATCCATATTCTAAATCGTAAGACACAGTCTGCACATCGTAAGGTAACTTGCCAGGCTTTCTGAGGGGCACAAAAGGCAGCCCTAACTCCCACGCTACTAACGAGCCAAAAATAAAGCCCCGCGCTTCCATGCCTGCCACCGCAGTAATATCCCGACATAAAAATGGTTGTAACAACTGGTGTACAGTCAATCTTAACGTCGCAGGATCTTTAATAAGTGGTGTAATGTCTTTAAATATAATGCCAGGCTTTGGAAAATCTGGAATATCACGAATTTTGCTTTTTAATCTATCCATTGTTTTATCGGTTAACCAGTGAGCGTACTATGCCTAATTGCGCAAAATATCGTTAGTATTACTTTTTATCTGTAGTAAACAGGCTATTACAGCTTGACATCCTCCTCTCCCTGAAGGAAGGGGATTCCTTATTTCTAAAGAGTAAGCTTGCTT
>NZ_FUKI01000030.1 GCF_900163755.1 Crenothrix polyspora | reverse complement strand
CATAGGTTTTGTCAAAACAAATAACGGTATTCTACAGAATCCCCGCACTTTTAATCACACCCGTCACCTTTAGAAGTGTTGGGCATCCATGCCGAAACCGCCCAGGAGCGTAAACAATATGTCAAACGCTGGGCAAAGCTGATGCACGAAGATGTCGAACGCACCCTGGCTTTTCAACGTGCTTATCTTGAGGCCTCCAAGGAACTGTACGGCCAGGCACCGTTGTTTGATGCCAAACTGATGTCCTCAAACAGCCCACATAACGGCCAAGCCAGTTTAGTCGATGGTGACCGCCTATTGGTGTTTGTAAAACTGCAAGATTGCATTACCTGTAATACGGTGGTGCAACAGGTGCTGGCACGCAGTGCCGGTAAACGCGTGCAGGTGGACATTTATTTCACTGATACGAAAGAACAGCAGGATGAGCCGCGCATGGTGGCATGGGCCAAACAGCACAAGCTAGACTCACAGCGGTTGGCGCAAAAAACGGTGACGCTGAACCATGACAAGGGCACCTACTACCAGGTCAGCCAGAAAATCGTCGCTGATGTCCCTGTGGTGTATGTGCTGCGCGGTAACCAGTTGCAACAATGGGCGATATAAACGACGGCAGGCATCTTGCGGTAGGGCTGCCGCGCATAGACCAATTATCATGCCAACGTTTTTTGCAACAGTGCAGCCGGGCACTGGCCGTACCGGATGCTATCTTGACCGAATACACCTTGAGGAGTCCCATCATGCACAACGTCCATCTGCAACAACCGCCCTTAGCGCAATATAAATGCGCCATCGGCTATGAATTCCCCTGGGGACATATCCTGGAACGCAGGGTCAACCAGTATGTGGTGTGGGATTTTTGCCTGAGCCAGTTGCTCATGCACTATTTGCGGGTCGGCAAACGTTTGGAGGATTGCCAAAAACAGGTGTTTACCGCATTAGAACGTACCTTTGACTGTACCACGCGTGATCTGTTCGCCTTGGTTGGGCTGTCAAAAGCCTGGCAACTGTGCCCGAGTTCCTCGGTGGGCATGTTCAGTCAGGTCGCGCATTTTACTGCGGAGCAACAGGCCCGTGAATGGGTGGTCAGTGAACTGATGGCAGCCTTGCCGGACATTATCGCCTGCGCCCAGCGCATTGTAGCCAAAACGGAGTAACGCGTAATGAATCGCCTATCGAGTGTTAAATCGGTGCTAATGCTTATCATGGTGTGGTACAGCACCAATCTTTATGCTTTCGTGCCCTCAGGCTACCAATGGGTGGCGCGTAGCTCCCAGGTGCCGGAACACTATTTTTACGGCATAGCCCTGAATGAAAGCGGTAAAAGATTGGCTAATAAAGATTACAGGCCGTGGCCGTGGACACTCAATGTCGAAGGCAAATCGTATTTTTACCCAACCCGAAAGGCCTGTTACCGTGCATTGACCGGTTTTCTGGGGCAGGGCAAAACCATTATCGACATCGGCCTGATGCAGGTGAACTGGCATTACCACCGTGACAAGCTGGGCAACCCGTGGCAAGCGTTGGATCCGTATTTTAATCTGCACGTAGGCGCACGGATTTTACGGCACGAATACGATAAAACCCATGACTGGTTCCAGGCAGTGGGGTGCTATCATTCGCCTGGCCAGCTCAGCGGCCAAAAACAGCGTGCCATCCATTATGCGAATAATGTCTTTAAACGGCTGGCACGGCTTAGGCAGCGTTCATGAAATCGGGAGCCTGCAATATCAAGATCGCATTTGTCATGGCACTGGCCATGATGTATGCCCATCAAGGTTTGGCTAAGCTGGTGGTGATTTTCGACAGTGGCAAAACCCAGCCATTGACTGCTTATCTACCCGCCGTTAAACCACCTGTCCAAAATGCTTTTCAAGCCTCGACCACAGCGGCAAGCCTCAATGCTGAACGTTTACAGGTTTTAGCGCACAGCTTGCCGGTGACAACACCGGAACTGACCCCAGGCAACGTAGTACCAAAAAACCTGTCGATCCCTTACCTGGAGCGGCCGGTGTTTATCATCGGTGCGGATGCGTTGTCGTTACAGTGGATACAGCGCCACCGTGAGCGATTGGACACGCTGCATGCGTTGGGCTGGGTGGTGAATGTGGAGACCGTTGCCCAGTTGGCGCAACTCAAACAACAAGCTTCCCCATTGGAATTGGTTGCCTTGTCGGGTTCTGAACTCGCCCAACAGTTTGGCTTAAACCATTATCCGGTGCTGATTTCATCGGCCAGGATCGAGCAATGAGCAAAGCCTACCCGATGGAAGCGCTGTTACGCCCGCCGGTGGAATTTTTCACGGCGTTTTCAGCCGCAGGTGCAGCATTTGTTGCAGGTGTTGCGCCCTGGGCGTTGATGATGACACCGTCGGTGGGCACTGCCACGGCGCTGGTGTTATCGGTGCTGGCCGTGGTACGAATCCGCGAAGGCTGGCGTATCCTGCGCTATCAGCGCAGCTTGAGGCAATTGCCGGACTACCGGCTATCGGTGGCCAAAACTCCGGTGAGCGCCACCCGTTTGTTTTTGGGGATGGGTTTTTTGTGGACACAGCAGCACACGCAGCGGTTACGCGACACCCAGCGCCCGAAAGTCCGGCATTATTTGCAGCAAGGGATTTTATACCGTTGGGCGCGGCAGCTTGAAAGCCGCCATGAAAAAAACAGCGCCTTCAAACCTTTATTTTGCTTGTTTAGGCTGAATATCTGGTGCAATCCGTTCAAGCCGTTGCCGCCGGTGGGCGGTAAGCCGCAAATCCATGCGGTGGGCATGACCGAACCGACATTCCGCACCCCTAAATAAAAATTCAGCATTTAAATAACATATTGATATTTAATGAATTTTAGTATTTTTTTGGATTTTAGACTTTCGAATTAAAACAAGAAAAATTCATCTCTCGTTTGTTTTTTGTTAAATATAAGCTGATATAAATGACTTTGAAAATACGCCAAAAATTCGACAAATTTATAACATACTGAAATTATTAAATTAAATTTAATCATAAAATTATGAATAGGGGTGCGGAATGTCGGACCGAACAACCGGTGTGGATGGATTTGCGCGAACGGGTCGGCCATACCTTGGTTTTGGGAACCACCCGTGTGGGGAAGACCCGGTTTGCTGAACTGTTGATCACCCAGGACATCCGCCGTGGCGATGTGGTGATAGTTTTTGACCCCAAAGGCGATGCCGACCTGATGAAACGGGTGCTGGCTGAAGCTAAGCGGGCAGGGCGCGATAATGAAACCTACGTGTTCCATTTGGGTTATCCAGACATCTCCTGTCACTACAATTCCATCGGCAATTTCTCCCGCATTACCGAAGTCGCCACCCGTGTCACCAATGCCTTGCCCAGTGAAGGCAACTCAGCGGCATTCCGTGAATTTGCCTGGCGCTTTACCAATATGATCGCCATGGCGCTGGTCAAAATGGGGCGGAGGCCAGATTACCAGCAAATCACCCGTTACATAACGCATATTGAACCGTTGCTGTTGGAATATTATCGGCACTGGTTACCGGAAGTGGCACCCGTTGGCTGGGAACAAGCCGTACAAAAGATCGCTGCCGGCATCCATGAAAAAGACCTGCCTTCAGCCCTTAAAGGTCGCAGCCATGAGGTGATTGCCTTGGTGCGTTATGTGAAAGAGCAGGGCTTTTATGATGCGGTGGCCGATGGCCTGCGTTCGGCGTTTGAATACAACAAGACCTATTTCGATAAGATTGTCGCCTCGTTGTTGCCACTGATGGAAAAACTCATTTCCGGCAAAACGGCGCAATTGATCTCACCCAATTATGCCGATGCCACCGACCTACGACCGATTATTGATTGGCGGCAGGTTATCCGCCGCAAGGGCATCGTCTATGTCGGCCTGGATGCCTTGTCCGATATGGCGGTGGCCTCGGCGGTGGGCAATTCCATGTTTGCTGATTTGGTATCAGTAGCCGGTGATATTTACAAACACGGCACCGATCATGGTTTACCCAATGATATCAAAAGCCAAACGCTGCCCACCGTATCGTTACATGCCGATGAGTTCAACGAGCTGATCGGCGCGGAATTTATTCCACTCCTTAACAAAGCCGGAGGAGCCGGTTTTCAGGTGACGGCGTATACGCAAACCTGGTCGGATGTCGAAGCCCGCTTAGGCAACAAGGCCAAAGCCGGGCAGGTGGCCGGTAACTTCAATACGCTGATTATGCTGCGGGTCAAAGAACTGGCGACTGCTGAAATGCTCACCTCGCAAATTGACACTTGTGAAGTCAGTACCTTGATGGAAGTATCCAGTGTCAATGACTCCTCAGATCCGTTTTCAAGTGTGGACTTTTCCTCCAGCAATGAAGACCGTCTCAGCAGCACAGAAGTGCCATTGATATCACCGGCCACGATTATGGCGTTGCCCAAAGGCCAAGCGTTTGCCTTATTAGAAGGTGGGCATTTATGGAAATTACGGCTGCCGTTATCCGATGCCAGCGATGATCCCTTGATCCCCAAGAGTATGTCCGATGTTGCCCAGGATATGCAACGCCGCTACAGCCGTCATTTTAGTACCTAAAGGCCACCTGTCAGCCAAACCACCCAGACTGTCAATGCCGGCACCGAATTCAAACTCAAACCGTTCTGCCCAGCAAGCCGTAGAGCAAGGCCTGATCAGCCGAAGCCTGACAACACTGGTGCAGTTTTGTGTGTTTGCACTGGCCACTTTACTGTTGGCGGTGCTGATTGAATGGCTGGGCATGGCTTTTTGCTGGCAAGCCCAGGGCTCAAGCCACAGTGCGGCGATGTTGGAACAAGAGTTGTCTTATTTGAACAGTGATTTTAAGCGCAGTGCCTTGGTGACGGAGCCGATTGAGTTTGCCCTGCGTTGCTCGGCCAATTTCTATTATTACCTGTTCCAGAAAACCGGCATTGAACGCGGGCTTCACTGGTTGGCCAGTCCAGCGCCTCAGCAACACCCGCAATTACACAACTGGATAAAATATGCCTATCATGTGAGCGCGGATTATATCCTGGCCGCCATGACCATAACCTCCGTGTTTGCCGTGCGCCTGGCGGTGTTGATCTTGTCGGCACCGGCGTTTGTGTTGCTGGTGTTAGTCGGCATGATTGATGGCCTGGTGCAACGGGATATCCGGCGCTGGAGTGGTGGCCGGGAAAGTGCCTTTGTTTACCACTGGGCCAAAAAATGTATTTTGCCATCTTTAACGCTGCCTTGGGTGGTGTATCTGGCCATGCCGGTCAGTATTCACCCTAATGTGATTGTCTTGCCGTTTGCGGTGGTGCTGGCTGTGGTGGTGCGGGTGATGACGGCTACGTTTAAGAAGTATTTATAGGGTTTTTATGGCTTCGGCATCGGGTCATGTTGTTTCACAAGAGGCCATCCTCGGCAACATTTGAACCTCTGCCCACTGTTTTAAGCTTAACAAAACAGGTTCCAGTGTTTTGCCAAATTCTGTCATGGAGTATTCCACCTTGGGCGGCACTTCGGCATAGACCTTACGGCTAATTAAACCATCTCGTTCCAATTCGCGCAGTTGGTTAGTCAGCATGCGTTGCGTTAATCCCGGCATTAGCCGGCGTAATTCATTAAAACGCCGCGTTTCCTCCAGCACACGAAACAGGAGAATGGATTTCCATTTGCCGCCAATCAAATCCAAGGCTGCCTCAACAGGGCAATGGGTATAGCCTGGGTGACGTTGTTTGCGCATCGCCTTAATTCCAATAGTATCAAATAAGACACTATATACGGTATTTGTGCGTACTTTTCAATTGAATCCTGGGCTGTTAGAGTGGTCTTGGCTTATTACCTTAACTTGTGAATTTTCGAGGTCACCGACATGCACACACCCTTACCCACAGAACTCTATTGGCTCACGCTAACTATTATCATGACTGCACTGATGTGGATACCCTATATTGTCAATCGGCTCATTGAAGACAGTCCTTGGCCCGCTTTGATGAACCCACAACCGGATCTGAAACCCAAAGCGCAGTGGGCAGAACGTTTAATGCGTGCCCACGCCAATGCCGTGGAAAATCTGGTGATTTTTGCACCTTTAGTTTTAACATTACAGATGATAGGTAATTCTACTACCCTCACTGCCAGCGCGTGTATGTTGTATTTCTTTGCGCGAATCAGCCATGTGTTGTTGTATACGTTTGGTGTGCCTTTTTTTCGGACGGTCGCATTTTTTATCGGCTTTTTATGTCAGATGACGCTGGGGCTGAGTATTGTGGGCGCTATTTAATTATTAAAACAATTTTTTCAAAAGGATCACTATGCAACCAATACCAACCGCCATTACCGGCCAAGAACATACGGGCGATTTAGCCACACCCTATCAAGCGCTAGCCCAGTTTTATTGTGCTTTTAATACGGGTGACATGGACATGATGTCAAAAAACTGGGCACAATCAGATGAGATTGCGATGGACAATCCCTTGGGCGGCATCAAGCGTGGCTGGGCGGAAATACAGCTGGTTTATGAACGCATCTTCAAGGGGCAAGCAAAAGTCTATGTCGAATATTTTGATTACACTTTGCACGAAACAGCCGCGATGTTTTACGCCGTCGGCAGGGAACGTGGTTATTTTCGGTTAGGCGATAAAGAGATTACATTGGCTATCCGTACCAGCCGCATCTACCGGAAAATTGACGATCTTTGGCAGCAAGTTCACCATCATGGGTCTATTGAAGATCCACAATTGTTGGAGCGGTATCAAGCGGCGGTGTTCGGGAAGTCGCTGTAACAATACCCAAGTGCAAGCATGCAGGCCAATGTGCTTTATGCGGTTGCCAACAAGACAGGTTAAGATGCAGCGTGATCGAGTAGAAGTTACAAATAACGCCGACCTGTTTATGGCTCTGTCGCTAATCGTCACTTTGCCTGAAAAATTGTTTTTGCTGATAGGCCATACAGTTGTCAAATGTCAGCGGATTATCGGTCAACCGTTGCACCACTAAAGCCCCCTGCACCGCAATCAAAAAATGCTCCGCCCTTGCAGCAGCTTCCGGTGGTGTCAAACCGGACTCTTGCGCCAATGCACTGAGTGCCGCAGACCAAGCTGTATAATCTTGTTGGAGTAAGGTTTTGATGTCATCTTTCGCTTCCCCAAGGCTCAGTACATTTAAAAGGCAATTTTTATTGCCGGCACTATAAAACCCTCGGGCCGTGACCAGCATCGTGCTAAAGCGCTCTTCTGGAGGGACTTGATGTTCCAGTAGTGGCGCGATGATAAATTGCTGTAATTGTGCGCTGACATACTGCACTACAGCCTTGACCATATCATCCTTCCCTGCCGGAAAACGGTGATAAAGGCTGGATTTCTTAAGCCCTGTGATGTCCGATAACAGCGCAATTGTTGTGCCTTCATAACCGTGGCAGCGGATGATTTCAAAAAGTGATTCCACCAGCGCGTCTTGGGTAATTGTTTGCAGTGCCATTTTTATTCCCCTAAAAATAAGCTTGACATTATACCGATCGTTCGTTAAATTGTCACTATACCGAACGACCGGTATATTAATTTTAATGGCCTCACTGGGAGTAGTTACGATGAACAAAACAGCAATCTTTATCTTTTCAGATCCGAAAAACGGCGGTGAAGAAGCTTTAGGCCGTGCCTTTAATGGTCTGGCGGCCGCTTATGATATTAAACAATCCGGTGGTGAGGTATCCGTCACTTTTCAAGGTGCAGGTACGCGCTGGGCGAGCCTTATTACCCAAACAGACCACCCACTGAATGGGCTGTATGAACTGGTCAAAGACAATATTGCCGGTGTCTCTTGTGGTTGTGCCGATGTGTTTGGCGCAGCTGAGGATGCCAAGGCCTGTGGCTTTGAGTTTATCAAAGAAAACTCCGTCCCAGGCACGTCGGGTCTTGCAAGTTTTAGCAAACTGTTGAAATTCGGCACCACTATTTTAACGTTCTGACCAAAAGTCATCCCCGTGGCGGGTGTGATTAAAAGTGCGGGGAATCTCATGCAGCTGCTGCGATTGGCAAATTACGCCAATAGTCTTCCCAATCACCATTAGCTCTTACAACACGTAGTGCTAACATTGGCTCAATATTGGCCGCTTTCCACCAAGCCCCCGGTAATTTTAACCGTTGCTGAATGACATAACGGTGCGCACTTTCGATCTCGCCTGAACCAATGGGTAGGCCTTTTTCTATCGCGCCTTTGTAATCCAGTTGGCTAGTACTTAGTCACTCTTTAAGTGTCGGATAAAGCTTTTTCAATTTTATCCGAGCATCC
>NZ_FUKI01000155.1 GCF_900163755.1 Crenothrix polyspora | reverse complement strand
TTACGTGAAACTTGTTTATGGGGGCTGTTATTCGACATTTAAAGAGTGACTGAGTACTAGTGTGGGGGCAACGATTACATGGCCATCAATTTAAAACGATAGCGACCTAAAGCTCAAAATCAAACAGGCTGAATGTAACGTTTTCCGTATCTTTTGCTGTAACAGTCAGTGCGTTTTTAGCCGCCTGTGGCTTGAAAACTTCATTTTGCGCCACATCCCCCAACGCATGCCGCAAGGCCAAACGCCAACCTTTACCGCCATCATTCACACCACCCGTGGTCATGGCCGTCATACCAAACAACCACCAACGCTCTTCCGGACGCAAAGCCAACCAGTTACGCACAGCAATCGGAATATGGTCGAAATCCATGCCTTCAACAGCCCAGGCCAACACACACAGTTCCTTGCCCAGCAAACGATCCACCGGATTAACACCGACTTTCCAAACCGATGACTTTAACTGCCGTTCCTTAAGCTGCACATTAAAAGCACGCTGCACTTCGCTACGGATAGCCGTCCAGCGTGGACGTTCCAGCAACACGCGGTTTATTAGGCTTTGTGAATGGTCATGGCTTTGCAGGCCTAAATTCTCAACAATACTGACTGCACCGGTATTGTTACGGGGTATCTCCACACTAAAATGATGTGGATCGCTGGTAGCCGGTACACCAAAGCCCAAAGTCTGGTGAACAATCGTTTCTTTGGCGGCTGTTTTTTTACGTACAGTCATAGTCTAGGCTTCTTGGATAACATCGCCAGGCTTTAATTGTATACCACTGAGTTCAGCGAACTCCTTAACAGAATAGCCGTCACCAAACTGTATGCCACCCACTATATTGATGCTGATATTGGCCTGCTCGTCACCCAGTACTTTACGCAAGCTGTTAATAGTCTCTACTATCATTTGAGCCGTTACCTGCCGTTCCAGAAAGCGGATGGTCACTGTGGTTTCAGCCTCGCCGATTTGTATCGTCACACCTTTTAACACAGTGTTAGTGCAATCCTTAAAGCGGTTAAGCACTGCAAAAACTTTTTCCGTGCTATCCAGGTTAACACGTTTGCTTTCCTGCAGCCGTGCCGGTTTTCCATCGACAATCTGTATGCGCTTGTCGCTACTGGTCGGTATGCTGAATTCAGTGTTTTTAGTGGCTTCTGCGGCTTTGGCAAAAATCAGCAAACGGAAAGCTTCTTCGCCAATCTCGAAGGGTGCTTCGTAACGCGTTCCTTCTTTTGGGTTGCTGCCATTAAGACTATAGTAAATTTCTGCTGGTGGAACACAGGACAGTTCCACACGCCGTTTGTCGGCAACCACATGGACTTGATGGCGTATCGTCAAGTCAGCAACCCAACGCTTGGGCTCACCGATTTCATACTGGCCTTCGCTATCCACAGCCAAAAAATATAGGGTGGCATCGGTAGCCGTAAAATTATCCAGGTCATCAACAACAGGATCTGTCTTTGAAACTGTCGCCTTCTGCGAGTAATGGACGATAGGACTGCTGCCACAATTTCGGGGGGTTAGCGTCAAAATCGTTGCGCCGGTTTCTTTATTGCTGGTTTGCGGGGTAATATTGAGCGTGGTTTTTTCTTTGGCAAACGGGCCTTTCTCAATATAACCGTCTTCGCCCTGCCGCCAGCGGCCTTGTTTTAGGGCTTCGGTTTTCAGCATGTCCAACCCTGCACTTCCTGGCATCCACGGCCACTCCGGGTTGGTTTTGGCCCGCATCTGCACATCTTTCCAGGGCGTGCGGCGCTCACGTTCCGGCCAAAGATAGACTTCCGCCTGTGCCAGATAATTGTCAATGTCAGTTTTGACATCCAACGCCAGTTTGTAGTTGGCGCGTGGGCTGGCCAGTATTTCTTCAATCTGTTTTTCTGCCGATTGCTCGCCCGACCCTACTTTGAGATTGTTATCAATCGTCACCATGAGCAGCACATCGTCGCCGGTGATTTCATCCACGCCTGGAAAATACAAACGATTATAGGCGGAAGACAAGGCCTTCATAAAACGCTGCTCAGCATCTTGCAATCTATCGCGGGCCTCTTCGTACAGGGTATCGCCCTCTTTTAAATGTTTGACTATTTGCTCAATGGCATACAGTTCACGCAAGCGTTCTTCGACAACATCAGCAAAATGGCTATCCTGGCCTGACAACACCAGCACGTTATTCTTTTCTTGCTGGAACATGAAAAAATTATTGAGCTGCTGGGGTGGTAACTTGCCATCAGGACGTACCACTATCAGTACTCTGGTACCGGTCAAACGGATTTCATCCAGTAGCGGCAACACCTTGAGTTCCTGATAGGCCGCTTTGCTAACGGGTTGCAGTATCCCTGTCAGATGGTTAATCAGGGCCTGGTCGATTTTGGGTTGCGGTATATCGCGGGCATTGCGCTCAACCTTGCGTGATAGGTTTTCGGTGTCTTTGACAAAGTAACGTTGATCCTCCCGGTGTAAATACCAGGCGTTTTCCTTAAGTTTTTCTAATGCGATGACAAACTCATCCGGCTTGCGGTTGGGAGCGGCCAAAAATTCAATAATTTCACCCTCGCTCAAACCAATGCGGCCACCCACTGCCCTGGAAAGTGACGAGGCTAACAATAAGGTGCTGACCTGGGTTGCCGCATCACTGGAAAGCTGGTTATCGATGGCTTCTGCAACGGCACTGCCGCCATCGGAAATATCATGGCTCATGGCCGGCTGTAACGAGGGGGCAATACGGTTTATTTCATCTTTGACATCCATGTCACTGATATTAAGATGCTGGGAACCAATCAAAAATACATCGTCAGTTACCCTGTCATCGACACTTTTAAGCAAACGCGCCGCAAATTGCATTAAACCGCGTGTTTGTCGGAAGCCTTCGTTTTCTTTAAATAAAGCCACCAAATGTTTAAAAGCGGGATGAAACGGGTAAGTTTCACGTACTTGTTCAGCAATCTGCTCGATACTGGTCGCGGTAATATAACCGCCATCGGTTGCCGCTTTAATACGCTGGGCATATTCTTCGGCGACATCATTAATCACATTCTCATCAGGCAAGGTGAGTATCAACCGTTTTTTGAGGATTTCGTAAATTTCATTGCCCGCCAGTTGCACCGGCGTGATGGTTTTGGCTTGTCGGCGGGTTTCTTGCTGCAAATTGGCAATCGTTTCCGTCAAGGCTTTGGTTTGTGAGCTATAGCTACCCGATAAATTGGCAATGACGATACAGCAATTATCCAGTTCCAGCGCCGCGCTCAATAAGCAACCCAGCGAGTAGGTGACCATATTGGCCAACGTGCCCTGCCCCACCACTTGCGTAGTCGCATTATCAAGATACGGCGGCAACTCATCAAGCATGATCAAAGTCGGTTCATTGCCAATAATGGCTTTCCATTTATCCTGGTCAACACTTTTTGGGCCATTAATCCAGTGGGGCTTGATAGCCTCTTCCTGTCCCAATTGGCTGGCTATTTCACCCCAAATAAAGTTATCAGGGTTGTTGCGGCCATTGAACGCCGCAATTCTGGCTTTACCTATGTTAATCCGTCCTGCCAGATCAGGCGGTAGAATTTGCTGGCGCAGTTCAGGATGTCGTGCCAGCAATCCCAAAGCAATCATCATGTGGGTTTTACCGCCGCCCATGGCTTGTGTGAGCTCAAAAACCGCCTGGTCAGATTGCCCTGACAACCGTAACATGCCTTCACGGAATAACTGCTCCATGCCTTGCGTGACATAGTTCCTGGCAAAAAACTCCCGTCCGTCACCTGCATCTTTAATCAGGTCAGCCAGGTTTTCTATGGCCTGGCTCATCCGATAATCCCGAATAATCGGGTTAAAAACACAGGCCTGTTTTACGGTTTTGATCATGCTCCTTGTTCCTTGAATTTATGTTATTACCGATTATGTACAAAAAATTAAAGCAGATTTTTGAAATGCTTTGTAAGTAGCCAGAATTAATCTTGCTCCAAAAGAGGATTCTAGATTGCTGAGAATAACAATAGAATTGATCATTATTTTCCATAAGCTAACTTTAGCTTGTATGGAATGTGCTGAAAGCTTGTGGTTTAGAATTACGGACTTTTTGCCGTTTTTCTTTCAGTCGGCGGTTTTTAGTCTGCTGATAAACAATCCATCAGCTTTTAGCTGATGGTGGTTGAGGTTATCTTGAATTAATTTTTTTAATATCACCACTTTATTCACCGGCCTGTGTATTTTCAGATTTATTAATCGTACCCCCTGCCTTGACCCAGCCATCTACATCATCTTTTTTGAATTTCCAAAGACGACCCATACGATGGGCAGGCATACCATATTTATCAATCCATTTGTACACAGTGTCATTACTAACACCAAGATGGTCGGTTATCTCGTTTATCGATAACCAGCGATCTTCACTCTCGGCCATATTTCAAATTCCTCAACGGCAAGCGATCAAGAAAGCAGGAAAAACTTAATATAATTCCAAATTTATCTTAATTATACTCACATTGAGCGGCTACCCTCCCGTTAAATTTTGATTTAGACTTAAGTGCCGACTTGT
>NZ_FUKI01000088.1 GCF_900163755.1 Crenothrix polyspora | reverse complement strand
TGTATGCCTCCAGATCAATTTAAACAGGCCAAGTACAATGTTACAGCGTTTTTACAGTTCAATAGTTACAGCGTAACCGTTCGCACTGAGCTTGTCGAAGCATGAACGGTGGCTGTAACTGTCCTAAGGAACGTGCATGAAATAACTTGAACAACTTAAACGCCATCACCGTTCGTGCTGAGCCTGTCGAAGCATGAACTTGCTCAAGTTATTTCGTGCGCTTTCCTAAGTTGAAAACGCTGTACATGTCACGTCAGTAAGTAAAAGCGCCTTGCCAGCAAAACTGTGACACGGTTCGCAGTTTTAGCAAATTAATCCTAATTCTATGCAATATTTCATTTTTTCAAACTACACTTTTTAAAGCGTATTAAACGATAATATTTAGCATCACACTATAAGAAGATTAGGGATGGTCGGACGTTATTGTGTACAAATTTAAACGTTTTAATACGCTCAACAGTTTATAAAAAAACATTTTGCAGAAAATATAATCAGGATTTTTTATATGAAAAACAGCTTATTAAACTCAGCAATATTAATTGTTGGTACGCTATTTACCCCGTATGTAATAGCGAGTCCTGCTGTTAGTGATCCTGCTAGTGTAGATGCACCTGTGGACATAAACGATACATCCAGTATCGATTTTATCAATGTTGATATCCCCGACGGGACAATCACTGATGTCACTGATCCTGTTGTTATAGAGCCAATGGTTCTTACCACCAGTCCTGTGGTGGAGACTGTCAACGATCCCATAGCAATAAACGATGTAATAAACGATACAAATTCTCCGGTGCAAAAAACATTTTTTGCTGAGCCTATTTCGTCTAATCTTACTATCGCACCTGTTGCGATCAAGTTTGTGGGGAAAATAGACTTTATCGCCTTGTGCCACGGTGCTATTGCCACCATTAAAGGCACATCGGGTGCAGATAATTTAACCGGTACACCAGGCCGTGACATTATTGCGGGGTTAGGTGGAAATGATACTATTAACGGCTTGGGTGGAAATGACGTTATCTGTGGTGATGACGGTGATGATACGCTTATAGGCGGCTTAGGCAATGACTTAATTATTGGCGGCAGTGGCAACGATACGATTCAAGGTGACTTCGGCAACGATAAAATGAATGGTGGGGCTGGCGATGATGTGATGTCAGGCGATGCGGGCAATGACGCAATGACTGGTGATGCCGGTGATGATCAAATGAACGGTGGCGCGGGCATTGATATAATATCGGGTGGCGCTGGACAAGATCAAATTATCGGGGGATCAGGAAAAGATTCACTCAATGGTAATGCTGATAATGATGCCGTTAACGGCGGTTTGGACAATGATGTAATTTTAGGCGGCAATGGTAACGATATTTTAACAGGCAGTGACGGCAACGATACGCTTAAAGGCGAAAATGGTAAGGATTCGATTTCTGGTGGTATGGGTGATGATGTGATTTTTGGCGGACTTGGTAGCGATGATTTATTGGGTGATCAAGGTAATAATAAGCTTGATGGCGGCCAAGGTTCATCTGACAACTGCACGCCTAACCCAAAAGCTAATCCAAAACACCACGACAAAAATACGGGCTGCGAAACACGCAATACCAAACAACAACAAGAATCAAGTGACGACTGATGAAACCTAAAAATAAGGCTACTAATTTATTACAAAAAATGAGCGAAGCGTGAGTAGTAAGCTTATACTGTGCTGTATTACAAGATAAAAAAACCAGTTAAATCAAACTTATAATGACCGTATTGGTTACGCGCTTCGCATCACCGACACTTGCTATGAAAGTAATTTCTTTATCTGACAAGTCACCTATGTCAAAACTGTGTGGCCTTGCTTTCATAGCGTTTCTCTTGATAAGAATCCCCACCTTTTTGAAAAAGGGAGATTTTTTAATAAATCCCCTCGATTCCCCTTTTGCAAAGGGGGAAGTGAATACTTACGTTGCAGTAAGTCATGGTCGCTTAATCTCATGAAAAATAAGGTACACCTTTTTTATGCGGCTTTGTAACTTTTTTACGGAGGCATCTGAATATTTACACTTATTTAAAATGAAAATACTATATTAACCGCTTGAATCTGGTTAATCGAATGACCAATCAACTGATCTGTCACGATACTCATCGTAACCCACTTTATATGCCCCACATAAAAAATCGTTTAATCCTTCATATTTGGTATCTGTTAAAGCATTCGCTTGGTAAAGTAAATAGGATATTGCGAGTCGTTTATTAGGCATATTTTGAAGATGTATCTTACTTTGTATGGCTGCATCAGCCTTTGATATAATATCTATTACATATACATTTTTAAAAAATTTTAATGAAAATATGAAAGCAATAATTTCAACTAATGACAATGGTCGGTCCAACATCAACATATGGATAAACACATACAATAGACCCATTAAAAATAAAATGTAAATACAGCGTTTTCAACTTAGGACAGTTACAGCCACCGTTCGTGCTGAGCTTGTCGAAGCA
>NZ_FUKI01000087.1 GCF_900163755.1 Crenothrix polyspora | reverse complement strand
ACCCCTATTCATAATTTTATGATTAAATTTAATTTAATAATTTCAGTATGTTATAAACTTGTTGAATTTTTGGCGTATTTTCAAAGTCATTTATATCAGCTTATATTTAACAAAAAACAAACGAGAGATGAATTTTTCTTGTTTTAACTCGAAAGTCTAAAATACTAAAATTCATTAAATATCAATATGTTGCTTAAATGCTGAATTTTTATTTAGGGGTGCGGAATGTCGGTCGCGGAACAGGTTTGGGCCAAATTTGGCGAGGCGCACACGGGCTTCGGCACTGGATAAGCCGGCCGCATCGGTTGCCAGCTCTGCCTTAGGTTCTGTGAGTGGTTTTAGCCACCAAGCGGGATGTTCAGGCGTTGTCTTGGATTTTTTCATGGGGTCATCCTGAATAGGGTTTGCTGGCGAACATCAAAAAAGCTTGCCAACGATCAAATCGTAAAGAAAAACAAAACACTTACTCATCTTCGCGACGCACATTAACGCTGAGCACCTCACCCTCCACCGCCGTTACCGAAAAAATAATAGGGCTACAACACACGCTGCAATCTTCGATATACGCCTGATCATCAACCGAGCCGTCAACCAGCACTTCAATGGATTCCCCACAATACGGGCATTGAATAATTTCGCTTTGGAGGTTATGCACTATTTCACCTATGAATTCTAATGTAAGCTAACCGGCTGGCCAGCGAGCTGTTAATAAAACACGGATATCAGAGCCAGTCCGTTAGTCATCTTCATCTTCGATTTCCAGACTGCCACCCGTATGACATGTCAGACAATGTGCGATTTTACCTGGACGATGCGCACCTTCTCCTTCTTCCATCAGATGCTTGACGATAGAGTTGTCGAGCAAATGTGAGCGTGATTCAAAATCGGCACTGAAATCATGACAAGCCGTGCATGAACTGGTGCCGGTGGCACGGAATACAAATTCCCCATGCGGATTTACCATAGCACCGACGGTTATTTGTGCTAGCGCACCACGATGCTCGGTGTGGCAACCCGTACACAGTTTGCCTTCGTGCATTATTTTCTGGTGGAATTCTGATACCGTAGGTCTTGATCGAGCTGCAAAACGCTTTTCATTATGGCATGACGTACATTTATCTGCTGTAGCCCCTTGGAAAGGCTGATGACAGTCACCGCAAGTGGAGATATCCGCATGGAATCGACTCAAATCGCCAGGAGCCCAAAGTGCTCCAGGACGCTTAAGCGTCCCCCAAACTATCCAAGTCAGCAGAAGAGTTATGGCAATTATGACAAACGTAACGATGCCGCGTGGAAGAGGGGAAAATCGCATTTACAACCCGCCAAAATACAGAGCACCGAGGATATGAGTTATCAACAGCACTAAAAATATCACCACCATTGGCATGTGGATAATCTGCCAAATCCGGAAGGTTTCCTCGTCCGAGGCCAAATCATAAAGCCGATCCTGGACATCTTCATGAGAAAGACCCTGAATAAGTAATTCCTTACGCTTGGTACTTAACAAATTTATCGCCTTTCGATGCACCGCCACACCGATCACCCCGCTTACCGCAACAATTCCCATCGCTAGAAGAGCAAGCATTGGAACTAAAGCATGAAAGTGCGGCCCCGCGTGAACCAGAATCAACAACGGCCCTGCAATACCTGCCACTTGATGAACTCGAAACCAGCCTTTAGGCCAACCTGTCTTACGACCATAGCGCTTTTTTACCGAGTAACCGAATACTGTGAGGATAATAGCAAGCCCGCCCCAACCAGCCAGATGTCCAGTTTGGGTATGGCCGAACTGCCAGCCAGATTGAAAGCTAAAAAATACTTCAATCAATAAGCCGATCGCAATAGCGACTATGACGCACCCTATCACGGTGAAAAAGCGTTTGGTAATTGTGGTCATATTTCCATTCTTTTAATACTCGACAAGAAACCGACAGCTTTGTTGGCTACATGTACAGCGTTTTCACAGCTCAATAGTTACAGCGTAACCGTTCGCACTGAGCTTGTCGAAGTGTGCCGTTCATGCTTCGACAAGCTCAGCACGAACGGTGGCTG
>NZ_FUKI01000086.1 GCF_900163755.1 Crenothrix polyspora | reverse complement strand
TTTCGGTTCTCCCACAGGGGACTTCCACCCCATTACATCGCGCCCATGCTGGGCGCACACGGGGCGCTCAACCGGACTGGCCTTGATACCAGCATTTATTCTTACAGCTCTCTGGCCAGCCGGTTAGCTTAACGTTATGCACTCGCATACTTACCCCACAGTCTTCTAAATATTCAAAGGATAAAAAATGTCAAACTATTGGTTTATTGGTGCTTCTTGGGGAGGTGTTACACATCAAGATAAAAAATTTATCGAGCAAGGTATTTGGATGCTAGGCTGGAAAGAAAGTCGCCAACCCGCTCAGTATCAAAAAAGCCAAGGTATTGTCGATATATGATGAATTATAGACGGATTAAGAGCGCTAGCTGTACTGCCAGTCATACTTTTTCACGCAGGTTTTCAGATTTTTAGTGGCGGTTTCGTCGGTGTTGATGTGTTCTTCGTAATTAGTGGCTATCTAATTACAACCATTATTCTTACTGAACTTGAGCAAGGTAAGTTCTCAATTATAAATTTCTATGAGCGAAGAGCTAGAAGAATACTGCCAGCTTTATTCTTTGTAATGGCTATATCGATACCATTTGCTTGGATTTTACTTTCTCCGTTTGATTTAGCTAGCTTTTCAAAGAGTCTTGTAGCTACTCCTTTGTTTTTTTCAAATTTCTTTTTTTGGATAGATGGAGGCTACTTTGAAACTACTGCAGAACTTAAGCCTTTAATCCATACGTGGAGCTTAGCGGTTGAAGAACAGTATTATATATTCTTTCCGATCTTCCTTATATTATCGTGGAAGTTGGGGAGAAGCTGTGTAGTAAAGTTGATTTTAATCATTGCGATACTTAGCCTATTAGCGGCTCAATTTGGTGCTTCATACAAACCTGTGGCTAATTTTTTTCTACTTCCAACACGTGCTTGGGAGCTGGCAATTGGAGCACTAATTTCATTTTATTTTTCTAATACAGACAGAGTTGATTTAACTCTGAAATCAAGACAGTTTTTAAGTGGCTTTGGGGTAGGGCTTATTATTTTACCTATCTTTATCTTTAATAAAGACACTCCATTTCCAAGTTTTTATACCTTGATTCCAACAGTTGGGGCAGCATTTATTTTACTTTTTTGTCAATCAGATACTGCCATTGGAAAAATACTAGGTAGCAAGTTATTTGTTTCTATTGGGCTTATAAGTTATAGCGCTTACCTTTGGCATCAACCAATATTTGCATTGTCTCGATATTATTTTTCTACAATTAGTTTAATGAAAATGTCTGCTTTAGTTATATGCACATTGCTATTAGCAGCTTTATCGTGGAAATATATTGAGCGTCCATTCAGAAATAAAAATATTGTTTCAAGAAAAATAATTTTTTCATTTAGCTTGATTGTAAGTTTTATTTTTATAGTTTTTGGCGTTGCTTCCGCTAATCTTTTCGGATCATCTTCTAACTCTGGAATTGAGGCAAAGATAGCTAAAGCTTTATTAAGTACGAATGCCGTTTATTCTTCAAACATGGATGAGCGAAAGTTTATTAAATATCGGATTCAATATGAAAATTTGAGTCCCGACGTTATTGTGCTTGGCTCTTCTAGAATTATGCAGATAGGTGAGCACAACTACGCTAGCAAGGTTATTAATTTAGGAGTAAGTGGCTCATCTATTGAAGATGATATTGCCATTGCTGATTTGGCAACTAAAAAATTCCAACCATCTACAATTGTTATTGGTTTAGACCCTTGGTTATTTAATGCTAAATCTGGACAAGGTAGATGGAAGTCGCTTAATGATGAATATTTTTCTGCTTTATCTGCTCTTCAGGACAAGCCCAATTCGTCATTAATTAATATTCAAAAAACTGAAATAAAAGAATCACGCTTAGTTAAGTTCTCAGCAAATCTTTATAACTCTATAAATACTCAAAAATTTGATGCTAGTAACGATACTCCAGAAAATAGAGATAAAATTCGTAGAGATGGTAGCCGCGTCTACAATACTACTTACGCTTCAAAAACTAAAAATGAAATTGATAGCGGATTAGATGATTTATTGAATTATGCTATGGCGACTTATGATTACTCTAAAAAATCTGAGGCCGTATTTGAGGATTTTATTAATCATTACTCAAGATTATATAAAGTTGTCTTAATCCTCCCCCCTTACCATCCTAAATTATATGAACGTATGAAGAATGAACGTCAAATATATTTAAAGATTGAATCTCAATTTAGAGACTTAGCTAAAAAACACGGAATACAAATTATCGGCTCTTACGATCCCAATAAAGTAGGATGTAGCTCCGCTGATTTTTATGATGGAATGCATCCAAAAGATGTTTGTATTGGCAAAGTTATGTCCGAATTAAATAGATCAGAGTAAAAGTAATGATTAAATAAATTTGTACAGTTTGATTAATTTTTTGTTTGCTTTAGCAATTTTGTTCAGTGCATAGATTAGCATCTGTGCATAGTTTGGCAGCATAATCGGGTAGCCAGGGGCATCTAACCCCCAGCCCCCACACCACCCACCATGCGGGTCCGCA
>NZ_FUKI01000082.1 GCF_900163755.1 Crenothrix polyspora | reverse complement strand
AAACAATGGCGCTGGCCGCGTACTAAAGTCCGCAACCTGCGGGCTTTGGGGATTAACCTCAAAGCCGCCATCCAACATGCGGTCAGTAGCAAAAGTTACTGGCGCATGGCGCGTACCCCCGCCGTACAAATGGCTTTGAACAACCAATGGCTGAAAGAGCAGGGGCTGTTGAGCATCAAAGAGCTTTGGTGCAAAGCGCAAGGTTATGCCTAAGTATCAACGCGAGCCAATTCGTTGAACCGCCCACTGCGGACCCGCATGGTGGGTGGTGTGGGGGCTGGGGGTTAGATGCCCCTGGCTACCCGATTAGGCGAAATCGTATCGAGCAATTTTATTTACTTCAGGGGCGTGACACACCGAGAGCATTTGCTATCGAACCCGCATAGCCTTCGATCGAATGCGCTTCTATACTGGATAATAATTTTGGTATATGACCAGCCATCCCAAATGTATCAGTGCGCTCCGATAGGGCCACCGTTCCAGTATCCGTTATCTCGTATTCCCGGCAGCAGTCTACAAATCCCATGTTGCGAAGCGGTACGGTCGGAACTATATCCATAGCCTTGTAGACGTGGTAAGGACCCGCAAAACAAGAAATTGCACCGAGACCACAATAACGAGGCATTCCGAACGTATAGGCTCCAACTACAGAGCCAGGCATGCGCTCTACGAAAAACCTGCGGGCTATATCAGAACGGCATAAAGCGTTACCGATTGCTGCCATTGCTCCTCCTAGGGAGTGCCCGGCCCATACAATTTTAAGGTCGCTCGTTGAGTTCATACGCTTCTGAATCTCGTCAGTAATAGATGGAAGCTGTGGGACGATAGATTCAAAGAAGCCTCTATGAAAGAATTGGTCGTCAAACTTCATAAACCCAAACTCAAATGGGTATAAATTTGCGTTACCCTGTAGGTAGAATCGTTCAGCATCCACATTAGCTTTCCAATCCCAGAGGCGGCGAAAAACTGTTCCCCTTACCGTAAGAATCACAACGTTATTAAAGCATGTTCCCAGTATCAGTGCATATCGACCTCTAACAACGAAGAATTGCGCATCTAAATTACTTTCATCCAACGAGCTTAGTATCGAATTTGCCTTGCCTGAATTGATAAGTCTTCTATATGTATCGCTTGCAAACAGATGTATACGACTGGCTTTCTTCAATTCGTATTTCTGAACATCTTCATAGACTATTGAAGACAGTTCTGCACACACATGAGCTTTCTTAAGGGAGAACGATTCGTCGCTCCAGTCCTGTTCATAAGACAGACTAATTATCTTACTCAACCGACTTCTTAATGCACTATCCATCTTAAGCTTTCTCTATATTGATAAAAAATATTCGTGTGACCTCTCAAGAAGCTCTTTTTAAGTTTCTGATATAATTCATATTTTTTAAGCCATTTCTGAGG
>NZ_FUKI01000117.1 GCF_900163755.1 Crenothrix polyspora | reverse complement strand
AATAGTTACAGCGTAACCGTTCGCACTGAGCTTGTCGAAGTGTGCCGTTCATGCTTCGACAAGCTCAGCACGAACGGTGGCTGTAACTGTCCTAAGTTGAAAACGCTGTAGGTGTTGAGTGGTGCTTTGCTGGTGCGAAACCACCCTACAAGCTAATATAATTGTGTCGTTATACATGAATTCCCCACAGAAAAACAAAAATCACCCAACAATACACGGATTATTATAATAAGTTTTGTGTTTTATACGGGAAAAAATATCTTCAATTAACTAACACAGACACGGCATATTGCAAATTATCGCGTTTTATAGCGTCATCTGTAGAAAGCCACTCCGGTATGTGTAAGCGGTAGCCTTTGCCGCGCACAGTACGAATATACGTTGGCTCTGCCGGATTATCCTCAATTTTATTCCTGAGCTTGTTGATATGAATATCAATGCTGCGGTCTAGCGGGTTGTGGATAGTGCCACGAATTTGCCCCATAATGTCATCACGACTGATAATGCTACCGGTATTAATATACAGCAGTTTTAAAATATCAGTTTCCAGTTGGGTTAATTTAACGTGATCATCACCTTTAGTCACCGTTCCGGTCTCCGTATCCAAGGTTAACTCACCCATGTGCAAATACCGATTATCATTATCGGCATAACTGTGTGCGGTCAGTATGTTTTCAATGCGGATCAACAACTCCTTACACTGAAAAGGTTTCATCAAATAGTCTTTTGCCCCATTCTCAAGACCAAGTAACCGGTCATCTTCGTTAGCTTTAACAGAGGCGATAATAACAGGGATATGGACGTGATACTGACGCAGCCATTTCAGCCAATACAGCCCACTCTTATCGGGCAGCAAAACATCCATAACAATCAAATCGATACGGTTTTTAGCCAATAATAAAGGCAAGCCACTGCCATTAGACATAAATCGTGTGGAAAACTGATGTAATGTTAAATATTTATAAAGCAAACATTGCAAAATCTCATCATTATCAACAACTAGCAGCGTTTTTGTTGTGTTTTTATGAACTATTGCCATCGTATGCTTCCTTTAAAAATTTACTTCATAAAGTGGCCGTAAGTGCATCATGCACAGTTGTGCCATAAAAAGGGCTGGATGTAAAAAAGCTAGCATAATTCGAAAAGTAATGCGGCATAATAAATACAAAAATATTGAAATAAAACAACTATTACAGCGTTTTCATAGTTCAATAGTTACAGCGTAACCGTTCGCACTGAGCTTGTCGAAGTGTGTCGTTCATGCTTCGACAAGCTCAGCACAAACGGTGGCTGTAACTGTCCTAAGTTGAAAACGCTGTAACTTATAAGAAAATAAAATATTATTGCACTTATTATCTTGACCGACGCTACTTAACAAAATACACACATAAATCGTTTTACAGGTAGATAAATTTAATATGTACGACTGCGCTTACTTACGAAAAAAATTTTAACACGCTTCTATTACGGGATTCCAGCAAAATAGCGATTATTTGAATTTTTTGTAAATTATTATGACTATTAACCGTTAGCCGTTAAAAATCATGCGCTTATTTAAAATAACAGTTATTACTTTAAAAATAGTTAAATTTTTTGGGCTACCCACTTAAGGCGGGACAGTTTCAGGTTAAGCCGTTCGTGGTGAGCTTGTCGAAGCATGAACGGTACACTTCGACAAGCTCAGTGCGAACGGTTACGCTGTAACTATTGAGCTGTGAAAACGCTGTAAGGCGGGACAGTTTCAGGTTAAGCCGTTCGTGGTGAGCTTGTCGAACCATGAACGGTACACTTCGACAAGCTCAGTGCGAACGGTTACGCTGTAACTATTGAGCTGTGAAAACGCTGTAAGGCGGGACAGTTTCAGGTTAAGCCGTTCGTGGTGAGCTTGTCGAACCATGATCGGCTTAACCACCCACCCTTCGACAGGCTCAGGGCGAACGGTTAGGCCTTGCACTGTGTCCCGCCTTAAGTGGGAAGCCATTTTTTGCTAATCTTACTATTCATCGTATGTTCAGGTTAATGGCTTTAAAATTGGCATACCATCAAATAAATCGGTAGGATGGGTCTGTTTAGTGTCTAATGCAAAACAAAAGGCAGCATAGCCTTAGCGTTACTATTAATTTTCGATCTGCGTTACGCTAAAATCCAAACTACCAAAGTACTTGGTAAGCTTTAATGCACTTTTTACAGGGACAGATAATGTCAGATACCACACAACTGGCTTTGGCTGAGTTGGTTAAAACGATTGGCCTAAGCGATGCGATAGAAGTGCTTGAGTTTGCCTTGCCCCACATTAGTATGCGGAAAGATGAGATACAGCAGCGTTTAGCCGCAGCCGATTGGAAGGGTGCAGCACACGTTGCCCATAAAACCATCAGTTCTGTATGCGTGTACAGTTCTGACCCGTTTGAACACCACTTGCAACAGATTTATCAACAAGACATTGCCGTTATCAGTACGGCTGAGTTTCGACACGCGTTACTGAAAGAGTTTATCGACATTGAACAAGGCATTGGGGCTTGGTTGGTAACCCACCGTGTGTCCCAAGCTAAAATAGAGCAGCCTTCTTTGAGCGTACCTTTTGGCCGATAGCGGTTAACATTAATTGATCTGCGGCTTTACCCCTAAAAGCGCGTTGATTTTTGCCGCAATTTTAGCCAAAAGCGTGATGTTATTATTTAAATAGCTTAGCGTTTTCCCTGCCTCAACCGGCATGTCTATGCGTTGCCAACGGCTGTTACCCAAGAGTTTACAGTCGACTGCCGGATTGATTGCTACCCAATGAGAGATTGGGAAAATCTCAGTTAAACAGCTTGCAATCTCAGCGCTGTTGGCCACAGCCACAACATTAAAAGCTTGCAAGTCAAAACAAGCGTGAACCACATCGCTGGTTTGTGCCACCCGTTCTGATAACGGCAGTGACAAGCTTTTTCCCAGGCTGGCGTAGCCAATAAAATCAAACGCACACGACGACAAGCCGTACAACTCCCATAATATTTGCCGTAACAATAAAAACTCCGCCCGTCCATTACCCAGCGTTTCGTGTAAAAACAGTATTTCGGGCAACTTGTCAGTGTCTTTAGGCAATAAGTCACCATGCAGAAAATAACCGCCATGCTCAATAAAAAATGGCTCTGGTCTGGCCAAGCTACCCATCATCGTAGACACACTGCCATTCTCCGTGGTTGTCCAAGATACATTGTCAATCCTTAATACGGTTTGCTTTAATAAAGGCTTTGCCTTCTTCAAACTGCTGTTGGAAAAAAGCTTGCCAATGTAGGCTATTAAAATTTTGCAAGCTTCCCCCTGCCTCAAAATGACGGATAAAAACTTGCCCGCTGGCATACACGGTTGCGCCTACCAACAGCGTCATGCTAATACCGCCACCCAACGTGCCAAAGCCAGGAATAATTTTGACGAGACTGCTTAAGCCCAATACCATTAACACCGGCAATGCCCCTCTGAGCATGGATGACAGCACGCAGCGACTGACGTGCTCGTCAAAATCAACCGTATAATGCGTGCATAAATTGCGAAGCAGATTGGCTTGCACGGCGCTGGACGCAACCATATCCATCACAGGTAAAGGTATAAATCCCAACGCCATGCCTGCAACAATGTGGGTTTTAACAATGTTTTGTGCAATGGTTTGCCGACTGTGTAACAAGGCGGCAGTCAGTTTAATTTCGACGTACTGGCACGCTGTTGTCAATTCGTCAAGCAATTGCCGCTGCGTTTGTACTTGCCCACAGGCTGCTTGCCACTGAGATTCGGTCTCCTGAAGTTTATAAGTCAATTCATCAAACAGCCATTTTTGGTTGCTCAGGGCAGCTAATTGTTTTTCTTTTTCCTGGAGACGGGCACTGAGCTCCTGAATCAGTTTCGCTTGTTCGGCAAGCGAATCTGCAAAAGAAAATTGCTGTGGGGGAAAGGGATTATCTTCTGACATTTTAAACCGGTGCATTGTTGAATCAGTGTAGCTATTCAAAAAAAATTTGCGAGGTTACGAATACGTTTGCATCCGGCACGTTCAAGAATAAAGTGATAACCTGCTTGTGTTACAGGCTTAATTTTTATAGCTTGAAAAAAAGATTGTGAATTTCTCGCATTATTTCATCTGGTTGAATAAATGGAATAAAAAACAACATTTCTTAACATTTAGCTTACTATTTTATGTCATACAGGGCGGGTGCCAAATTTGAGATAGTGCAGATTTTGGCGTAAATAAGCTTATTTAAGCACGTTAAAAATTAACATTTCTTAACATTTTCCACCCAACAGAAATGCTAAAGTGCAGTATCGCTTACCTCAGATATCATGTCATGAAGTATGAAATCTTAAAAATATGTGTGCTGCTAATCGTTTTTCTTGTTATTAGCTTCGTGTTGGCTTATCAATTTAAGTCGATAATGCTGCCTGCTGATCGATATATTCAGACGTTTCTGTCGGAAAAACACCTAAAAGTGCTCACTTTTTCGGATGTTAAACAGTATGTAGCACAAATGACTGAGTTAGTAGCTAAATCAGTTGTGCTTAAAATTAGCCTTATTATCCTAAGCGCCGCATTAATGCTGGCAATGGCAGGCAGAGCGTTTTATCAAAAACAGGTACGGATTAAACGCTACCAGAAACTAACCGCATTGCAGCAAAAAATACATCACTGGCGCGATTCCGAAGCGGCTGATATTGACCCTGCTATAGCTAATTTGACGGCGTTACAAGCACAGCTGACCGAACAAAGTGCAGTAACATCAATGCAGTTACCGATGTTTTATGCTTTGCGTGGCGAGGTGGATTCCGCCCTCAATCACTTAAAAAACAAAAAGCAATTATTGGTAAATGAAGCTCTTGTGTTAGCCAAGGCTAAACGGTTAGCACACGCCGAAAATTTAAAACAAACACAACATAAATTAGTGCATCACGCTGATTACGCACCCGTGGCCGAGGCTATTTCAGCAACAACGCTAGAAGTCTCCCCCGCTGTTAATCGCGCCGCACACGGCCATTTTACCCGTGTGCTTGCTTGGAAACGCTATTATCAAGCCACTGCCATATCAGAAAATCAGGATCAGCCACAACCGTTACTGGCAGAGATTAAGCCGATGGTTTTGACCGAAACAGCAACAACCCCAGCCCTTGCCGCACAACCAAACTCTTTGGTGCAATCAATCAATAAAATTAAAGGCTTTGGTTTTTGGCCACACAAAGCTCAGGACAATGCTTGTTCACCAGCAGATACAACATCAACTGAACAAGCACAGGTTACACCGGTTGTTCAAACACCGGTTGATGACGCTATGTTAGCAACCGCCGCTCCACTTCCTACCTTGGCGAAATCATTTAGTAAATTTTTCAGCTTTGGCGCTGGCAAAAAAAGCCCCACTACGGATGATGAAGATCTGCCAGCACAAGAGCAACTGCACACTTTGTCCACTCACGCTGAAGCCAATACGTCCGTTGATGCAGACGTGGACGGTGGCAACCAACATCAACAAGCCTTGGGCATTGTTAGAAAACACATGCTGGCGGGTATGGCATTAAGTACAGTGCCAGTGCCCTTTCTGGATGTGGCCTGTTTAACAGGCACACAGCTCAATTTACTGAACAATCTGAGTGCGCATTACGGGATGGCGTTTAATAAAGAACGGGGCAAATCCATCTTGGTTGCCATGCTCAGCGGTTCATTACCGACTACGATGTTAATGTGGCTCAGCAGTATGAGTAAAGCCATTCCCGGTATAGGCACGCTGAGTGGCGGCATCAGCTTGTCAGCAACGGCGGGCGCGGTAATTTATGCAACAGGCCAAGTGTTTATCAAACACCTTGAGGACGGTGGCGGATTAGACAATTTTGATGGTAAACAACAACGAGAGCATTTTCAGCAAGCCCTAAAAGATGGCTTGGCGACGCATGCCAAATAATTAATGACAGAAGCCGTCATTAGAACTGTACAGAACACTCATAAACTTAGGCATATAGGCAAAGGAAATACTAATGAAAATAAAAAAATTGGCAGTAGGGTTGATCCCGTTGATGCTATTGACTGGCTGCTCGCATTTTGGTTCTGACAAGCTGATCAAAAATCGCTTCAATTACACCGCCGCCATTGGCGAATCGTGGAAGACACAAATGCTGCTGAATATCGTAAAGTTACGTTACGGTGATGTGCCAATATTCTTAAGTGTGCAGTCGGTCATCGACACCAACAGCTTCACAACCCGTATGAACGCGGGTGGGACATGGGGTGACAAACCCGACCTGCTTTCCTTGGCGACTTGGGGGGCTAGTTTTGGCGGCGACGTTGAGTACACGACCGCACCGACCGTAACCTACGCCCCCATGGGCGGGGCACAATTTGGCAAACGCATGATGGCCCCCATACCCACACCGTCCATCGTGGGTTTATTACAGGCAGGTTATTCCGCTGAAATGATTTTACGGCTGACCGTACACTCCATCAATGGTCAGGATAACCATTTTGGCCTGGACAAGGAAACACCGCCCAATCCAGCATTTTACCGCCTCATTGATTTGATTTCTGCCTTGCAAGCCAGCAACAGTATTGCTTTGCGGGTTAGTTCTGTGGATGGCAAAGACAACGTCATCTTGTCCCTGCACGAGCCAAGAGATGCCAACAGCCGCGCCAATCTCGATGAGTTTCGTCATCTGCTGGGACTTGATCCTAACACACTGGATTTTACCGTTGTCTATGGTGTAATGCCTGCCAATAATAAGGAGATTGCTATCCTGACCCGCTCGGTAATGGATGTACTGGTTGATATGTCAGCGTCTATTGAAGTACCGCGCCAGCATATTACCGAAAAACGTGCCATTGAGGCCAAGGTTGCAACCCAGGCAGGTAATCGTATCATTAGCCCATTGCTGGTTATCCACGCAGCCGCCAGCAAGCCAGATGATGTGTCTGTTGCAGTGCCTTACCATGATCATTGGTATTCGGTCAGCGACCGCGACATCACTTCCAAAAGCACGTTTTCATTTTTGATGTTTATTATGAATCTGGCAAGCTCCGGCGAAGAAGAAGAAAGCCCGTCCATTGTGTTGCCAACAGGACGTTAAAGCATGAGAGTTTAGTAAATACTAAGGGTGTTGCAAAGACCTGCGAGGTTTTAAAAACCTCGCAGGTCTCACGCGGGTTAAAAACATACCCGACATATCCAGATTGACTGAGTACTCGCTTATTGCTGGAAAGATAACGGCAACGCGTCCCGCTTTTGTGGGTGCTTCTAAAGGTTCAATAAGGGCTACGAACTTTAAACGGGACAATTGCAACTGTAGGGTGGGCAATGCTTTTCTTCCCACATAGGATTTTACCGCGCTTGGCTGGTGGGCAAAACGGCTATCAACTTAACGTGGGACAAAAAAACAATAACATTCAAGTAGGTTGGGCTGCCTGCTGTTTGGCAACCCAAAATTTTACAAGGCCTTGGGAATGTTGGGTTGAGAAAAGCGTTCAACCCAACCTACATTTTGTCCCGCTTTAAGTTGCTAGCCTCAATAAGCAACGTGCATCTATCATACTGCGTAAATGAGCTTACCAAGCATTACTGATCCTAAACCGTTAAGCCCACCCCAATAATCAGACGTTAACACGCTGGGAGATACCATGTTCCACATCCCTTTTTTTATTCCCTTGTTTGTCAGTGGCGTGGTGGGTGCGTTGTGGCGTGACCATCGACAAGTGACACCGTTTTTGCAAACCATTAGCCTACCCGCCCCCGTGACAGAAAGCGCTATCGCCAGTAGCACGCCTAAAAAACCTGATAAACTGTTTGATGACATGAGTGAGCTTCATCATTACCAGCGCGTATCGTGGTATGCACTGGCGTTTTCGGCTTCCGGCTGGTGGCTATTTCCGCCCGCTATTTTAATAAGCATCCCGTTACTCAGTTACAGCACGTATAATTTTGTCAAAACCCTACACCAATCCGATGCCACGTCCAGAATATCGCCGATGACAGCGTTTGAAATAGTGGCAGTGGCGGGGACATTAGTGACAGGTCGCCCGCTGATGGCCTCTTTAATGTTTCTGTTTGTGTTTGGGACACGTAATTTGTTATTGCAGACAAAAAATCTGACCCAAATTGATTTTTCTCATATGATGGATTCCAGTTTTTCCAAGGTCTGGCGCGTACAAGAGGGCGTTGAAATAGAGGTGACACTCGGTGAATTACAGCCTGGTGACATTGTAGTCATACGCAGCGGCGACCTGGTATTGGTGGAAGGCACGGTGATAGAAGGGCTAGGTGTCATCCGTCAATGCAGTTTGCAAAAAACCATGAAATCTGTACCGAAGCGTCCTGGTGACAGAGTGTTTGCCTTAACACAAATGGAGTCAGGCTGTTTGTACGTCCAGCGCAATTAATACCCCCGCTGACAAGCCATTAACAAAACTTAACAATTTATAGCCCTATCTTCTGGGTTGTTGCCTTGACTCTACTTTAAACTGGCGTTGATAATAACAACTCACTCACTTACAGTTTAAGGAGATTTTCATGGAAACAGAATTAGCAGGTGCAGCCAGTTCACATGGCTCTTTTGCCGCTTTGTCCGGTGCTACCAAAGCCTTTGTTTTAGCCCATCCTATTGGCATGGCGGCCGCAGGTGGCGCATTACTGGGGCTGGGCACTTATTATATTTTACGTAAGACATTTACTAAAAAACCCGCCTTAGTGGCCGCTTAATACCTTGAAATTACCCACCTGAAAGGTCTTTAAATTTTAGGTGGGTTTACGATTTAATCGCTTTTCCCTGACCAATTATTCATGAACCCACTGTTATTAGCTACACCCTATCGGCATCAGCGCCCGCCCCTGAACTTAAGTGTCTAAAACGTTAATGACGGTGCCCGCTGCGCCTATTGGCATGTATGCACGCATTAAAGCCTGGCTGAAACGCTGGCGAGCGAGTTTTATTGTCGCGTTGCTGATTACGGCGATGGTGTTGGTATTTTTCTTCAACCGTATCGTCATCAGTATTCAGTCTGGTGAGGCGGGTGTGTTGTATCGACGTTTTAGCGGCACAGAAACCGATACTATTTACGCAGAAGGCCTGTACATCATTAGCCCGCTGGATACCATGTATATTTACGAAGTACGTAAACAGGTGGCGCGGCATGAGTTTGATGTTATCTCCAATAAAGGCCTAACTATCCATTTATCTTTGGCGGTACGTTACCGTCCTGAATATGAGTTACTGGGTGTTTTGCACCAACGCATAGGGCCTAACTATTTAGATCGGGTTATTTTGCCGCAAATTGAATCGGTAATGCGTAAGCAACTGGGGCATTATTCGGCGGAACAAATCTACACCAATGAGGAAGGCTTGCTGACCAACGCTATTCTAACTGCCCTTGACGAAGTGGGGCGCAACTATGTACAAGTCGAAGACATTATTATCCGTAGCATCCAGTTGCCACCCGACATGGTCAGCGCCATTGAGGATAAATTGAAACAGGAAGAATTCATGAAATCTTATGAGTTCCGCATAAAAACCGCAACCAAGGAGGGCGAACGCTTAAAAATTGAAGCCGAGGCGGTCAAAACTTACCATAATGCTATTAATGAATCGTTGACCGAAGCCGTGTTGCGTTATAAAGGCATTGAAGCCACCCAGAAACTGGCGGCATCGCCCAATGCCAAAGTGGTGGTGATAGGTTCTGGCAAAGATGGTTTGCCCATTATTTTAGGCGGTGATCAGGTTACCGCTGCTCCTGCTCCCCCAGAAGCCAGTGCAGCTAACGCTGAGGACAAAGCCACCAAAAAACCGAACCCACAAGCCCCTAAAAACACCTCGGCCAAAGCCGATTCAGCTGAAGGCGATAGCCAATGAAAGCAGGCTATCTTTGGCTGCTGTTGCTTGTATGCCTGAGCGGGTGCAGTAGCCCTGATTTTGAACTGATGGCCAAAAAACGTCTGGAATATGCCCGTCAAAACAAGGGTGATATTGAAATTGTGGTGTTTGAAGATCCGGCCAATAGCATTTATATCAACGGTACGAGTACGTACCTGAATGGTATTAAATTGGCGGTGGAAAATATTAACCAGCGTTCTGGAAAACTATTGGGGCGCTCGATAAAACTCAATATTGAACAGGATGCCAGCACGTTTGATGCGACAAAAAACACCCTGCGGCGCATTGCCGACAACCCAAAAATAACCGCCGTATTAGGCCATGCCGATTCCAATATCGCCATACCGGCCTCTGTGGTTTATGAGCGCAGCCAAATTCTGTTTATGCCGCCTTTTTCCACGGCACAGGGTCTTACCAGTCATAATTTTCAGTATGTATTCAGAATGATGCCCAGCGCCAAAATTATGGCCGAACAACTGGTCAGTGTCGCCAATATATTGGGTTACCAAAAAATAGTCATCTTATACTCACGCGATGATGTCAACCGAGAATTGGCGTTTTTATTTGAAGATTTCGCTGTCCAGATGGGCATAGATCTGGTACAAAACTCGTCATTTTTTGCCAAAGAAACCAACTACCGTCCGTTGATTTCGCAGTTTAACAGTAAGGCTTTTGATGCCATCTTTATTGCCGCAGGGCCTGAAGCATCGGGACATATCGTCCAGCAGTTACGGGAAATGGGCATTAATAAGCCCTTATTGGGCAATGAGGTATTAAACGTACCCAGCTATACAGAAACAGCGGGCGCTGCCGCAGAAAACACCATTGTACCCATTGTTTTTAGACCGACTAAAAACAATTCTTTAAACATGAATTTTATCAAACAGTATCAACAAAAATACGCTGTCGCAGCAGACATAGATGCAGCACAAGGCTACGATTCAATCATGCTATTGGCGACGGCCATTGAAAAAGCCGGTTCCACTATTCCACCGCTGCTGTCATCTACTTTACACTACTTGCCAGCCTGGCCAGGCGTTACCGGCTTGCATGCCTTTGATAGCTCCGGTGAACTGCGCGGCAAACGCTATTTGTTTAATGTGTGGCAAGGCGGTGCATGGCATGTGTTACCGGCTATTAATAGCCCGTACCTGTTGCGGCGTTTTGAAAAAAGCCTGTTAAAGGCTGAGCCGAACAAATATAAGGCAGCGCCTTTTAGCAAGCTGATGGCGCAACGTCTTTCTGCGGATGAGCTTAAAATAACCTTGCTGGAACTCGCACAAGCCATTCTTAAGTTTACCCGCATCGGTATTATTTACGAGAACACCGAAAGCGGCCGGCAGATCTCTGGCTACAACATACTGAAACAAATGGTTGATAAGCACGGCTTAAAATTGCTTGAATGCGTTATTCCTTTTTCAACCCTGGACAGAAAAGCCATTGAGCGCGAGCTGGTTAACTGTTTTGGCAAGCTGTCGCTCAGTACCGATACCCAATATGTGTCGGCTTATGAAGGTATTGATGAAAATCTTGTCCACCGGTTGAACCGTATTTTACCGTTATTTAAAAGTTCCAGCCTGTCAGTTGAAGGTCGGCAAGCCGACACTAACTTGAGTTTGGTATTGGATAAACGCAGTGATGTTGATCCTTTAGGCTTGGGCAGCATGCAGGTTTATCGTAGCCTGTTACATGGCATGAATGTGCAGCAACTGGGTGAGCGCCTGCAAAATTTCCCCGAAATTGCCATTAACCTGAAAGAATTACAAAAACTGGGCGTGTCTGATGAGACCTTGTTGTTGCTATCGCCCAGTTCTTATATGGGACTTGGCACAACACCCGATGCAAACGCCGCGCAATAATGGCTAACAGTAAAGCCTTACTGGGCGTGTTGGCGCTGTGCCTGACAGGCATGTGTAGTCACTTTGGCCATGCCGAAGAGACATCACTCCCACGGCCCTCTTTGTATATTGGTATTGAAAACAATCGCAAGCCTTACGTTTATTTTGACGCTAACCGCCAGGCGCAAGGCTTTTTGGTAACAACAATTCAATCGGCCTGCGAGCAGCTTGATCTAAAGTGTCATTTTGTCGGTGGTCGGCCTGAAAATTTATTGCTGAATTTACAGAATATCAAGCTGAATGCCGTGTTACTGCTCGATTCTGCGTTGCCACCAAAGGTCGATGCGCTCAAATTGACCCACCCTCCCAATATCGATCATCTCAAATTTACCAAACCCTTATGCCAACTTGTGCCGGTGTTGCTGCATAAAAAACAGGCTCCGGCCAGAACCAAGCCGGAGGATTTCAAAAACACTACCATTGGTGTACAAGAAGGTACTGTTTTCCATAGCTATTTAGTGGCTAAATACAGCGGTGTGGCACATATAAAAGCCTATCCCTTACTGGAATCGGCAATTATTGATTTGGTATTTAATCGGCTTGATGGTGTTCTGGGCGAGAAAACTTTTTTTAAAGCCCGGGTTTTTGACACGCTATTGGATGAATACGCAGAGCTTACCAGTACACCGGCTGACATACAGGATTTAAGCACTACCCGTATAGTTCTTGCGGTTCGGGAACACGATACCGACCTGTTAAAGCAATTGAATGCTGCATTAGCGCCGCCTGCCAGCACAACCAAAGCTTGCACCGAATTACTGGCATCAGCATCAGTAAAACCGGTTAAAAGTAACCATTGAGGAACCACGTATGCCAACGATTTCTACCCATAGCACTCGCCAATATTGTCAGCCATGGTTTTATATCGGTCTGCTAGCATTCATTGTCATCACGTTAAGGGAAAAAACGTCCTCTCGTGTGGGAGAGGGTAAAAGTAGGGATGCCCGACTACACCGCCTTAACTTAATGACAACGCTGCTAGCGCTACTGCTGTGTTGTCACAGTACAGCGTATGCCGAAGAAAAAACACCGGCGCAAACCTCGCCCCCTGTTGTCGAACAAAAATCCACACCGGCAGCCAGTGATAAAACCAAACTGGCCACAAAAATAACCGATGCAGAATCAGAACCCAAGACCCAGGCACAAGCGCAACTTGAAAGCAGCATGGATAATGTTAAAGTTATTGAGAAAACTTTAACCACATTGCGTAAAGAAATTGATAACAGTAAAAAAGGCGCTGTCCTTAATCGGGCGACCATTAAAGATGGACTTGATTTAATCAGCAGCCAACTCAAAGATGCACATGTAGACCTGGAAGACATGCGTAGCCTGATTTCCACGCAGGGTATTAACCTTGAAAAACTGCAAAATGATCTGTTGACACTGAAAAGAAATGACTTGACGGCCTTGCAGCGAAGCCTTAACGCCAATGCTGCCGATGTCAGTTCACAAAAGTTTTTAATTGAAAACTATGCTTCTGGAGGCTATGAAACCTTGCTTAAAATTGCCGAACTAAGTACAAAATTAGACAAGCTGAGCCAAGGGCAAAGTGTACAAAAAGACAGCAAGCAAAATGAACGCATCAGTATGATTAAAGACCTGGATAGATTGTGGTTATTGCTGGCCATTGTCATGGTGTCTTTTGTACCCATAGCGTTTGCTATCGCTAACAATAAAGAACATAACAAGCCGTTATTAGATGGTGCTACTGCCCAGCAAGGCGTGCTGTTGGTGTGTCTGGCGGCGTTTTTTGGCTATTTTATCTTAGGCTTTAGCTTTATGTTTGGGCCATCTACCGGCGGCTGGCTGGGCTCAATGGGGTTTGTATTGCTGGGCAACGCCACCGAACCCAGTTTGAAATCGACTTTTGCTTTTGCAGAATTTCTATTATACCAAGCCAGTTTTGTGCTGTTCGCTGCTCTGATTATTTATACGGCGATTGGCCGGCAACTGTCCGGTATGGCGCATTTGCTGCTGGCCTTGCTTGTCGGTACATTGCTGGTTCCGGTGTTTGGGCACTGGGCATGGGCAGGGCATTTCATTACTGACAATAAAGGTTGGCTGGAAGCCATTGGCTTTGTGGATGCCGGTGGCGCGACCACAATTAACACCCTTGCAGCGGGTTTTGTGCTGGCTTGGCTCTGGCGTATAGGCAAACATAAACCCGCATCGCACGATCCGGATCATCCTGAAAATGAGCCGGTGTATTGCGCCAGTGCGCTGTTTTTTTTAGCCATAAGCGTAGCAGGATTTACCGCAGGAAGCCTGTCTATATCCAGCAACCAAATTGCCCCAACCCTACTGAATGTTGGTCTGGCGGCATCGGCTGGGGGGCTTGCTGCCTTGCTGCATTACCGTTATACGCGTGTTGATAAGGGGCAAGTCACCCGTAGTTTAGGTGGTTTTGTTACTGGCCTGGTGGCGGTTTCGGCAACCGCATCTACACTTGATTTTGCTGAAGCGCTCATCGTGGGGGCTATTGCGGGGCTTATCCATAATGTGACTTACACGCTGTTGCGTAAAAGTATTTTGCAACAAGTGTGGCAAGTACGGGCAGCCTATATTGTGGCTATACATGGCGCGGGCGGTATTTGGGGCAGTGTGTGTGTCGCCCTGTTTGGTACAGAAGGCCTGTTTGCCATGCCCAATATGGGGCAATTGGGTCTGCAACTCACCGGCACGGCCAGTGCCTTGATTTACAGTGTAGGGCTTGCCAATGCAGTGTTCTTTTTATACGCACGCTACAACAAATAGTTTTGCTGAGCTTGCAAAAAACCAGCGGTTGTCATTAGGGGCGGATGAGCTTCATATTCATCTGCTGCGCCCCGAACTTTACTCAGGGATTTATAACGAAGTACTTGATGCGTTTGAACAACAGCGTGCCGCCTCTTTTAAGTTTAACAAAGATCGGGATTTGTACAGTGCCGCCCATGTGTTTTTACGGCAGGTGTTGAGTTGTTACGCGCCGGTACGGGGCAAAGATTGGCAATTTATCTGCAATCCTTATGGCAAACCCGCCATTGTCAATTCAGGGTATCACTGGCTACACTTTAATCTTTCCCATACCCACGGCATGGTTGCCTGTGCGGTTGCCAATAATCGTGCCGTGGGCGTGGATGTAGAGCGACGTAAGCACCTGGAAGACTTACCGTCATTGTGCCATCAGGTTTTTTCGACCTTAGAAGCAGAAGCGGTCTTAGGCCATAAATGTCTGGCTGACTGTGAACATTGGTTTTTCAATTACTGGACGTTGAAAGAAGCCTATATTAAGGCACGGGGTTTAGGGTTTAGCCTCTCTTTGCAAAGCTTTTCTTTTGTTCAGAAAATCGATCAAAGCTGGGGTTTGTTATATGACGCACATTGTGACAATGATGGAAAAAATTGGTCTGTTGGTACGCATCTATTGCAAGATAATATTTATCTTGCCTATTGTCTTCAGGCCTAAAATTTTCGGTTACCCCCGCTAGCACACCCCAAAATTTCAATATAAACCTTTAGATAAATTTTTAGGTATTCACCTCCTCCTTTTGAAAAAGGGAGAACGAGGGCGATTTTTCTAATAAATCTCCGCATTTTCAGTGATGGTTTTGCCCATCTATATGTTCGATACCGTACAGACCAGGGCTGATTTCATGCGTAAAGTGTCTTTAAGGTTTTGGCGCAACCTACCTATTACCTGCAAGATGACTGCGTGATTGCGATAATTTATGCATCATAAATCATACAGTTGCTTTAACTGGCAGGATAAATCCCTCACTGAAGTGAGCCAAGAAAGTCGTATTCCACTGACACATTAATGGAGCTACACATGAAAACTTTTACTAAAACTTTATCCGCATTTTTTATGGCACTGACTTTATTGACCGCAGCAGGTTGTGCGTCAACTCAAAAACATGAAGGTACTGGCGAGTACGTTGACGACAGTATTCTTACCGCTAAAGTTAAGGCCGCTATCTTGGATGATCCTGCCTTAAGTTCTGCCGAAATTAACGTTGAAACGTTCAAGGGCGTGGTGCAATTAAGCGGCTTTGTAAATTCCCGTAGCGATATTAACAAAGCCGCCGATATTGCACGTAATGTTAATGGTGTCACGTCTGTTAAGAACGACATGCGCCTTAAATAAAGGAGAAAACCAGCATGAAAGCAATAGATAAGGCAGGGGATTCTGCACATGACGTAGTCGATAGGGTCACCGATGCGACTAATCATGCAGCAGATTCATTATGCAAAAAAGGCGAAAAACTGAAAAATGCCGAACAACGTTTAATGAAGGATTGTTGCAGTTATGTGCAGGAAAATCCCATCACCTCAATTGGCATTGCAGTGGCATCGGGCTTTCTACTGAGCCGCGTCATGAGCGGTCGCTAGATGCCAACTCATGGCTATCACTAGCCAAAACAGAAGCCGGTTAGGCGTTCGTGGTGATATTGCACTATAAACGCCTTAACCAGCCCCTTTAAATATTTTTAATACCGATGCCGTTAAAATCAGACGGCTTAGACATAGAGGTAATCATTATGGAAATGGCAGATAAGGCATTAGATTTTGTACATGACGCAGGCGATAAGATCGCCAGTGCCACCAGCCATGCCGCAGAAGCACTGGGCGAAAAAGGCGAAAAACTGAAAAATGCCGAGCAGCAATTGGCGGACAGCTGTCACAGCTATATCCGTGACAATCCCATTACTTCTTTGGGTATCGCGGTAGCGGCAGGTTTCGTGTTAAGCCGTGTGTTGAGTGGCCGTTAGGCCGCCACAAACAGTAACTTGAGCCGTAGACATACGGCTCACAGACCGGGTAGCCATCATGGACAACAAAGACAAAGCCGTCAAACTAGCACAGCAAATCGCTAACCAGCAGCAGGACAATTCATGTTGCTCAGCTAAAAGTAGTTGCAGTTATATCAGTCAAAACCCCTTCTTGTCGCTGGGTATTGCGGTTGTGTCGGGATTTTTGCTAAGCCGTGTGTTAAGCGGCCGTTAGGTATTAACGGCTATGGACACCAACCGTCAAGATAAATCACCGAGGCCATCGACAGCGACAGATGATGCGGCGCAACCCCCCAGTGTGCTGGACGATACCCAAGCGTTGTTGGCTGAACTGCGTGGCCTAGGGTTTGATCACTTGCGACTGGCAGCCTTGGAAACGCAGCGGGCAGGGGAGAGCTTGGTCAGTATGGTCATGGCCGGTGTTATGGTGGCTATTTTATTGATGGCTGCTTGGCTGGGTCTGTTGGCCGCCTTAGTGTTGTCGGTGACCGAAAATAACCTGGTACTGCCAAGTGTCGCCATACTGTTAGCCGTGGTGTTTAATCTGCTGCTCGCGCTGATTTGCTGTGGGATTATCCGCCGTAAAAAACATTATTTGCACTTCCCCTCGACACTACGCAGTTTCCAGGGCATACCGTCAAAACAGCAAAATACGGGACAGCCATGATGGCTCATTATGGGGTAAAGTGCAGTAAATCTAAATTTCTGGCCGCCCAAATCCGTGATGCAGAACGCCAGATCCTCATGCGGCACGACAAAATTGATGCGTACACCACGGTACTGGCAGATCATCTACACCAGCAGATGACAGCATCAACGACTTTGTGGCTGGCCGGTGGCTTTGGGTTTATTCTGGGTGAACTCACCAGACGGCAAACCAAAAAAATAGCCGGTACGGCCAGTAAGCCGCCCCGCGCCAAAACCTCACCGGTGATAACCGCGCTTAAGCTTTTGACTTCTATTCAAACCTTATATACCGCGCTGCCTATTGCCTGGGTATTAAGGATCTTTCATAAATCAAGGACTGTTCCCCCAATATCGGGTCGTCAATCTGCACCGCTTGTTAGGGATATGTCCGTATTAGGTGGGGCGAGAAAGTAACAGCTCTACTCGATTGCCAAATTAGACACAAAGGTCGATCTAACAACCATGCACACGTTGCAGGCATTAAAATCACTCCACAGCTAAACTATTGTTGCGCATAGCGCAACATGCTACAATTTTTCAAAGATTAAGTCATTTCGCCATAAAGGACTGAAGAAGTTCTTTGATTCAGGTTCTTCAGCGAGCATTCAGCCGCAACACGCGAAATGTTTGCGCATGCAGTTGGTGGCGCTGGACACCGCAACAACGCTTGAAGATATGAATATCCCAGGTTTTAAGTTGCATCCGCTAAAAGGTTCAGACCAAAACAGAGGGTCGGTTTGGGTGAATGGCAATTGGCGCGTGACGTTTGAATTTCATGAAGGCCATGCTTTTGTACTCGATTATGAGGACTACCACTAATGATTATGCATAACCCACCCCACCCTGGCGAGTTTATTCGAGAAGTTTACCTAGAACCATTTGGTATTACGGGTCGGCAACTTTCTTCGAAACTGGATGTCGCGCCTTCTACATTAAACCGGATTTTAAACGGTAGCAGCGGTATCAGCTCGGAAATGGCTTTGCGACTGTCCAAAGCCCTAGGACGCTCTCCTGAGAGCTGGCTGATGATGCAGGATAATTATGACCTTTGGATTGCCAGACAGACGGTTAATCTTGATGCTGTGGAAAAAATTGAATTCAGCGTTGCATAATACATCTTTTACCGGGACACAATTTTAAATTATGCGGCCGTTGGGTTACATGCTTTTCGTGCCCACACGGAACAATACGGCAAGGAAAAAGATGGGCAAAAAAAACCTGCCCACCCTAAGCGATTTTTCATAACTTAATGGCAGTTGCAAACCCTGTCTTACATAAGGAATTAAAATATGCCAACCATATCCATTTTTTATGGCATTCAAATCATGATGTATTTCTACGATAATGGTAGACACAATATGCCTCATATACATGCTGAATATCAGGACGATGAGGCAGTGTTTTCTATTTTGGAAGGTGAGGTGCTTTCTGGTAGTTTGCCACGTAAACAAACGCGATTAGTTCAAGCTTGGATTGAGTTACACCAAGAGTCTTTAATAGTTGATTGGAAATTAGCCGTATCCGGTCAAGAACCATTACGCATTGAACCGTTAAGATAACTACGGGGGGCTTATGAAATTGATTAATGTTGAGGCTAAAGAAAATTATATTTTACGTGTTTATCTGGATGATGCATCCGTCGTTGATTTTAATGTTAAGGCGGAATTAGAACGAATACCCTGCTATAAACCGCTTTATGATGCGGCGCTGTTCAGGAGCGTCAGGTTTAAAAATAAACGGATTTTTTGGAATGATCAGTTTGATTTTCATTTAGATCAAATTTTGGAGCGTGGTGAGTTCGTGCAAGTAGATGCAACATCCCGTATGTTGGATATTTTGTAGTTGCGTAGGATGGGTTGTATGGTTTTTGCAACCCAACAATTACCACCCCCATGTGTTGGGTTGAAACCGCATCAACCCAACCGGATTATAAGATGGCATCTATCAAACACCGCTAGCTTATTTGCCTCGAAAGAAAAACACCCAAAGAAGCACACAAATTCCGCCTGGCACACCGAACATCCATAAAAGCAACGGTGGCAATATCCTGCCTTCTACTTTGCGACTAAAAGTTGTAGCCTTAGTGGTTAATTGTCTAATTTTTTTCATGGCTCTCTCCAAAATAGGATGTTTATACGATTGATTACAGTTTGTATTTGGTTATGGCTTTATGACCATAAACATCAAGTTGAATTGTGATATCCAACACTTACCCGTCATAATACGCACCAAAATTCTGTCCGTCTGTACGGTATCGAACCAAGGCTGTTAAATGATCTTTATTCATGGGATATTTATAAAATATGTTTCACTACCGTACACTTTTTGAAAACTACTTGATATTTTTTAACAATTTGATAAATTTACGCATTTTTGTGTAAATTCATTATGCCAAACTGTTACAGAGTTTATAGAGCAGTTCATCAATCACTAATCAAGGCACTGGGGTTT
>NZ_FUKI01000081.1 GCF_900163755.1 Crenothrix polyspora | reverse complement strand
CCCCACGGTAGCAAATATATATCAACTTTCCTATGGGTGATAGCCGCTCAATGTGAGTTTTAGGATTGAAACTTTATTTTCAGATATAAAAGGTCGCGGATTTAATGTACATAAAAGTGGTCTGAAATGCCCAGAGCGAGTATCTCGATTACTTATTGCAGTGGCTTTGGCTTATATTTGGATGATTTATTTAGGCGAGTATGCTTTGCAACAAAGTTAGCAAAAAATTATTCATCGCTCAAAGCGATGCGATTTAAGCTTATTCACAATGGGTCGGAGATTTTTAAAAAGATTACTGTCTGACAACCTAAAGATACCTCCGTTTTGCATAGCGATACGATTAACAAGTTGAAATTAAATCGCTTTTTTTAAAATTCAAAAAAGTGTACGGTAGTGAATCATTATATAACGAAATAATTTCATTAAAAACAAAAGTACCTAATAGGTATTTTTTCATAAGCCAATGTTTTAAATTGATTATTTATGATTTTTCAGAAAAATATTCATGAATATTCTTAAGAATTTCTGACGGTTTAGAATCAGAATTACACTGAATAATCACTTTATTTTTTTCTATATAAGCATCACCAAAATGCTTCTGCTTAAAAAATAAATCAACTTTTTTCTTTGCCGAAGTTCTCTTGATTGGCAATCCACATTGGTTTTTTAACCAAAACATTGCTTTTTGTTCAGTTGCGCCATTAGCAATCATGTCTACGGCTTGAGTAACATTATTTTCGAAACCCTTAGCCATATAGCCAGCTAAAAATTCAGCGCAATTAGCGCCAAATAGATTAGGCTGAATTTCGAGTATCTTAATTACATTTGAAGGCAACTTTGAAAAATCGAGACACCGATCAATTTGTTGCCGAGATATTCCAACATACCGAGCCAGCTCCACAACTGACTTAACATATTTGTTGTCCAACAATTTTTTAAAGGACATTCCCAACTCAAAATCAGTCAAATTTTCACGTACTGTATTTGAAGCAATTGATAATAGTGCTGACTGTTTATCATCCAGTATTTTTAAAACGGCAGGAATATTTTTATAGCCCAAAATTTGATGCGCCCTATATCTTCGCTCACCTGAAATTAATTCATAACGGCCATCTTCTTTTTGTCTAACAGTAATCGGATCAATTAAAGTCCCTAATGCAATAGAATCCGCTAAACATTGCAATTCATTGCTGTCAAAAATGATCCGTGGCTGAAAGGGCGAAATATCAATTTGATGCAAAGAAATTTCAAGGGTATTTGAAGCTTGACTCATGTCAACCTCGTCAATGCCAGGTGCCGCATCAGGCACTTGCATTGTCGGATTGTTAGATACTAACTGTGGCATCTTACTGACGACATTCTGGTCGGCCTCTGGAATTTTTCCAGAACCTAATAAATTGCTCATTTTCATAGTTAAAGCCTATTACCTTATGTTTGGTTTAATATTTTCGTCAAAACCGGAAAGTGTTATGCCATAGCGCGTCAATAGGCTTTTGGCCAACTCCAAAATAACGCGTCCCCCTACAGAATTAGGTTCTTGTTCAATCAACGGCCCTTTCGACTCCTCTGTCAAAAATGACTGTTGCCGAACAAAACCACTGTAATGAGGTATTACATTTTCATTCATTAAATCTTTATATGTCTCTGCAAGAATTGATAGTGCTTCTTTACAATGCCGATAGGAAGGGTGATAACCGTTAGCAACAATTTCTACATCCAATTTTTTATCCGGATAGGCCCTGTTAATTTCTATAATATTACTAAAAAGCAAATTCATGGCCTTTACAGATTCACGATCTAGCCAAGCAACAGCAAGAATAGTCTTGCAAGCAGCCATTAAATTATAAGAAAGCAGGGTAGTTCCAGGCGCACTGTCTATTACAATGACATCGTACTGGTTAAAAAAATCAGGGGTATTAATGACAAAGCGGTCAAAAATCAAGTCTCGACCCAGCCTGGAAATGAGCCAATTGTCTGTTTGCGTCATGGTTATATCTGCTGGAATCAAATCAAGCATATTGCCAGGATAAATTGGCCTCAGCGCATCTTTGATAGAAACCGTATTTTTTGTATCAAACTGTTCCATCAAATGCCCGATGTGGACAATGTCTTCTGCCGATGAATCCACTCCTAATATATTGGTTAAGGAGGCCTGAGGATCACCATCTATAGCTAAAACCTTATAGCCTAACATTGCAAATGCTGAGGATATATTTGCTGAAATCAATGATTTACCAGTACCTCCCTTCGCCATTCTGACATTTATTATGGGTGGCCTATTTTTATTTTTTTGATTTTCATCAATGCCATAAAGCGCAACTTTTATACGTCTTATATCAGTTGGGGAATAACCAATCTTGGAACCATCTATACTTTCTTTACCTGTTATCTTTTTAAGTTGATAGGCTGAAACGTGATTTCCGATAAGCAGGTCACTGACAATTTTCGTTTTGTATTTAGGGGCACGGATAGCTTGCAATGTTGTTTCCATAAACTTATCATTCGCCAATAATATAAAATAATAATTTTACATGCAATTTCACATTTTTCAATGTTTTTATAAAAAACATAAAATTACAAAAATAACGCTTAGGGTAAGGTGAAATGAGTGGGTTTAACAAATTGAAGGCCAGAAACAGTAGACTGTAGGGTTCCTACACCACCATAGTCCACTAAATCTGGCCATGATTGAAATCATAACAACCCTTGAATTGCTTCGTCCACTATTAAGTCCCTGCGAATTCAAGAAACTTACAGTGATAATCGAGGCAACATTAGCGATGTCAGGGCGCGTAACGATGCTGGGCATTTCGAGGTGGGCGGAAAAAGGCGGCAGTTACCGGTCTATCCAGCGTTTTTTCAACGGCACACACGACTGGTCAAAGTTACGTTGGGCATTGATCAAGCAATATCTCAGTATAAGGGGTACTGGTGGAGTATGGCTTATTGCGGGTGATGAAGTGGTGGTAACCAAGTCTGGTAAGGAAACACATGGTTTGGCAAAGTTTTATTCTTCGATACAAAAACGACCAGTTCCTAGCTTGTGTTTCTTGAATCTATCTTTGGTAAACGTTGAAACACGTAAGTCTTACCCATTAGTAGCCGAGCAATTGGTGCGTGATGAAGCAAAGGAAACAGCCCCGAAAGCGGTGAAGAAAAAAGTAAAAAAAGACAAAGTAGGCAGACCCAAAGACAGCAAGAATAAGGATCGTACTCAAGTTGAGCTTTCTGCTTTTCAATTACAACTGCAAGGCTGCATTGGGCAAGCCTTACTGTTGTTGGGTTGCGATATAAGGCCGTGCTATTTTTTGTATGATGGTGCTTTGGGCAATAATGCGGGGTTGCAGCTGGTCAAGCAGAAAGGCTTGCATCTGATTTCAAAGTTGCGCCATGACTCCAAGCTGTATTTCCAGTATACAGAGCCTTATGCCGGAAGGGGCGCACCCAAAAAATACGGTGACCGTGTGACAGTGGAGAGGCTGACTGACCAGGGTGTGATTAAAAGTGCGGGGAATCTCATGCAGCTGCTGCGATTGGCAAATTACGCCAATA
>NZ_FUKI01000090.1 GCF_900163755.1 Crenothrix polyspora | reverse complement strand
CGCTTTTCTGGCCTCGGCTTTGGCACGATCAGCCGCTTCCTGTTTAGCTATTTCTTTAGCACGTTCAGCAGCTTGCTGTTTCGATTCTATTTTGGCCTTTTCAACGGCTTCGGCTTTTCTGGCTTCTGCTTTAGCACGATCCGCCGCTTCTTGCTTAGCGTCTTCTTTGGCTCTTTCAGCAGCTTCCGCTTTTCTGGCCTCGGCTTTAGCATGATCAGCCGCTTCCTGTTTAGCTATTTCTTTAGCACGTTCAGCGGCTTCGATTTTTTTAGCTTCGGCTTTAGCGCGATCGGCTGCTTCTTGCTTAGCTTCAGCTTGCTTGGCGTGTTGTTTAGCTTGCGCTCTGGCTTTTTCAGATTTCTCAACCAAGGCACGCGCCGCTGCCTGCGCTTGCTCTGGCGTATTTTGCGGCTCTATAAATTCCTTAAGCGCTTGTTTTTGATTAAATTCAGTTTGCGATTGTGCCTTGATAGATTTAACTTTCTCAATCGGCTCCGGTTTAATCTCTTTGGGCAATTTGGTAAGATCAACAAAAGTGGCGTGAATAATCTCCGGCTTGGGCTTATCCTTAACCACTTTGGTTTTAAACAACGTGCTTAATGCAAATAGGCCCAACACAAAAATATGCAGTGCAAAGGCCAGAATAAAGGCCCGTATTAGCTTCTTTCGACTGTCCATCTGCGCTATTGGTCGTCAGATTTAGTCATTAATCCAACATTGGCCACACCGGCATTTTTCAACGATGCCATCACCGTTACCACCGTACCGTAGTCTATGCTTTTGTCGGCATTAATTAACACTTGCACCGTGGGTTTTTCCGCCAACACCGCCGCGACACGCGTATCAATCTCCTCTTGTGGTATTAATTCGTCGGTATTGCCACCCACGCTAATATAAAACTCACCGCTCTTTTTAATCGATACCACTAACGGCGGCTCGCCTTCGCCCGAATCCACCGATGCCGCTTGTGCCCGTGGCAATTCCACTTCAACACCGGTTTGCAGCATCGGCGTGGTAATCATAAAAATAATCAATAACACCAAAGTTACGTCAATGTAGGGTACTACATTGATTTCGGCCATGGGTTTTCTGCGCTTAGCTCGTCTGCTCATTTGCTATGCGCCTGTCTTTGTAGCAAAACAACAAATTCTTCCACGAACAATTCATAACGGCCTGTTAATCTGTCCAAACGGGTAGAAAAGCGGTTATAGGCAACAACCGCAGGGATCGCGGCAAACAAGCCAATCGCTGTAGCAATCAAGGCTTCGGCAATACCGGGCGCTACCAAAGCTAAGGTCGCCTGTTTTACGCTACCCAAAGACATAAACGAATTCATAATCCCCCACACCGTACCAAACAAACCGACGTACGGACTGGTCGAACCCACAGTCGCTAAAAACGCCAGATGTTCATCCAACCTATCCAGCTCGCGGGACAATTCAATGCGCATGGTGCGCTGGGCACTTTCCACTTGTACCACAGGCTCCACATTACCGGCCTGACGCATACGGGAAAATTCTTTATAACCGGCCAGAAATATCTTTTCAATGCCCTCTGGGGCAAAATCTTTGGCCGATAGTTTTTTAAACAGCTCAACTAACGAATCGCCTGACCAAAACTGGGTTTCAAATTCATCGGTAATTTCTACCGCACGCGCCAATTCTTTGCGTTTTAAAAAGATGAACGTCCAAGAAGCGATGGAAACCACCATGAGCAATAGCATCACAAATTGCACAACAAGACTGGCTTCTTTAATCAGATGTAGAAAGGATAAATCAGTATTCATTTTTTAACTGCTCTAATAGGTTTTCAGGAATCGCTTTAGGACGCAAACTGTGTGCATCCAAACAGGCAATGCGAATGTTTGCTGTGCAACATTCAACAGAACCGCGTGTAATAGTTTGTGCAAAACTCAGGCTGACTTTTTTAATCTCAGTCACGCTAGATTGCACCGATAAGTATTCATTGAAGCGTGCAGGACTTAAGTAATCCACCTGCACCGAACGTACCGCAAAAATAACACCGGCATTGGTGACCAGTTCATCTTGCTCAAAACCCATGCTTCTTAGCATCTCGGTTCTCGCCCGCTCAAAAAACTTGATGTAATTGGTGTGGTACACCACACCACCCGCATCGGTGTCTTCATAGTAGACGCGAATTGGCCAAACGAACATACTCAGTTATTTCTCTTTGGCTGTGCTGGCTTCTTTCTTTATTTGTGCAGCCACTTCGGCTTTTCTGGCTTCCCGTCTTGCTTGATCGGCAGCTTCTTGCTTGGCTGCTTCTTTAGCTTTCTCGACGACTTCGGCTTTAGCTTCAACTTTTCTCGGCTCTCCAGCTGTTACTGCTTTGGCTTCCGGCTGCGGCTTTGCGACGACTTCGGCTTTTTTCACCGATTCAACTACCGCTTCTTTGGCTTTTGGTGGTGCTTTTAGCGCTACGTCGGCTTTCTTCACGGTAGATTCAGCACACTCGGCCACTTTGGATTTATCATCGGCAACGTCCTCATCCAGCAGAGCATTATCACCTTTAGACCACCATTCCACCGTATGTTCATCGGTGTAACGCACACCACTGGCAGACACCACTTGAGGTAAAGTGTAGATCTTGCCATTTAGCGTAAGTTTTACAAAACTTAAGCTGTTATCCGACAAGTTGTAATAGCGTGCAGCCAGCTTTTTGCCGTTATCACAGAAATAACTCACGGTCTGGCCGCCGGTCACTTTCAATTTAGCAGCCTTGGTTGCCGCATAGCCAAACTGGCTGATGCCAAGCAATAAACTCGTAGCAATAACAATAGTCCGTCTGTTTAGCAAACGGTAATGCGACATAAAAGTAGATTTAGCCATAATTAAGCACTTTTCCTCTGTAAAAATTCCAACACATCTTCGTTATCGACCTGATAATAAATATCTTCAACCCGTACTGTCACGCCTAAAGAAATAAACGTGATGTCATCGCCCAAATAATAATACGCCGATTGCCAATAGTTTTGCCTGCTAAAAACCACAACCTCACCTTTGTCCTGTTCAATAAGTACATACTCTTCCAAACTGGGAATTTGCTGGTAGCGCAAACGTTTGTTGGTTTGGTCGAAACGGCGGGTTGATTTGGATAAAACTTCCACGATAATAACCGGTGCGTTTTTGTAATATTGGCTTTCGTTATCTTGCTGACAGACCACCATGACATCGGGGTAGTAAAAATCTCGACCTACCTTGACTTTCATATCAGCCATATAAGATCTGCAAGGCATACCTCTCAGCTGACTTCGGAACTCACTCACTGCATTAATAGACAGCAAGTTATGGTTTTCACTGGCACCTGCCATAGCGTAAACCTGACCATCAATCAGTTCATGTTTGGTATCTGCGAGCAGTTCGCCCCGTAGGTAGTCTTGTTCGCTTATCGGTTTGTTAGCAAAGTTAGCGTTCATGGCTGTTATTTTGGGTTGATAGGTTTCAACAATAACTAGCCGCTAAGCCAGCAGTAATGATTTTTAACATGATTTTACCGTGTTAGCCAGCAATTTACCGCCAAGATTTTTAGCCGAGGCCGCCATATTTTTTACAATTATAGATCAAATAAATCGACAACCATGGCTAATGTCTTAGACAGTTGTAAACCAAAATGCACCGAAACTTTCCAAACTTAGTTGCTATGATTTCCTACTTGCCCTTCTACTTTGCGTTCTAATTCGGATGCAGCTTCTATGACTCTTACTTTTGCCGCATACTCTGCTTCTAGGGCTTTTATTTTTTCGTCAAATGCCGCATGTACCGCTTCTCGTACTACATCATCAGAGCCGGATTTTATGGAGGCATCCAGTTCTGCGCTATAGGCAGCTTCTCTTGCTTTTCTCAGTACCTCAAAAGCTGCTACTTTTTGTTTATATTCATAAACTTGATAAATATTATACACATCATGTGTTCTCTTGCTATTACAGCTTAAATGCGGCTCGACAATGATACTGTCGTGATCGTGATTATAATCATAAGCACTCTCATCGGCCGAAATCCCAAAAAAATAAGATTTCCCTAGTTGCCAATCTTTTCCAGACGCTCTTAGGGTATTTTTCGCATCATTCCAAAATGTACGCTGTGTGCTAAATAATGGCAATGCCACTTTGCCATTTTTAAAACGAATATACAGGCAGTCTTTTTCAGTAAACAACTGGCCTTCTTCAAAGTGCCTATCTACTAAGAACCCATCACCCCCGCCATCACTTTGCATAAGCCCCGTATTATAAACAGCAATATAAGGCCATTTTTTATCATGCTCAAAATGACCGGGAGGCATCTCATCAATGACACGGGTTGGCTCGTTAACTGTCTCATCGACCGGTGAGCCATCATTGTACAAATTAAAACTAAGGTATTGATGCACTTTGGATATATCGCATTGCTGATGCGGCGGCGGTGTTACCCAACCTATGTTTGACGGATTGTAGTCCGTTGACATTAAATCCAGATCATGATTGCCGTAATAACCCTTCATTTTTTTTCCTAACCAGCTGTTGTATTTTTCTGCCAGCTTTTGTGGCGTGTCGTATCCCCAAAGCAGAATCGGCAACACCTTATCGCCACTGTCCAATACAAGGTAATAGCAATTATCGCTACCCAATCGCAATCTACCAATCTCGCACTCTTGCAGATGAACACAGGCATCTTTTCCACCCACTGGATGAACCAAAACACCACCTCCCCCAATAATTAATGAGGCAACATGCACTTTAGACTGGGGCTGCGTGAGCTGTTTTAGTTCATTCAAAACATCCTTTGAAACAACAGGTACTGGCATAGCAGGATTTCTACCTGCCACTTTTTCATCCCGTGCGGCTTTTTCTATCGCTTTCACCTTAGCGATATACGCAGCTTTTTCCTGTGCATAGTCGTCAGGTTGATAAAGGGCTTTAACAGTATGCACCAGTGTTAGATTACAACCGGAATAATGCGGGGGAATTATCATTTCACGATCAGCCGTAACGAGATGAGAAGTCAAGTCATTCCCACCGCTACCATGATCTGAATACATTTGAAAAAAATAGCGTTGCCCTACAAACCAGTCTTTTCCAGAGGCTCGCAGAGCCTTTTTGTTATCTTGCCAATAGGTGCGTTGCGTCGTAAATACAGGTAAAGCAACATGTCCGTCGGTAAAACGGATATAAAGACAGTCTTTTTTAATAAATAACTCGCCTTCAGCAAAAGGGTCATCTACAAAATCAAATACAGCAGGGTAGCTATAGCCACCAATATAGGCAATCTTGGCGTTACTTTTAGGGAGGCTAGTTACCTGTGGATCAATGATGGAAATACGCTCCTCTCCACTAAAAGATTCAGCAGATTTGGCATACAACTCCAAATTCCAATAGGGTTGTACCCGTAATTTATCGCACTGATAACCCGGCGGTAATGTTAGCCAACCGTTATCTTCCACGGGCGTTAAATCAATGGCACTATCGATGGCAATACCTACTATTTTTTTGCCCACTGCCTTTTTATACCAGAATGACAGGCTTTCTGGCGAACTGTAAGTTGTCGTTAAAACTGGCAAAACCTTCTCGCCATTGTCCAGCTCTATATAAAAGCAATTATCACGCCCCAGTCCTAGTGTGCCTCTATCTTCCTTGTCTTTAACAGGGTACAAAGATCTGTTAAGTTGAGCTGTTGCCACATGCACTTTAGATTGCGGGTGCATTGTTTGAGCTATCTCATTCAAAGTTTCATTTGAAACAGTGGGTTTTAAAATAGCAGTTTTCGGACTTAAAGACTTGGATTTTTGACAGCCAAATGTAACGACTAACAAGGCGAACAAGCATAGAACCCTACAAATATTCATTTCGTTTTCATAGCTCGGTAGCAAAGCGCTGCTTTTACAATTATAGATCAAATAAATCGACAGACACCGCTAAAGTTTTAGACGGTTGTAAATCAAAATGCACCAGAGGTATCACTGAATAATTTGCCCATGTTGCCACAATTCATATTCACTAATATCAATATTTTCGTTCCATACAATAGCGTAGCCGCCTGTATCTACCTGTACTGATCTAAATAAAGCCACATTTTTTAAAGGTGAAAACATAACGGTATCTAGCAAAGGCTTCACATCATATTGTCGCTTTTGTTGATTATCAAATTCTACGGCTAACGTATAGGCATCTATTGCTTTTACGGATATGATTTTTGGACAAGTCATTGCTAAGATAAAGGGGGCAGTTTATGGAATTGTTGCTTGTCCCACATTTCTTTGAGTTCTTTCTGATACAAAGATGCCCATTCTATAACAAGCTTACTGGCTCGATTTGGCAAGTCACCTTCAATCATTTCTAGGGTATCAAGATTAAACAAGCCCATATGCTCACCATAAATCGCATGAAAATGCGGTGGTGGATGGTCACCGAAAAATAATTTGATAATTATTCCATAAAATCTAGCTATTTCAGGCATGGTATTGTCGCTTACTAAATTAAAAATTAACGTTAGAGATCAAACAAATCAATAGACACCGCCAAAGCCTTAGGCGGCTGCAAACCAAAATGCACATAGGCATGACTGGTCACCACCCGACCACGCGGTGTACGCATAATAAAACCCTGTTGCAACAAATACGGCTCCAATACATCCTCAATCGTACCGCGCTCTTCACTGATAGCCGCCGCCAAGGTATCCAAACCCACAGGCCCACCGCCAAAATTATCAATCATCGCCATCAGTAACTTCCTGTCCAGCGCATCAAAGCCGTTGCTATCAACGCGCAACATATCCAGCGCCTGCTCCGATATATCGCCCGTAATCACGCCATTGCCTTTGACTTCGGCAAAATCCCGCACCCGCCGCAGTAATCGATTAGCAATACGCGGCGTGCCCCGCGAACGGCGGGCAATTTCAAACGCACCGTGTGATTCTATCGTAATTCCCAAAACGCCCGCTGAACGGGTGACAATCTGGCCTAATTCTTCTACCGTGTAAAACTCTAATCGCTGCACAATACCAAAACGGTCACGTAACGGCGAGGTCAATAGCCCTGCTCGCGTCGTTGCGCCGACCAAAGTAAACGGCGGTAAATCCAGCTTAATCGAACGTGCGGCAGGGCCTTCGCCAATCATCAAATCCAGCTGGTAATCTTCCATGGCCGGATACAAAATTTCTTCCACCACGGGACTTAAGCGATGGATTTCATCGATAAATAAAATATCGTGGGCATCTAGGTTGGTGAGCAATGCCGCCAGATCACCGGCTTTTTCCAGTACGGGACCTGAGGTTTGCCGAAAATTCACTCCCATTTCGGCGGCGATAATATTGGCTAAAGTAGTTTTGCCTAATCCAGGTGGACCAAATATCAGAACATGATCTAATGCTTCCTTTCGCGCCACTGCCGCCTGAATAAAAATCTCCATCTGATTTCGCAATTCTTGCTGGCCAACATATTCCGTCAGACGTTTAGGACGAATAGCCCTGTCCTGACGCTCTTCATCGGCGCGGCTGTTGGCAGTGACGATTCTGTCGGCTTCAATCATCGTTTAGCGCCTTGCAAGGCTTGGCGGATAATATCTTCACAGCTTTTACCTTCACTATTGATGGCTTGCACCATTTTAGCGGCATCGGCAGGTTTATAACCTAATGAACACAAGGCGCTGATGGCTTCCTGGCCTGGATTGGCTTGCAGTGGCACGGTACTTTGGCTGCTGATGGGGATGGAATCAGGCATTTTATCGCGCAATTCCACCATTAGGCGTTCGGCGGTTTTTTTGCCTACACCGGGTAATTTGACCAAAGCCTGGATGTCGCCATTATTAATGCAGCGATAAAACTCGTCAGCGCTTTGGCCGGATAAAATGGTCAGCGCCAGCTTTGGCCCTACGCCATTGACTTTAATCAACGTTCGGAACATAGTGCGATCGGCCTCAGTATGAAAGCCGAACAAGATATGCGCGTCTTCCCGCACCACCAGATGGGTGTGCAGTTTAATTTCTTCGCCAATAACGGGGAGATTGTAAAACGTGGTCATCGGCGCTTCAATTTCGTAGCCGACACCGCCCACATCCAGTTGCAACCACGGCGGCGCTTTGTGTACCAGTTTACCGCGCAAGAAACCGATCATGTCTTAACACCTTGCTGCAAGCGCACGGCTGTTTGCTGGTAATGCGCGTGGCACAGAGAAATACCCAACGCATCGCTGGCATCGATTTGTATGTCGCCCTGAATATTTAACAGAATTTTTACCATGTGCTGTACCTGTAGCTTGTCTGCACTGCCCTTGCCGACCAGTGCCTGCTTGATTTGCCGTGCGGCGTATTCGAACACCGGCACGTTGGTGAGTTGTACCGCACAGATCGCCGCGCCACGCGCCTGGCCTAATTTTAGGGCGGAATCGGCATTTTTGTGCATAAAAACCTGTTCTATGGCCATTTGTTCAGGGCGGTAGGTTTGGACAAGCTGTGCCACACCGTCAAAAATTTGCTTGAGCCTGTCGGGGAAATACTCCGCTTCGATGCGGATACAGCCGCTGGCGATGTATTTATAACGGTTCCCTGTCTGTTCTATCACGCCGTATCCGGTTAATCTGGAGCCTGGGTCTATCCCTAGTATGCGCATGGTTTCCTATTGTTAGTGGCCACTGGCCAGTTTATCCACATTACTTATTTTTTTCTCTGCTCTGCACGCGACTCGATTTTATGGGCTCGTTGAGCCAACCAATTCATAACCCGTCTAGGCAGCGAAGGATTCAAAAATTTCTCAGCAAAACCAATCATTCTTGCTTCAGGATCCACTTCGATTAATGTCTTATATAAAAGCTGTGCCGTGTCCTTTTTACCCATACAGCTGTAATATGCACACATTACTGCTGTAAAACCTGTAAATTCAGTAACATGAAATTTGTTTCTATCAGGATAAAGCATTTTAAGGTCAAACTTGTTATTGAAAATAACGGGTATTTTTTCGTATTCTCCGTTACCAAGACACAACTGGGCATAACCCAATTTTGCAAATAAGTAGTCAGGATTGGTACGGTAGTTTTCGTTAATTATTTCCCGAGAAATCTTTCGATTACCCAACTGTGCATAGGCCGCAGATAAGTGGTTGTACAGCATAGGCACTTGCGGATATTGTTCTTTCAGTACCAACAGCTTTTCTATCGCCAGTTTAGGGTCGCTGGTAATCAAATCATAAATGCCCTGTATTTGATTTTTAACCTGTATCGGCATTTTTTCAGTTTTGGTATCTACAGGGTCAAAAGAGATTTCATATTCACTGAAATGCAGCTCTTCGCCACTCTGCATTTTAATAGGACGCTGGGAGTTTTTTTTAGGTTTTTTGTTATATTTCATAATTTAACTTGCTCGATTAGGCATTTTTGTCCCATAAAAACTCCAACACATCTGCATTATTAACTTGATAATAAATATCTTCAACGCGCATTGTTACGCCTATTGCGGCAAAGGTAATTTCATCACCTAAGTAGTAATAGGCTGATTGCCAATGATTTTGCTTGCTAAAAACTTCTATTTCCGCGCTATCCTGTTCAATCAGAACATAGTCTTCCAGGCTAGGGATTTGTTGGTACTGTAAACGTTTGTTGGTTTTGTCAAATCGGCGCGTGGATTTGGATAACACTTCGACAATGATAACCGGTGCGGTTTTGTAATAGTTACTGCCGTTATCTTGCTGGCTAACCACCATCACATCGGGATAAAAAAAATCATGTCCTGCTTTAACTTTCATATCTACCATAAAAGTTCTGCATAGCGTGCCTTTCAATTGATTCCTTAACTCACTCGCCACATTAAGCGATATCAAATTATGGTCTTCACTGGATTCCAGCATTGCATAAGCTTGACCATCCATAAGCTCATGCCTGGTTTCTGCGAGTAATTCGCCTTGTAGGTAGTCTTGTTCGCTTATGGCGTGATGGGTAGGGCTAAAGTTCATGGTGATTTTATCGGTTGGCAAACCATACAGCCTAGTCTTTCACAGGCTGGTAATTCGATGAAGATTCTTTGGTAACTTCCAAATCGCACAACGGTAATACATAGCCACCACGTTTGTGGGAACATTGCACAAGCACACCATACGGTTCCATTATCTCGGTAATTTCTAATACTTTAACCACATCACCTTGGCGCACAGGACCTTTCTGCTGCTCCATAACCTCGGCCTCAAACGGAAATTTCAACACTTTCCGAAAATGTTTTTCCCAGGCTTCAAATGCTGCCCATTCATCGTCTGAATCGACATCCTGTAATACGTCTTTAACCCTTGAACCTTCTTCACCCAAATAGTCCCACCGGTAGGTATTTATTAGTTTTTTCAACACGCTTTCAACTTCAGCAGGCGTATCACGCGCATCAGTCAACTCTATATCCGGTGGATATAAACTCATCACCGACCAATCCAAATCATCTTCGTCGCATTGACGAATAGTCTTAGCTGTCATATTGGTTAATGTCAGGCTATCCCATTCAATCAAAATGGTTTCATCTTCAATTTCTGCAATCCTACCTACCCAACCGCTTATATCTTCATCATAGTCTGGGTCAAGGGTATTCGGCTTGACTTTAACTGAATCGCCTATTTTGAAAGGTTGCTTTTTTTGCAACATGGCTTCTCCATTTTTTAACAATTAGCTGACAGGTTTTCATCAAACAATAACTTCATCCACTAATAACCCTGGTATGCCGCTCCCTGTCCGCGGCATGGGCAAAACACGCCCGTATATCATCTTGGGTTAAATAATCATAATCATTCAAAACGTCTTGCTCCGTCATACCGGCCGCAAAACAGTCAAGAATATCATCAACGGTAATTCGTAACCCCCTAATACACGCCTTACCGCTGCGTTTATCGGGTTCAATAATAATAATGGAGTGATAATTAGTGTTTATAGTAGTCTTACCCAATTAACCAAAACTCAGAGTCAAAAATTTTCGGGCCATAGAAAATATGTTCCATATGAGCCCATACGAAATTCGCCACCAATCTCTTTGCCTTTGGTTGATAAATAATGCTTGTCCTCCTTGATTTCGAGCACACCAGAAGCAACAAAGTTTTTCATCAATTGAGTAGTATTAACCCCAAGTTTAATAGCGAGTTTAGACGTTGTAAGTTTACCCAATCTTTCATCAGGTTCTAATTTGTGGTCATTGGAAGGTTCGATTACGACACGCTCCAAAGAAATACGGACTTCATCACTTATACGAATAATGCGTTGCGCTTCTTCGTAGCCATCTTTGTAAAGTTCTGTATCGTCTGCACGACGAATGAGAACCCCCATTTCGTTATTGTTAACTTGGCTAAATTCATACAAATTAAGGCTTGTAATAATGCACAGGTCTTCATTCAAATAGCATTTTGCGTGCAAATTTTTGCAGAAGCTGGTGCGAATATAGGTCAGTTCTTTCAACCAGTTGATTTCTTCAGGTTGAAGCTCGCTTTTACCGTAAACAATGCGTACATCAATCTTCAACCGATTTTTATCCGCTAAAAGCTCCTTCATTCGGTCATTTAGCTTTAAAAATGGACTGATTAGAATCAACCTATCTTTAGCATCTTTAATTAATTCTTCAAGAAAATAATTAGTTGCGCTGGTATTTAGAAATTTTGCCATATTGCTGTGTCAAATTAAGGGTTAAAAAGTATTTAGGCATCGAACACCTTATTCCAAGTGTAGACTACCCCACACTTCCCATAATCTCATCAATCATATCCGTGTTAAACAATATAACTCCATTGCCTAAACAGCCCCTGCAAATCAGAATTATCCCTGAAAGCCTGGAAATAAATATATTCCGGCGCAAGATCAACCCCGTTTGGCCAAACGATGGTTTCTAATTCGCCATCTACACGTAACTGAGAAAACACCGAAATCTCTTTTAATGGCTCGAAAACATCACCCTTTAAGGCAGCAGACAAATCTGCAACACCTGTTCGGCCATCGTTAAACGATACAGCTACTTTATAATCTTCTAAATATTGGGCTTTAGTTACATGCAGAAATGACATCACTATAAACGCCAAAATAGTACACGCTAATTGCTGCTAGGTTCGCATATTAAGAAGTTCTTCAACAGTCAACCCAATATCTTTTGCAATTTGTCGAAGCATAACCGGTGACACATCACATCCAGCATGAAATGCCACTGTTGTAAACCTACCATCAAGGTGACGAAACTGTTTATGCGACCTCTTTGTCGTACTTTACTAAACCCTAATACCATAAGTAATGCAACAACTTCACGAGGCTTAAGAACGGGCAAACTTCCCATGTCTAAGCCACAAGTACATTCTGTGTACCCACAAATTCGGCTTCAAGCACTGGTTCGCCATCCTCAAGCAACATTTCCACGACTTCACGAAGATTGTTATTCAATTCGTCCAACGTTTTCGCTTGCGTATGCGCCCCTGGAAATCCAGGGATAAAACCCACATAAAGCCCCGTGTCATAACATTTTTCAACAATTGCTGTGTAACTTCTCATATAACTCACCTACATAACATTCAGATAAACTACGAATCCAACCTTTCCATAATCTCATCACTGATATCCGCATTGGAATACACATTCTGCACGTCATCCAAATCTTCCAGGCGGTCAATCAATTTCATCATTTTCTCTGCATCTTCGGCTTCAAGCGCTGCCATCGTCGCCGCTTGCATGGTGACTTCAGCATTATCCGGCGCAAAACCCGCCGCTACCAATGCCTCTTTAACAACCAGATAACTTTCCGGTGTCGTCATTACATCAATAGAGCTGTCATCATGCGTGGTAACGTCTTCCGCACCACATTCCAAAGCCGCTTCCATCAGCGCATCTTCATTCACACCGGGCGCGTAACTCAGTACGCCAATCTTGGTAAACAGATACGCCACCGAGCCATCCGTGCCCAAATTGCCGCCCGCCTTGGTAAACGCATGGCGCACCTCGGCCACCGTGCGGTTACGGTTGTCGGTCAAACAATCGACTATCACCGCCACGCCACCAGGGCCATAACCTTCATAACGAATGGTCTCATAATTGACACCTTCCAATGCGCCCGATGCTTTCTTAATCGCCGTATCAATCGTATCGCGGCGCATGTTTGCACCCAAGGCCTTATCAATCGCCGTGCGTAATGTGGGGTTACTTACAGCCTCCGGCCCACTGGTTTTTACCGCTACGGTGATTTCCCGTAATATTTTAGTAAAAACCTTGCCGCGTTTGGCATCTTGCCCCGCTTTGCGGTGCTTGATATTAGCCCATTTACTGTGTCCTGCCATGTTTCTTCTCTACAAAATACAAATTCAATCTAAAGGTTAGACGTGTAGGCTGGGCAGGTTCAATGCCCAACTTATTTATCACCACATTGCCCTTTAAGCAACATTCAGCATTTTGTTGGCGTAATCTTTGCCTGAAATTGTTGGCGGCAACGGCTTGCTGTTTTGTAGAAAGAGCGAAATAGTTTCATCAACCAGCTCACACAGCGCAACAAAAACCTGCTTTTCATCATCGCCATGACAACCCCCATAAAATAGCCCGGGACAACTACCAACAAAACATTGGTCCTCATCTGACCATTCCACAATTTTCACATAACGGTTTTTTTCGTTCATTGCTGCGACTCCTCAATGGCTACTTCGATAGCGGGCAGAATTGTAGGGTGGGCAAGTTTTTTTGCCCACCTTTTGTTACCGTATGATTCCGCGTGGGCACAAAAAGCCTGTACCCACCCTACCGTTAATCATGAAATATACGGCAAAACCGCCATCAAACTGGACTCCACCGTATAAACATCCGCCTGTTCACGCACAATCGCCCGATCCGCCACGCCACCAAAACCCACCACATAAGCCCCAGCTAACTTAGCTTCCATATCGGTCTTGCCATCGCCAACCATCACGATAGAGCCATTACCTTTCAGGCCACCGACCACTTCCGCCTTACCGCCGGCACGCGCCAACGGTGAAGCCTCATCAAAGCCACGATAACTGCCATCGTCATTAAAATACACATCAACGGCATGAACATGGCCTTCCTGCAAGCCTAAAAAAACCGCCAACGGCAGTATCGCTTGCCGCAAGCCGCCGCTAATGATATGTACGGTTTTGCCTTGCGCCAACAAAATGTTGAACAGCTCTTTAACGCCGTCAACAATCTCGCTGATATACAGCTGCGCCACCCAGTCAATACTGGCGCTATCCGGCTGTATGGCCGACAAACGCCGACCATACACATCCTGCAACGGCACTGTGCCGTTCATCGCCAAATCGGTCAGCTTGGACATTGCTTCTGCCATGCCGACGCGCCGCGCCAGTTCATCAATGCCTTCTATTTTGCTGAGCGTACTGTCGCAGTCAAAGCAGATGACATCAAAGCTCATAAAGTGATTTGAGTGACGTGTTTAACGACAGGCACTTGGCGGATTTGCTCCAGCAACGCTTCAGTAATCGGTGCTGACACGCTGATAACCGCCATCGCCTGAATCTTGTCATCCACCGTACTAACCTGCATACGGGTAATATTGATACCGGCATTGCCCAGCACCGAACTAATCGCAGAAATAACGCCCGGTTTGTCATCATGACGGGTTACGATCAACGTACCTTCAGGCACCACTTCAATATCAAAATGATTAATGCACACCAGACGCGGCTGGCGGCCACCCAATAAAGCGCCGGACAACGTAATACTTTGATCCGCACAATGGCCAGTCACCTTAATCAACGACACGTAATCTTCGGACTTTTCAGAAACCGATTCGACCAGGGCAATACCTTGGCGCTTGGCGAAGTTTTCGGCATTCACACGGTTAACCGGCGTTGCCACCTGGCCGCTTAACACACCCACCAACGCAGACACTGAAATCGGCCTGACCGCTACCTCTGCGGCTTTGCCAAAGGTGGCCATTTCCATTTTAGTGATCGGTTGTGTTGCCAATCCGGCCAAAATTTTACCCAGCATAGTGGCCAGGTTCATAAATTCGTAGGATTTTTTCAGCTCTTCGGCAGACACACGCGGTAAATTCAAGGCATTGACCGCTTCGCCAGTCTTAAAGAACGTGACGGCTTGACGGGCAATTTCCACACTCACCGCCACTTGCGCTTCAGCCGTAGATGCACCCAAATGTGGTGTGAATACGATATTATCCAGCTCCAGCAATGGCGATCCGGCAGGCGGTTCATTTTCATATACGTCTAACGCTGCACCGGCAAGACGACCTTCTTTTAAGGCATCATGCAGCGCAGTTTCATCAATCAAGCCGCCTCTGGCGCAGTTGATAATCATGGCGGTTTTTTTCATCATCGCCAATTGCGGTGCGCCGATGACATTACGGGTTTTTTCGATCAACGGGCAATGTAAGGTTAAATAATCGGCACGGCTGACCAATTCATCCAAACTCACCGATTCCACGCCGTAATCGGCAAAAATTTCCGGTGCGACAAACGGGTCATAAGCGATCACGTTCATGCGTAAACCCAAGCCGCGTTGTGAAGCAATACGACCAATCGTGCCAAAACCCAAGATAGCCAGGGTTTTGTGCGATACTTCTGATCCCATTAATTTAGAGCGCTCCCATTTACCGGCGCGTACCGAACGGTCGGCTTTGGGCAAATGACGGCTTAAGGACATCAAATGCGCAATCGCCAATTCGGCAGTCGTGGTAGCATTGGCATCAGGGGTATTCATAATGATAATACCCAGCTCTGTGGCCAATGGAATATCAACGTTATCCACACCAATACCGGCACGGCCAATCAGCTTCAGGCGTGTGGCAGCGTGCAATACCTTAGGGGTTACTTGGGTATCGCTGCGGATTAACAAGCCATCGTAATCACCAATAATGGCACACAGGCCGTCTTCATCCAGACCGGTTTCGATATGGATTTGAATACCCGTTTGTTCGTTTAAATAATTGATACCGGCTTCTGCCAGCTTGTCGGAAATAAGGATCTTTTTCACAGGAATGTTTACCGAGACTGTATGCTAAAAAACCCATAGTTTACCAGCTTTGCTATAATCGCAACATTAACAATATGGCTATCTTAAGGCAATGACAGCGGCTCGTATTGACAACGTTAGAAAAAACCCACAGAGGAGTTAACTATGCTTTGGCTCAAAGCCCTGCATTTAATCTTTATGGTCACCTGGTTTGCAGGGCTGTTTTACCTGCCACGCCTATTTGTATACCATGCCATGAGTGATGACAGTATCAGCCATGAGCGTTTTAAGGTGATGGAACGCAAACTGTTTTTCGGTATTATGACACCGGGCATGATCCTGACTTTTGTGTTTGGTATCTGGATGTTAAGTGATTATGCCTGGACGATTTATGGCCACAGCGGTTGGTTACATGCCAAACTGGCTTTACTGGGTTTGCTGGTGATTTACCATAGTATGTGCGGCGTGTGGCTGGTTGCTTTCAAACACAACCGCAACGCGCACAGCCATGTTTACTTTCGGTGGATGAACGAAGTGCCGGTATTGTTTCTGGTGGCGATCATCATTCTGGCTGTGGTTAAGCCTTTCTAAAAACCGCCCTATTTTTAACACGGATTCCTCATGTCCCAACATCGCGCTCGTCCTGTTGTTTTTTCTTTTTCTGGCCACGATCCCAGTGGTGGCGCAGGTATTCAGGCAGATATTGAAACCGTGGTCAGCCACCATTGCCATTCGGTCGGCGTGATTACCTCATTAACCGAACAAGACACCCACAACGTCAAAAAACTGCTGCCGCAACAACCGGAAAACATTATTAGCCAATCAAAAACTTTGTTGGATGATTTGTCCGTCGATGTGTTTAAAATTGGTTTAATAGGCCATCACGACACCACAACCGCCATTGCCACGATTTTGCAACAACATCCAGCTATTCCGGTGGTTTTAGATCCCATACTCGCAGCGGGTGGCGGCACTCGTTTATCCAACGATGAACTTATCAAAGCAATAATAGATTTATTGTTACCACACACCACCGTATTAACCCCTAACAGCAAAGAAGCCCGACAATTAACCGGCTTAACGGATTTAACCGAATGCGGCCTGAAATTATTGGAACTCGGCTGCAAATTCGTACTCATTACCGGCACCCACGAAGACACCGCCGTGGTCAGCAATCTGCTGTTCCATGACAACCGCTTATGGGAAACCTACCATTGGGATAGATTGCCGGATAGTTATCACGGCTCCGGCTGTACGTTGGCTTCCAGCATTGCCTCGCTTATCGCGCAAGGCTTAGCGCCGCTGCCTGCTATTGAAGAGGCGCAGGAATATACCTGGAATTCTTTAAGTGACGGCTTTCAGCCAGGCAACGGCCAACACATCCCTAACCGGTTTTTCTGGCTGGAAGAAACCACATGAAGTTTCCCGAACGCGGGCTATATGCCATTACCCAAACCGACAATAAATCACCTGAAACCGTTATAGATGAAGTCACTGCCGCTATAAAAGGCGGTGCGGTGGTTGTGCAATACCGTGATAAAAGCTCAGAAGACAAAATTTATTTAGGCGGCGAACTACTTAAAGTCTGCCACCACTACGGCATACCTTTCATTATTAATGATGATATAGCATTGGCTGCACGTTTGGGTGCTGATGGCGTGCATCTGGGCAAAGACGATGATGATATTTTACTGGCCAGACATCATTTGGGGGCGGATGCGATTATTGGCGTATCGTGCTATAACTCGGTGGAGCGAGCCCTTACTATGCAGGCGCAAGGCGCGACCTATGTGGCGTTTGGGCGGTTTTTCCCCTCGTCATCCAAACCATTAGCAGCACCTGCAAGGCTTGAAACCTTGCAACAAGCCAAGCTTGTGCTGACTGTGCCCATCGTTGCCATTGGCGGTATTTTGCCAGAAAATGCAGTGCCATTAATAAACGCAGGGGCTGATTTGCTGGCGGTTATCGGTGGATTATTTTCTGCTCAACCAGAACAAGCAGCACGCCAATACCAAGCCGTATTCAAGGATATTTAACCTTTGAAGCCAATATCCTGTAAAATCTGACCCTCATTGGAACCCTAGCGTTACCCGTTGTTTTTTAAGCAATTACCCTATATTTCATCAAAAATTTGAGTCGATATGATAACAAATACACGTAGAGAGTTTATTAAAAAAGCAACCGCGCTAAGCGGTTATTCTATGTTATCTGCCGCAGGCTTGCTAAATTTACGATTGGCATTTGCCGAGGCCATTAATTTTGAAGCCCTACCAATGGATTTAATTTTACAGGGTGTACTCAAGGGTAAACCTGTGCTTGATAGCGACAAAATTCACATCAAAATTTCCTCATCAGCCGATAATAAAATTCCCGTACCCATTACGGTAGAAACTGATTTAAAAGACATCAAAAGCATTTCAATTCTCGTCGAACAAAATACTGTGCCCTTAGTTGCAACTTTCGAATTATCACCAGCACTAGAGCCTTTTGTGTCTACGCGACTAAAGCTGATGCGAACGTCTTTTGTTTTTGTGTTGTTAGAGTCCAATAAAATATTTTATGCGGCCAAGCAAAAAGTAACCGTCAGCGAAAGCGGTTGCGGAGCCTAACATGTCTAGCATTAAGATACGCAGTAAGCGCGTTAATGGAAAAACCGAACTAAGAACCCTGATCACTCACCCTATGGAAAATGGCCTCAATCATGACAAAAAAACCAATGAGCTTATTCCTGAACACTACATTAATACACTGACAATAACACGTAATGACCAGATTATTATCACGTCTTATATGGGAACAAGTATCTCCAAAGATCCTTTCTTTATTTTCATGCTAAATGGCGGCACTGAAGGGGATACCATCACACTGACCTGGAAAGACAACCTGGACAACAGTGATACTGAAAAACACACTGTCGTTTAATTACAGCGTTTTCACAGTTCAATAGTTACAGCGTAACCGTTCGCACTGAGCTTGTCGAAGTGTGCCGTTCGTGCTTCGACAAGCTCAGCACGAACGGTGGCTGTAACTGTCCTAAGTTGAAAACGCTGTAGGTATTAAGCAGATAGCAAGAATTAACCATCATCTTGAACCCTGGCGAGCAAAAACTGGCACACTGCCAACCCCTAGTCGCTGCGTTAATGGGACAATAACAGTAATCTGTTTTTTAATCGGTGTTGCTAACCTTATTCAGCAGAACTTATATCGTCGGATCACTGCTGTCGGTCACAATCTTAAGCTTAAGCCCTGAGCGCAGTCCTTTACCTAAATCTGAATTAGATTTTCGTAAATCGCCCGCAGAAACACCAAATTTTTTGCAAATCTGCGTTAATGTATCACCTTTTTTAACGGTATAACGAATCAGGCGTGTCGATGAAGATGAAGCTAATTGTTGTGGTGATTGACTGTGACTGCTGCCCTTAATAACCAGTCGCTGACCTGAACGTAAAGCCCCCTTTGTTGACATACCATTCCACTCTGCCAAGGTTTTAGGGCTTAGTGAAAAGCGTTGTGACACATTCCAAAAAGTATCACCTTTTTGTACCGTATAAAACCGCGAATTTTCCGGCTTACTGCTATTTTTGGCTTCTTTAGTAACCGCTTTAATTTCGGCAATAGCTTCAGCATTTTTTGAGCTTGGAATACGTAACACAGTACCGTAATTAACCGAACTGGCCGCCAAGTGGTTAGCCTGCCGCAAAGCCTTAACCGTCGTATGATTTCGACTGGCAATAGAATTTAACGTTTCGCCTGATCTCACTTTATAACGCCCAGTAAATGATGCGTATTCGTCGTGTTGATGCTGCGCTAGCGTCTCATGTTCATGTCGATCTTGTTCTTGCTTATCGCGCCGACTTTGTGCTAATAATTTTTCATCGCGTCTTTTACGCTCTGCTTCTGCGTATTCTTTTTGTCTGAGTGCTAGCTGTTCTTCATGATGCTGTCTTTGCTCGTCGCGCTGATCTTCAAGCCGCTCTCTTTGCGCTTGCTGTAGATCTTCCCGACGTTCTCTGTCTGCTCGCTGCTGCTCTGCGCGGCGCTGTCTTTCGGCCAGCATTTCTTCGTCACGCTGGCGTTGATCCACACGCTCATCGTAGGGCAGTTCCGCCAGATTTTCTTTAAATTTTTGTAATTTGGTAACAGGAACCAATAAATGATGCGGACCTTCGGGTGCAGTACTGTCCTTTTTAAAACCTGGATTCAACTTTAAAAAACTCTGCAAAGGCATTTCTGCCATTTCCGCTGCGACATCCAAATCTAACTGCGATCCGATATTAACCAGCGCACAATAGGCTTTATTAGGAATATTTTGCAAATGCACATTGTATTTGTCAGCATTAGCAAATAATTTGGCGATGGCTAATAAACGCGGCACGTAATCTTCAGTTTCTTGTGGTAAATCTAACGACCAATAATCAGTCGGCCTACCGTTATATTCATTTTTTTCAATCGCCTTGCCAATATTACCTTTGCCAAAATTGTAAGAAGCCAAGGCTAAGCACCAATCACCGCCAAAGGTTTCGCCCAAATCTTGCAAAAAACTGGTTGCCGCCTTTGTAGAAGCATATATATCACGCCGACCGTCATACCATGCGTTTTGTTTTAAACCAAAAAATCGCCCTGTTGAGGGTATAAACTGCCAAAGACCAGACGCATCACTGCGGGAATAAGCTTCAGGAATAAAAGCACTTTCAACCACGGGCAACAAAGCCAATTCGCCCGGAAGATTTTTTGCTTCTAATTCATCAAGAATAAGATGCATATACGGTGCGGCGCGTTCTTGAATACGCGCAATGTAATCAGGATGATCCAAATACCAATTTAATTGCTTGTCTACGCGCTCGCTGTTAACCTCAGGTAAGGCATACATTGACAACATGCGCCCCCACACAGTAGCGCTATCGCCCGAATAGACTTTATGCTTGCTCTTAGAGAAACTGCTGTTATATGGTTTTTTTAACGGTTTATATTTAAAATCCGGCGTATAGGCAACCGGTGGCGCGCCCTCAATGGCGATAGGTTCATCAGGGGTTTCCGAACACCCAACGGCGATTAAAGAGGCCAAAACCAATAAAAAGCTCGCCGACCTGTTAGAATTGGAGTACATCAACTAACCCTTACGAAATGAAATTTAAGAAAAAACATTCTTAATAGTATAGTCCTTGTTTTATCAAAAATCATTAACCTATGTATTGCTGAGAATAATTAATGAAACGCAATTTTCTATTTGCTTGGTATCAGACACCCAGAGGCAAGCTACAAAAGCAACTCGAAATTGACTACTTGCAACGCTCAATTACGGTGAGCTGCAAACAAATTATTTTACAGATAGGTGGACTGGGCTGGGAAAACGAATTTATTGATTGTAGTTTATACACTAACTATACTGTTGTCGATACGCGGGGACTTGGCTATGAAGGCGTTCGCAAAATTCGTGCTAAAGCACACCATCTGCCTTTACAAAGCGACAGTGTCGATATGATTATTGTGCCGCATTTATTAGAATTTGATATGTCTCGATTTCAAACCATGCGCGAAATAGAACGCATTTTAAAACCCGAAGGTATTGTGGTTATATTAAACTTTAATCCGTTAAGTATATGGGTTCGCTACCAATATATTTGGGATAGGAAAATGGCTGATTCATGGCGCGGACATTTTATTAGTCGCGCACGTATTTTAGATTGGCTAAAATTATTGGATTTTGACGTTATCTCGCTGGCACAATTTAATTTAAACTCAGTCAAATCAACCTACAGCCAAAATATCAATGCTTCCTTGTCTTTTTTAGCAACTGCCTATGCCGTTAAAGCCGTTAAACGCAGATACGGTATTATTCCTATGACCCCAGTAAAAAATCGCAATTTCCGCTTAGTAATGGGCAGCACTGTATTATGTCGACACGATGGAAAACATGACTGATCGCGTCACTATTTATACCGACGGCGCATGTCGCGGCAACCCTGGCATGGGCGGTTGGGGGGCTATTTTAAGCTACAAAACCCATGTTAAAGAAATATATGGTGGCGACCTTAATACCACCAATAATCGCATGGAATTAATGGCCGCAATTCAGGCACTGGAAGTATTGACAAAACCCTGCTTGGTAACACTGAACATCGATTCCAAATACGTTTTGCAAGGTCTGACCGAATGGCTGCCTAATTGGAAAAAACGCGGCTGGAAAACCGCCTCTAAAGCACCTGTTAAAAATGAAGACTTGTGGCGCAGATTAGATAGCGCCTGCCAACGCCACACCATTCAATGGCAATGGGTTAAAGGACATTCAGGCAACCAAGGCAACGAAAGAGCCGACACACTGGCTAACTGCGGCATTGATAACTTACACAAACACCGTTAACATCAACACGTATTTATTTTTTGTTATCCAACAGCGATTTCAAATTGGCAAACGGGCTGTGCGAAGTATTATTTGTGGCTGATGCGGATTTTTTTTTGCCAACATCAAAACGCATCTCTTCATATTTTGAATGCTCGTTATCATGGCAATACAAACACAATAACTCCCAATTACTGCCATCGAGGGCATTATTATCATGATTATGGTCTTTGTGATGCACGGTCAGTTCAGTCAAGGTTTTATGATCGAACTCACGCGCACAGCGCCCACACACCCACGGGTATAGCTTAAGCGCTTGCCCACGGTAAGACTGCTCGCGCAATTCTTGATTGCGTCTGGCATCGGTGACAATCTGATCTAACTTGTCTTTATTCAATGGCGTTTTTTTAAGGGTCATACACACAAATCGGCTGTAAAAAAGTTTGAGTTTAACAGAAAAAATATGGCTACGGAAATTGCGAAATCGCCAATCTGTCATGTTTTTAAATCCAGACCCGCGTGGATTAGTTTGTATTTTTTTAAAACCGTCTTATATCCTTATTTTATGACGCACTCATCTCCTATTTTATACAGCTTCCGGCGCTGCCCGTATGCCATTAGAGCCCGCTTAGCGATTGCTTATGCAGGCGTTAAGGTTGAAATAAGAGAAATTGATTTAAAACACAAGCCTGAACACCTGTTGTTCATTTCTCCCAAAGCTACCGTGCCGGTATTACTGTTGTCAGATGCTACGGTAGTGGCAGAAAGTCTGGATATTATGCGCTGGGCTTTAGCGCAACATGATCCTGATAACTGGCTGTTTGTTGATGCGCAATCAAACACTTTACTGCACTGGAACGATGGCGAATTTAAGTATTATCTGGATCGCTACAAATACGCCAACCGTTATCCTGAGTTTTCAGAAGGCTATTATCGCCAGCATGCAGAAGTTTTTCTGGCTGAATTGGACGCTAGGCTGAGCAACAATCCCTATTTGGCAGGTCAACATTTTTCTTTATTGGATGCGGCTATTTTTCCATTTATCCGGCAGTTTGCAGCGGTGGATAATGTATGGTTTACAACATCACACTACCGACAGCTCAAGCGCTGGCTACAGGAGATTTCACTATCGACGTTGTTTGCTTCGGTGATGAACAAACATGCGGTGTGGAAACCTGGCGGTTAATTGCACTTTTTTATGGCTTCTTTAAATTCCCCAAAAAAACTGCCTCCAATAGTCAATTCCGTCCTATTTTTTTTAAACTGAAGCAAATAACTGCTTTCTCTTTCGACATCAAGCCGATAACCGGAAACATATTTTAAATTGACGATGGCACTCTTGCTGATTTGCATAAAACGCGGCAAAGTATAATTTAACCAGCTTTTCAGTGTAATATTAACATCTTTCAGTACCTCACCATTAAGCAGATGCACTTCTATAGCGCCTGCACCGGCATTGGAACAAACAAACAGGATCTCTTCTGCGGCTAAAAATTTAATTAAATTTAATGATTCAATACTGCCATCGTCAGCTTTTCTCCTCACTTTATGCCGGACTTCTATTCGCATAGCAACAGAACTTTTTATCGGGTTTTTTACGGGACGATTTTTGCGTATCCAAGCCAGCAGTGTATCTACCTTGGCTTATTCCAACGGTTTAAGCAGATAGCCCACCGGTTTAATGTTATTGATGGCTTCTACTGCGTGCTTTTCATAGCCGGTTACAAACACCACCCACGGTGGATTGGGAAGATTATTTAACGCAAAACTAAAATCCAAACCGGCACGTTCACTTTCGGTTTCAATATTAATATCAAGAAACACCCCGTCTATTCTGTCGTCTTGTTGAATAAGCTGCCTGGCCTGCTGCATACCTTCTGCTTCGCCGACAATCTCAAAATCAAGATGTCTTGACGTAAGACAATGCCGTAAGCCCAGCCGTGCTAACGGCTCGTCATCCACCAAAACTACTCGCCATGTATTTACCATGCTTTACTCCGTTTAGGTAAAGTTAAAATCACTTCCGTTTCTATGCTTAACTGGCTGCGAATGTCCAGAGTTGCACGCCCATCAAACGCCAAATTGAGGCTTTCACGCATCTGATACAGCGCACTGCCACCGCCTCGATCAGATTTTACGACGTGTTTACCCAGTTGCTCCAAGCGCTCTGGCGAGATACCGCCGCCATTATCGTGTACCGATAATTGCAACGTCGCGCCATTATCCGCACCCGTCAAAGTAATATCCAATACGCCCTTTGGAAATCCAGATAAAATCGCAGCTGTGCTAATTCTTGCGCCAAAGTGATGGCATTAACACCGGCATTTTGTCGGGTTTGATCCATAAATCGCGCCAGCTTAACCACGTACTCGGAGGCTATATGAGGATCAATACTAATTAATGCCTGAATAGCATTAAACGTGTTATTGAGGAAATGCGGCTCGATTTGTGCCTGTAACGCCCTTAGCTCAGCTTGTTGTGCTTCAATTTTTAATTGATCACTTTCTAAATCTTTCATGACCACCATAAATAGCAAGCAGCCCAAGCTGTTTACCAGTGATTCCGAAATAATCATTTCTCGGACGATGGCAATAGCATAATCATGCGGGTGTATAAAAACGAATAACATAGAGGCTAACAATAGCGTGCCCACTAAACTGACACTTAAAATACCCGTAACGCTAGTAGTCCAGCGTGGCCAAAACTGTCGTGACAAACCAGCGCCCAAACCCAGAATAATTGTGCCAAGACCGGCAATTCGAAAATCACCAACAATAGAATAACGCTCCAAACCCGCCAATAATCCTGCACCCAAGCCTATCCAAACGCCACCAAACAAACCCGCCGTAAACACCATAAGATCACGAAAGCCAATAATAGCTTGCGAAGGTTGTAAGACAAAAAACACGCCTAAACTGCGATCCACAAGTGCCTCAGCTTGATGAATATCAACTTTTATACCGCTGTGAGTACCAATAATGGCCAGTAAACCAAAAAAAACCGCAGCAACTATTTGGTGTCGCCAGTGCAATTGTTTATTGTTTAGCGCTTGCCTTAGTACCTTTACTCGCATAGACACATAAGCGGCTATCACGGCGACACAAACCCGTGGTATCAAGTCAATAGTCATACTCAGACCATGAAACAACACATCCTCATTCAAAAAACTCATTGTTTTACTGCCGTCAGATGCCACGCCATGCGCTCACCACGGCTTACTGAGTTTAGGCAATTTTAAAATCACTTCAGTGCCCCTACCCAACTGACTTTTAATAATTAATGTTGCGCGTCCTTCAAAAGTCAGACTGAGACTTTCATTAATCTGATACAAAGCGCTGCCTCCGCCGCATTCAGATTTTACCGGTTGCCTACCGAGTTGCTCTAAGCGTTCTGGGAGAATACCGTAGCCATTATCAAGTATAGATAATTGCATGAACGTCCCCTTATCCACACCGGTTACGGAAATATTTAATAGGCCTTTTTTACCGCGCCTGGCGTGTGTTAAAGCATTTTCGACCAAGGTTTGCAAGCTGCGTGGCGCAATATAATATGCCATCAAGCTGTCAGGCACTGCTTGATAAAAACAAAATTTATCAGGAAAACGTAAGCTTTGAAAATCCAGATAAGATTTCAATTGCTCTAACTCTTCTGCTAATGGAATAGCATTAGCACTGGCATTTTGTCGGGTGTTATCCATAAAACGCGCCAATTTTGCTACGTATTCAACCGCTTTTTTCGGGTCGATACCAATAAGTGACTGGATAGCATTGAGCGTATTATTAAGAAAATGCGGCTCGATTTGCGCGTGTAAAGCACGTAACTCAGCTTGCTGCGCTTCTAGTTTTAAACGGTCGCTACTTAACTCTTTTATCACCATAAAAAACAGCAAACAGCCTAAGCTGTTGGCAACTAACACTGGAATCAAAGTTTCTCTTACTAATGCCACGGCATCTGTGTGTGGCTGAATAAAGCTGAATAGCATTAATTTTTGCAAACACGTACCCAGTATAGATACAACGAGTATGCCTTTAATCGTCGTCGTCCATTTTGGCCAAAACTGCCGAGACAAACCCGCGCCCAAGCCCTGTAACACCGTTGCTATTGCACTAACCGTACCGGCAAAACCTCCCAGATGATAGCGCTCCCCGCCAGCTAACAATCCCGCGCCTAAGCCAACCCACGGCCCACCAAACAAACCTGCCGCCAAGACCAAAAGGTCACGAAAACCGATAATGGCATACCATTGTTCTAACGGTGCGAAGCTGGATGTCCAATCAATAATAGCGCCATCTTGGCGTACATCGACTATCAAACCATTGTGATTGCCGAAAATAGCCAATATTCCAAAAAACACTGCCGTACATAACTGGTACTGCCAACAGGTATTTATGTTGCGTAACGCTCTTCTTAAAAAACTAACGCGCATGGATACACAAGCCGCCATCATCACTACACATACCCGTTGTAATAATTCTAAGGCATTGTTTAACCAATGCAGAAAGATTACCTCATTCCATAAATCCATTGTTTTGCCCTGTGGTTAGCACCGGAGATTATCTTAGCAAAGTGGCGGAGATTTATCTTGGTGTTTCAGCACGATAATCCGGTAATTGACGGCGAAAATCCGGTAGTTGGCCACAAGGCTATAGCGAGATAGTTTTTTCTGTCGATAATTAGCAACGAGAAACTGGATTGGTAAACATAAAATCAAGCGCTGAAATGCCAAACCAGTCGATTTGTATTTTCATTGTTTATGTTTTGAGAGGATTATCACAATGGCCATCTTTATCATATTCGCCGTAATATGCTTATCAATTGTTTATTTAGCTATCCATTCGTCTCGCCAACAGAAAGCCCAACTCGCCTACCTTAACAATTATCAGTTCCATCCGGCCATTAAAGAAAAACTCAAAAACAAGCATCCGCTACTCACTGATAAGCAACTCGAATATGTGCTTGATGGACTAAGGGATTTCTTTTATCTCTGCCAACAATCAGGCAGCACAATGGTCGCCATGCCATCGCAAGTGGTTGATGATGCCTGGCATGAATTTATTTTATTTACACAGAGCTATGAATTATTTTGCGAAAACGCATTAGGGCGATTTTTACACCATACACCGGCTGAAGCCATGCAATCGCCAACATCAGCACAAGCAGGTATCAAACGAGCTTGGCGATTGGCATGTAGCAAAGAAGCTATCGAGCCCCAAAAACCGAAACGTTTACCAAGAATTTTCGCTATAGACGCACAGCTCGCTATTGTTGGCGGCTTTATTTATAGCCTTAACTGCCATGCTTTAACCGCCAGTAACGGTGAGTTTTGTGTCAGCCATATTGGGTGTGGCGGATGCGGAGGTGGTGATGGAGGTGGTAATGGAGGAGAAAGTGGTGATGGCGGCGGATGTGGTAGCGGATGCGGGGGTGGGTGCGGCGGAGGTGGTGGTTAAAATAGTTCTCACTGTATCACCCCTGCCACAAACACTGGCAAGAAAATAAACATCGAAGAAGGAACAGGCATGCCCGATCTATCAAAATTAACCGAGTAATAGGTATTTATACCTATTGTGCGCATTATTGGTTTTTTTTACACTACTTTGGTAGCTTGGTGGCTGTTGTGCAGCGAATATAAGCCAGCCCTTATATTGTCAACTGGCTGTAATAATTGTTAAATTTCCCGATTATCCTGCTGGGTCATTAGGTTGACTTTGATTATTTGTCAATTAATCAATTATTAAGTGCTTAGGAACGTACATGAAATAAGTTGAACAGCTTAAACTTCACTCCCGTTCGTGCTGAACCTGTCGAAGCATGACCTTGCTCAAGTTATTTCATGCACGTTCCTTAGTCGTTGTTGAATACATTATCTCTATTACCAAAAAACAAAAAATACAACTAATCAACGAGGTAGGAAAATGTTTATAGATAAACGGGATGCTTTTAGTACGTACAACGTTTTTACAAAATTTACCATTATCTTAACTATTGCCGGCACTGTCACTTTAGGTACAGCTGTTATTAATAAAGCTCAAGCTGATACAGTGACCAATTTTCCCATTCTTGAAAAATTACAAGCTTTACAAAAGCCATTAGCCAAAGAAACAACCAAGTGGATGACTAATTGGCGTGGTGTCGATCTTGATAGCCCTGATTTTATCCTGGATGAACTTTCAGGAAGCACGTCTATTTATATGAAGGCTAAAAAAGTCGATCCAAGCAAAGCAGATGGATTTAAAGCCTATGGCTCATATATGTCAAATAATGAATCAGGCAATCCTTACAGTGAGATTGCTTATTTTAATTTAGCGGCTATTTTGGGTTACGATCATATTTTTCGCCCTGCTGTACGTTATTCTTTAGGGCCACGCGCAAAACAAGCGTTTCAGTTTTTGATAGAAACCACTGACATTACCGGCGAAAATCGTCTTAGAAACAAAGACCGAATTTTACAAGATTTATCGGTGGATGAACCGCTGAAAGGGGCAATCAAAGCTAAGAAACTAGATTCCAACATAGCTTATGATGAAATCATTGATATATCCAACCCTGACAATAGTATTCCGCAAATCAACAATCCCATTATTATGGCTTTGCAAGCAGAAAATGTTCAGCCGGTGTCCGGCCAAAAACTACAACTGCTAGAAGGTTATGAAGGCGATGTTCTGCAATTGGCACGCGAATACTCTATTATCATGACATTAGACGTTGTTTTCCAGCAATGGGATCGCTACAGCGGTGAAAATGTCGTGTTGGCAAAAGACGATTTAGGCACGGCTCATTTCTATTCTACAGATAATGGTGGCGCGCATTTAAAGCAAAATGCCGACGAAGTAATACGTAACATACAGTGGTTTAGCCGCTATGATCGCAATACCATCGCCCAGCTACGAACGCTATATCGTTTTTTAGCGCAACCCTCACGAGGATTTCTGGGTTATACCGATGCCAAAAAATTTGTCGTTGATCTGGGATTGTATGATGGCCGCGATGCGGAGTATGTTGCATTACTCAAAAGAAATCTAAAATTGTTACTTGATCGTGTTGCTCAAGTGAATCGTGATTTTGGTCGTGATGCTTATTTACCTTAATTATCTTAGCTACCAATTTAGGCTACCAGCTTAATACTTGTCCCGCATTAAGTTGGTAAACCATCTCTACCCGTGATTTACAGCGTTTTCACAGTTCAATAGTTACAGCGTAACCGTTCGCACTGAGCTTGTCGAAGTGTGCCGTTCGTGCTTCGACAAGCTCAGCACGAACGGTAGCTGTAACTGTCCTAAGTTGAAAACGCTGTAAGTCCGTGAAATATTGCATTTTGGCATTATGCAACGTTTTTTAAATAGTTACCCCATTGCAAACTGATATAAGGTTTTGGGGGCTATATCAACGTTGCCATCATTAAACTCCAGACAACCCCATTCTGAATCTATTCGCGCCGTGCTTAGCTCATTTAACGCGACATAATGGCCAATTAAAGCTGCTAAATCGGCTTCTTTGATATCGTCATTTTCAAAGGTTAGTAAAAAAAAATACGCATCGAGGTGTTGAAATTGTTTAAGTTTCATTTGCTTTACTCCAAAAGTGGCAGAGGGTGAAATTTCTGACTATCCCACATTTCAATTAATTCATTTCTTATCAAGGCCAACACCTTAACACAACGTTAATGTGACATCGTCACTAAACATACTGCCCCGCACACCACGCCGATGACCACGCCCACTGAAAATTATAGCCCCCTAACCAGCCAGTAACATCCAACACTTCGCCGACAAAATAAAGATTCGGCATCGTTTTACTGGCCATCGTTTTAGACGAAATTTCATCACAATCCACACCGCCCAGCGTTACCTCAGCGGTACGATAACCCTCCGTACCATTGGGCTTAATCGTCCATTGATGCAATCGCGTGGCGACTAAAGCAAGGTGTTTATCGGAACAATCCTGTAAAGACAAGGCGAGCAATTCTTCTGTGAACAAACAAGCAAGCAGCCGTTTGGGTAAATAAGTTTCTAAAATGGTTTTTAGCGTGTGTTTGGCCTTTTGTTGACGCTTGGTTTTTAACGTTTGCGCCACATTTTCATCGGGCAATAAATCAACCGTAATCGCTTCACCCGCGTGCCAGTAAGATGACAGTTGCAAAATAGCAGGGCCACTTAATCCACGGTGGGTAAACAAAATATTTTCACGAAAACTTTGCCGTGTGTTACTCACCACGCACGCTATGGCAATACCCGATAACGGCGAAAAAGTGTCCTTATCATCCGGTTGCAAAGTAAACGGCACTAACCCCGCGCGTGTTGGCAGAACGTTAATGCCAAATTGCTCAGCAATTTTATAACCGAACGGCGTAGCACCCATTTTAGGTATCGACAAGCCGCCAGTGGCAATCACTAAAGATGCACAAACAAAATGACCTTGATTGCTGGTTAAAGTAAATGAATCGCCACCACGCTGGATATTGGAAATATCAGTATTTAAACGAATCTCCACACCTGCGTTATGGCATTCGGCTAACAGCATGGTGAGAATGTCTTTGGCACTGTCGTTGCAAAATAACTGACCATGCTCGCGTTCATGAAACGCAATGTGATAGCGTTCAATTAACGCTATAAAATCCCATTGCGTGTAACGGGTTAAAGCCGATTTGCAAAAATGCGGGTTGTTGGAAATAAAATTATCCGGCTCAATGCTGTAGTTAGTAAAATTGCAGCGCCCTCCTCCCGACATCAGAATTTTTTTACCAGCTTTATTGGCGTGATCTAACACCAAAACCTTACGACCGCGTTTGCCGGCTTCAATTGCACACATTAAACCCGACGCACCCGCGCCAATAATGATAACGTCTATTTCTGCCACACGCAGCCCTTATAAAAAACGGCCACTATACAATAATCCGTGTTGTAGCTTTACGTTTAATTTAATTTAAGAATTCAGTGGTAGACTAAATAACAACAGCTCTTTCAATAACACACGCACCGGATTGAATCGCATTTTATCCACTTAAATCACAAAAATAGCACACAAAAATCATCCCCGTTACGACGACTCAATAAGCCTCTGGTAAATACAAAACCCGACATTCCGCACCCCTATTCATAATTTTATGATTAAATTTAATTTAATAATTTCAGTATGTTATAAATTTGTCGAATTTTTGGCGTATTTTCAAAGTCATTTATATCAGCTTATATTTAACAAAAAACAAACGAGAGATGAATTTTTCTTGTTTTAATTCGAAAGTCTAAAATCCAAAAAAATACTAAAATTCATTAAATATCAATATGTTATTTAAATGCTGAATTTTTATTTAGGGGTGCGGAATATCGGCAAAACGCCTGCTTATGGTGCGTTTTTATCATGAATACTCAACAAACACTTAACCCAGCCAATTCCTTTTCTTTTACCAAATACAACCGCATGAAATTTATTGATTTACCCTCTATCCGTCTTTTTACGCACAGCCTATTGCTACTGTTATTAACGATGCTTACCCCGTCTGTTTGGGCAGATAATGACACCGACAAAAGCACCGATAATTACGCTGCCATCAGTAAAGAAAGCTTAACCGCTAAGATTGATGCTATCAATAAACGGCAAGGATTTGATGAAGCGATAAAAACTAAAATCATTAATTTTTACCATATCGCCGAAGATAATATAGATGCGTTAGAAGATTACAAAACCCGCACCGCACATTACCAAGATACGCAAAAAAACGCACCGGAAACCATCAAAAAAAGCCAAAAAGACCTAGAGCAATTACAAGCAAAATCAGGAAAAATTACCCATGATGATTTTGACAAAATACCCTTGGATGAATTGGAGCAAAGACTGCTCATTGAAAAAAGTAAAATCAGCAGTCTTGATGAACAAATTAAACAACTCGACAATGAAATCACGTTACAGCAAGCACGACCACAACAGATTCGTGAAGAAACCACGCTAGCGCAACAAGATTTTGACGATACGGCTAAAAAATTGCTGGCACCGCGCCATAATCAAGAATCCAAACAAGAAACAGAAGCGGAGCAAACGTATTTAAACACGTTGAGCGCTGCCAAGCAGGCGGATTTAAAAATGCTGGAGGCGGAAGCGCTCAGTAATCCGGCCAGAATTGAATTACTGCGGGTTAAATTGCAAGTGCTTAACAGCCAGAAAAAAATCTTAAGTCCTGTCGTTGAGACCTTGGACATGCACTTAACTGAGCGCCGACAACAAGCCGCCAAAAATGTGCAAAATGCCTTAACGCAAGCGGAAAAAGCCACCGAAGGCAAACACAGTTTGATTCAGGCCAGCACCCGGCAAAATATTCAGCACAGTCGAGATTTGCAAGCGATCAGTGTAAAAATCGAACAATATACCGAGCAAAAAAATAGAATTGATGCTAAAACCCAAGAAATTGCCAGTGATTTTAAAAGTGCAGAAAAAAAAATCAGCTTGGCGGGTTTAAGCCCAACACTGGGTAAAATTTTACGTGAACAACGCCGCAACCTCACGTCGCAAGATGAGTTTTCACTGCAATCCGATGCCATCCAAAACGAAACCGCATTAACCAGCCTGGAACAATTTAAAATTGAAGATCGGCTTAAACAACTGGCCGATGTGGATGCTGAACTGAAAAGCGTCATGGTGCAAAGCGTCAGTCAAAGCTTATCAAAAAACCAGCGCATGATGATTCAAGCTGAACTGCGCGAGCTGTTAAATAACCAAAAAGATTTATTAAATAAATTAGCCACCGCTTATTCAACTTATTTACGCACCTTGGGTGATTTTGATTTTTCTCATCGGCAAATGGTCATTCAAGCGGATCAATTTGCGCGGTATTTAGATAAACGCTTGCTGTGGGTACCCAGCTCTGAAACCATGAATCTGCGTTTTATTGTCGGTCTTTATGAAACGGGTCAGTGGTTTTTATCGCCCCGACAGTGGACAACATTAATTACACACACGGCAAACCATGCACTGAATCATCTGTTTTTGTGTTTTATTATCGCACTCAGTGTCGTCATGCTGCACAAGTCTCGTAAATGGGCAAAACACCAACTGATAATAATCACCAATAAAGAAGAGCGCATTTATACCGACAACTTTAATAACACCACAAAAGCGCTGGCTTACACACTGGTAGTCGCCTTACCGTGGCCTGTTTTTGCACACTATTTAGGATCTATTATTAGCAGTACCTTACCGATTGTGGAATTTAATCGCGCCATCGGCGAAGGTTTAAAAGCGGTTGCATTACCGTTGTTTTTTATTAAATTCTTTTATCTTATTTTTTCGCCTTACGGCATTGCGCGTAAACATTTTCAATGGCATGTACATACAGCAAGCTTATTACGCAAACAGTTAGCTTGGCTGCAATGGGTGATGGTGCCCGGCGTGTTTATTATTAATGCCACCGGCATTGCCAAAGTAGCCACCTACAGTGACAGTTTAGGCCGCTTGGCGTTGCTGGTTGTTGTATCGGCAATGATGATTTTTTTAACGCGCTTACTGCATCCCACTAAAGGTTTATTACTCTACTATATAGAAAACGAAAAAGAAGGCTGGATAGCACGCTTGCGCTATGTCTGGTATGGCGCAGCGTTTTTAATACCGCTGATTATCATCGGTTTTGCAGTGACAGGTTATTATTTGAGCGCGTTGGAATTACAACAAAAACTCATTATTAGTCTCCGGTTAATTTTCTTTTTAGTGTTGTCTCACGAATTGGTAATTCGTTGGTTAACATTGATTAATCGACAACTGGCATTAAAAAATGCCCGCCAACGCCGTAAAATCGCCGCCCTGCAAGACAGAGCGCCACACGCTGGCACCGCCGGTGATGACCCTGTTTTACCTATTGATGAACAACAACTGGATATTCCTAAAATTAATGCTCAAACCATAAAAATTGTTCACGTTATCATCAGCTTCAGCTTATTGGCAGGTGGTTGGCTGATTTGGAAAAATATTTTACCGGCATTTTCATTTCTCGATAATATCGAGCTATGGCAGCATGTGATTAAAAAAGACAACCAAGAAAGCTATCAAGCGATTACCCTAACCAACCTGTTAATAGCGGGTTTGTATTTTTTTATTACTGTGGTGTCGGTACGGAATTTTTCCGGTGTTATGGAAATTTTGGTGTTTAGGCGTTTATCAGTAGAAGCCGGTGGCCGTTATGCCATCAATCAATTAGCCAAATATGTACTAATTTCCATTGGTTTTATTTCTGTCGCCAATGAATTAGGCGGCAGTTGGTCGCAGGTACAATGGCTGGTGGCAGCCTTGAGTGTCGGCTTAGGTTTTGGTTTACAGGAAATTTTTGCCAATTTGGTATCAGGGATTATTTTATTGTTTGAACGTCCCATTCGGGTGGGTGACACCGTTACCATCGGCGCAGTCAGCGGCAAAGTCAGTCGCATACAAATGCGTGCGACTACGTTGATTGATTTTGATCAAAAAGAATTGATTGTGCCCAATAAGACTTTTATAACCAGCCAGCTAACCAATTGGACGTTAACCGATGCCACCACGCGCATAGTCATTCCTATCAGCATTGCTTATGGCTCTGATGTGGAATTGGCGCACAGTGTATTATTAAAAACGACTCAAGAAACCGCATTAATACTCAAAGAACCTAGCCCCAGCGTTATTTTTACCGGCTTTGGTGAAAGTTCGTTAAATTTTTCCATTCGTATTTATGTAGGGGAATTAGCCAGTCGTTTGGCAGCCACGCATGACTTACACATGCGCCTGGAAAAAGCCCTGCGGGAAAATAACATCAGTATTCCGTACCCGCAGCAAGATGTACATATTCGTTCATTTGTGAAAGATTTTGAAGGCTGACGTAGACAGGTTTAGGTAAGAGCGGCAAAACTGCCGCTCAACCAGCCCGTGTCTACCAGTATAATTAGGCAGATAGCGGACTCAAACTCTTGCTGGCTACTTCATACACATCCTTAGAAATATTAGCGGTGTTGATAATTCTTTCCAACTGCGCTTTCATTAGAGCTTGTCTGTTAACATCATACTTAGCCCAAGATGTTAAAGCCCCCACCATGCGTGATGCAACCTGTGGGTTAAGGGTATTAAGCGCAATAATTTGATCGCCTAAAAATGCGTAACCCTGGCCATTAGCAGCATGAAAATGCACAGCATTGGCCTGGCTAAACGCGCCAATCAACGAACGCACCCGGTTAGGATTGGATAAATCAAACGCAGGGTGATTCATTAATGCCAAAACAGTCTGGAAGGCATCGGGCATTTTGCTGGTGGCTTGCAAGGTAAACCATTTATCAATCACCAACGCTTCGGCCTGCCATTGCTGATAAAAACGCGCTAAACAGATTTGCTTATCGGCATGCGGGTTATTAACAATGTCCGACAAAGCGGCGATTTGATCGGTCATGTTTTTGGCGCTGTTAAATTGCTGTAACGCCCATTGTTGAATGTCCACGGCGTTTAAACGGCTTAAATAGCCCAAACAAATGTTTTTAATACGTCTGCGGCCAATGGCACCGCTATCAAACTGACCCGATTCGTCAAGGTGATAACGTTGATACAAGCCACGTAATACCGCTTGAAAATGTTCTGCCAAGCTGCGCACCACAAACTCTCTGGCGGTGTGTATGGCTTCTACATCAACAATTGTCATTTGTTCGGCCAGATAATTTTCCGATGGCAAACTTAATAACAACGAAAAATACGATAAATCCGGCCACGGATATTGCAAGACTTTTTCAAAAGCATCAAGCATAATCGGATTTAATTGTAGTGCAAGGCCGTTTTGCACATCGCCCACCAAACCGAAAATAATCCGACTGGCCAGTTGCTGTCCTGCTTCCCAACGGTTAAAGGTATCGCTGTCATGGCTGAGTAAAAACGCCAGTTCATCTAAACTACGTTCCATCAGCACTTTAACCGGCGCAGAAAAACCGCGCAATACCGACAGTACCGGTTGCTGGGTTAATCCGACAAAAGTGAATGTTTGCTGTGCCTGTGTCAGTTGCAAAATACACGCCTGGTCAGCCTGTTGGCCTTGCAATTGACACGGCGCAACAGAGCCATCGGCGTTCATTAATCCCATCGCTACCGGAATCAATAACGGCGCTTTATGGTGTTGCCCCGGTGTGGGCGGACAGTTTTGTGACAAAGTTAATGTTAATGTGTGTGCGTTGGCATCGTAAGTTTGCTGTACGGTTACTACTGGCGTACCGGCTTGTTCATACCAGCGACGGAACTGGCTAAGGTCAACGCTGTTTGCCGCCTCCATTGCATTAACAAAATCATCGCAAGTAACCGCTTGGCCATCGTGGCGCTCAAAATACAAGTCGCTGCCTTTGCGAAAACCGTCTGCACCGAGTAGCGTGTGCAGCATACGTACCACTTCCGCGCCTTTTTCATACACGGTTAAGGTATAAAAGTTATTGATTTCAATATAGGCATCGGGGCGGATGGGGTGCGCCATAGGCCCTGCATCTTCGGAAAACTGGCGCGTACGCAACATATTGACATCTTCGATACGCTTAACGGCTTTGGAGGTTTTATCACCGGTAAACTCCTGATCGCGGAATACCGTAAAACCTTCTTTTAAACTCAGCTGAAACCAGTCACGGCAGGTGACGCGGTTGCCGGTCCAGTTATGGAAATATTCGTGACCAATCACGCCTTCAATGTGTTCATAATCAAAATCGGTAGCGGTATCAGGGCGTGCCAACACAAACTTGGTATTAAATACATTCAGTCCCTTGTTTTCCATTGCCCCCATATTAAAGTGGCTGACCGCCACGATCATATACAAATCCAGGTCGTATTCGCGGCCATAAACTTGTTCATCCCACAACATGGCGTTTTTCAGCGACTGCATGGCGTGGCCGCATTTGTCCAAATCATACGGTTCAGCAAAAATGTGCAAACTGACAGAGCGCCCAGAGCAGGTGGTAAAGCGGTCTTCTAAACACGCCAATTGCCCTGCTACTAAGGCAAACAAGTAGCACGGTTTGCGGAACGGATCTTCCCAGGTTACCCAATGGCGGTTATCGGGCAGCTCACCGTAGGCGATTTTATTGCCATTGGACAGCAGCACCGGATAGCGGTCTTTATCACCTTCCAGCGTAGTGGTAAAACGCGTCATCACATCGGGGCGGTCTAAAAAGTAGGTGATTTTCCGAAAGCCTTCGGCTTCGCATTGAGTACATAACATGCCATTAGACAGGTACAGACCTTCCAGCGCGGTGTTGGCTTTGGGGTTAATGCTGTTTTCAATCGTCAGTACAAAACTGTGCTGCTGCGGTACGTTGTGGATAATCAACGCGTCGTCAGTTTGCTGGTAATCCTGCTCGCCAAGTTCGTTAGCGTCGTTGAGTACCACGCGGTGTAAGCGCAGATTTTCGCCCAATAACACCAACGCCGTGCCAACAGCCAGACTGGCAGGGTTACGGATTAACGTCATCCGTGCCGTAACCGTGGTATTTTCCTCATCCAGGTTAAAACCCAGTGCTACGTTATCAATTAAATACTCCGGTACGCTATAGTCTTTAAGGTAGATGGTTTTGGGATCAGCGTCGCGCATTAGTGTTATACCTGCCTGTAGAGGGTTTTTTTATAGTAAAGAGAGCAATCAGTAGCCAGGCGATTAAGAAGCACACGCCGCCTATGGGGGTAATCATACCCAGCCATTTTAGCTCACGCAAAGACAATCCGTATAAACTGCCGGAAAATAACACGATGCCTAAAAACATTAACACACCCGCCCAGATTAATAACGCGGAATCCGGTGCGTGAACACGTAATTGGGCAATGGCAATCAGCCCTAGTGCATGCCACATTTGGTAATCGACTGCCGTGTGGTAAACCGCCAGCATTTCTGGGCTTAACACGCCTTTAAGCGCATGTGCGCCAAACGCACCCATAGCCACCGCAAAAAATGCGCATAACGCACCTAAACCTAACAAAGTAGATTTCATGTCATTTCTCCAGGAGCCGTGGCATTAACTGCACTAAATTACAGGGACGGGTTCGGTAATCCAATTGGTCTTTAATAAGCTGATCCCAGGCCGTGCGACAGGCGCTGGAAGAACCTGGCAGGCAAAACACATACGTGGCGTTGGCTACCCCAGCAATGGCGCGAGATTGGATGGTAGAGGTTTTAATGTCTTGGTATGACAGCATTCTAAAGGTTTCACCAAAGCCATCCAAGATTTTATCCAGCAACGGGGTAATGGCTTCGGGTGTGCCATCTCGCCCGGTGACCCCCGTGCCGCCGGTGCTGATAATGACATTGATAGTCTCATCAGCAATCCAGTTGGAAACCGTGGCGCGAATGCGATACATATTATCAGGGACGATTTTTTTTTCACTGACACGGTGTCCGGCCTCGGTAATACGTTCCACCAAAGTTTTGCCGGACACATCATCGGCATCGGTACGGGTGTCGGAAACTACCAGCACGGCGATAGTGAGGGGGATAAAGGCTTTTTCTGTCATGAGGGATTTATAAAAAGGTAGTTGTTTGTACGGATATTCTCACATTTCATCAACACCTAGCGCTTTTTTATCGGTTACTACCATGCTCGGCAATATTCAACCATTCTTTTTCTTTGGCTTTATAGTGCTTTGGAGCGCGTTTGGCTCTGTCTAAAGATTCTTGGAACAAAACGGATGCTTCCGTAGTTTTACCGATGCGTTGCAGTAATTGCCCGTAGCGTACGCGCGCTTCTTCGCCGGGGTAAGAGATGCGTAACACCTCATATTCCACAATGGCGGCAGCGTTTTTGTTTTGCGCTTCCAGCGCACGGGCGTACAGCAAGTGGCTATCGGTAGATTTGTAATCAGGGTTAGCGGCTTTTAGCGCATCTAAGGTAGCGACGGTTTTATCGGCGTAGCCTTTGGCAAACTGCGCTCGCGCCAAGCGTTCCATGATGCCAGCATCGGATTTATGCGGCCCTACCAGAGAATTATTCAGTAAATCGATAGCCTCGTCGTACATATTTTCTAGGATATATTGATCAGCTAAGGCTACTTTGTTAGTGACAGAGTTAGACATTTCCAGCATGTCCTTGCAGCGGCGTAATTCGCGCTGCGGGTCAACGGTGTGCATCAAGCCTTTTTTTACTTTTCCAGCCGCACGGCTATTGGCGGCTTCTGGACCATATTGGGTAAAAAAATAAATGGCACAACCTATGCCGGGCGCAAGGATAATTAACCACAACCAAATCGAATCTTTACCGGTTTTTACCGCATGAACAGCAAAAAAAATTTGTAAGCCGATAATCAATAAACCAATGGGCACAATAAGTCCTTAATCAAAAAAATAAAATAGTTTTGTAGGTTGAGGTCAGGTAACGAACCCCAACGATACGGTACATCTTAATGCTGGGGTTCCTATCATCACTCCAACCTACCCAGTAACATGACACCGTGCCCAAGCTTAAGTGGCGACATACGATAAAAAATGTAATTTAATTAATAACTTGGCGATGCTTGAGTTCAAAATAACACCGAGCGCACGCCTGCACATCAACCCGTGCGTGATGTGCGCCCACCACCGATGTTTTAAAAAGCTTTTTGTGCAGCTCTTCCAGTGTCGGCCATTTATAACCGTAAGGCCCCGATATTTTGCAGTAGTTTGTTGACGCTTGCATGGTACATAAGCGTTGTTTTGAATTCAGCACATTGTCTTGACCCGCACGCAAAAATTCAGCACCTAAGATTTTTTCATCAAAGGCAATATTATGCGCAATGACCAGCGATGCCTGAGCAATGGCAGCAGCAGCTTCGCTAAGAACCAGAATAAGATCAACACCCTTTGCAAGCGCCTGCTCGGTGCTAATGCCATGAATTTTTTCCGCCTCTTTAGGGATAGTAAAACCGTCAGGTTTGATAATATATTCAACGCTGGCCATTTCATTACCGTGTTCATCGGCAACTACCCAGGCAATTTGCACCAATCTTGGCCAATTGTTTACATCAGTTACCGGTGCTTTGTAGTTACGTGGCACGCCGGTTGTTTCGGTATCAAAAAATAGATACATTGTATTTCCATAAAATTTTGTAATTTTCAAAACACCATCGCTAACACGGTGTGTTACTGTCAATTTAAAAAATAAGGCTACCCGCTTAAGGTGGGACATCCGTTCGCCCTGAGCTTGTCGAAGGGCTTGTGGTTCATGGTTCGACAAGCTCACCACGAACGACTTTTATTATTGTGTCCCGCCTTAAGCGGGTAGCCAAAAATAATCAACATTATTAATGCGGCATTTATCCAAGGCCAAACATCACCTTATTTTTCAGGTAAATCCCGTACAATCTTATCCGCTTGCGGCAACCAACCAGTCAAATAACTGTTAATGTATTTTGCTGTGCCCATAGCAACATCGGTTTCATTTACAGGCCAGTGCCAACGCGCGGTATTTCTGGCCTTAGCACCGGCTTGATTTGATTCATCAATATACACGCTAAAACGACTCACCATTTTAGCTTGACGGAACTCGGTGCTGCGTAATTTGTTCCACCGCGCTTTTAATTTTTTGTTAAAACCGGTAGCGGGAATGTGGGTTAATCGTCTGATAAGATTATTGGTATCCGGCTCAAAGTCAAACCAATTAACGCCAAAAGAACCATCATGATCCCAGGACAACATATAAAATTTACCCGATCCGCTTTTAGCCATATTAAAATTATGCCTGACATTATCCTCAGCATGCGACACTAAAACCAGCGCCCACCAATCAACCACGCTGTCAAGATCAATACGCTTAGCAATACCTGCAACAAAGGCTTTATCAGTAGACTTGGCCACGAAATCAACAAAATCAACTAATGGCTCAAATCTTTGCACATCTTTTGGTTTAGGATACACCTGCACAAAATTATTTTTAACCGTACCGGATTCAAAAAAAAGTGTGTCCTCATCAATATTGGCTTTATACAGTACGCTGCCGTTTTCTGGATCTTTGAAATTAACCTTTTTCCACTGCGCTACACCACTACCATCAACGGGGACGCTAATTTTTTTCAGATCGTACATTTTACGCCCTGGCTTTTCATTTAACACATAAACGCCATCATAAATCCCGTTCTTAATTACCTCTGTTAAATGGCCACGCAAAGATGCCTGACCATGAGCAACACCCAGTTCATCCTTGTAAGCGCCAGGACGGATAGCACGAAAAATATCATGACTGACTAAATTGCGATGAAACGTGCTGTCTGCATCATGAACACAATCCAGAATCCAGTCACTGTCTTTGTTCAAATCCAATAAGGTAACGTCATCACCTTTAGTCCAGTTGGTTGCTTTGGCGATTTCCACATCCAATGATTTTTTCGGCAAGGTTTGCGAAACTTCACTGCCTCGAAATTCAATCCCCATGTTGCGAATACCGGTATCTTGCTTAAACTGCCCGCTCAATAAACGAAAAGTTCCTGGCAACTTAGACACATCAATAATCTTTGCCGCCGTCAGCTGAATGACTGGAAGATTAGTAAACAGCACGTTATAGGTATCCAGTAAAACACCATTTTTATAACGCTGTATGGGGATTTTTGCACCGTACTTAATAGCTTTCAATGCAATACCAGCCCCCGTATTAAGGAGCTTACCATTGATAGCAAACTTATAACCCGCCGCCTGTTTATAGCTTAGCGTAAGCGTATAATTAGCGGGTTTATTAAAGCCTTTCCCCAATGAAACGAACAATAGTTTTTGCGCTACTTCAACACCTACGCCAATACCATTAATTTTTAAATCCTGCTCTAACCACGTTACCGATGCGGCTGATTTCTGTTGCGTAACAGGCGTTATTATGGTGTTCGCGGCACTGGCAAAGCCTGCATAACTGGCTAATAATATGCAACACAGCTTATCAACTGTTAACGACTCTCTGCTTTTGCTTTTCATAATAATTACCTCAGTTGCGAAAACACATTATATAGCTGTGCTGCACCTACTCAGCTGTATTTCTACTGTAAAACAACAAAAAACGCTTCTTGGCCACGCTGAAGATTAATTAACAAGCCATTATTAGGATCGGCGACTTGCTTTAATTCATCAAAATTATGCACACGGTATTGATTGGCTGACACAATCACATCGCCTGGCCGTAAACCGGCTTTCCAAGGCCGAGATGCCGCGTCTATTTTTTCAAGTAAAACACCTTCAACTTGATCTTTATCGGTTACACCCAACACCGTACCTTGCAAAGCCGGATGTAACTTACCGCCAGCTAGCTGTGGACGCACCTGTTTACCAATGGTAGCGGTCGTTTGTTTCTTTTCATTACCACGATAAAAATCAATACCTACCGTATCACCTACTTGCAGTAAACCGATAATATTGCGAATGTCATGGCTGCTTTTAACGGCTTTACCATTGGCAGTTACAATAATATCACCGAGTTGCAAACCGGCTTTTTCGGCTGGTGAATTACTTTCAATACGGCTAATCGCCGCGCCTTGTTTGTTTTCCAAATTAAAAGCCTTAACCAGTTCCGGTGTTAAATCTTGTGTGTGAACACCCAATAGCCCACGGCGCACTTCGCCATTTTTAACCAGAGATTCTTTAATCGTCATCACCATATTGGCAGGAATAGCAAAGCCGATACCCACATTACCACCGCTAGGCGCTAAAATTGCGGTATTCATACCAATAAATTCACCGCGCAAATTCACCAGAGCGCCGCCTGAATTACCTGGATTGATCGAGGCATCGGTTTGAATAAAATCCTCATAACCCTCAATACCTAAACCAGAACGGCCTAAAGCGCTAACAATACCCGAAGTGACGGTTTGCCCTAAGCCAAACGGATTGCCAATAGCGACAACAAAATCACCGACTTTGGATTGGCTGGAATCAGCAATCGCTAATTGGGTTAAATTTTCCGCTGGAATTTGAATAACCGCGACATCCGCATCAGGATCAGTGCCTACCAAACGTGCGCTTAGCTGACGACCGTCGGTGAGTGTCACCATAATTTTGTCGGCTTTATGGATAACGTGGTTATTGGTTAACACTAAACCTTGGGCGCTGTCGATAATAACCCCCGAACCCAAACTGTTTTTTTGCTGTCTCGACTGATTAGGTGCATTAAAAAATTGCCGAAAATAGGGATCTTGCATGAGCGGATTTTCTTTAGCCGCATCGGTGGATGTCGAAATATTAACCACCGCTGGCATACAACGCTCTAACATGGGTGCTAAGGTGGGTAGCGGCTGTCCGTCTACTGTTGATGGTAGCCCTGCCGCAAATACACCGGTACCCAAAAACAGACTAATCGGCAGAAGTATCAAAAAAAAGCGTTTTTTTATTAAATGACTTTTCATAGTTTGCCCAAAAAATAATTAATCACGATTACTAAGACAATATAAGCACCAAATGGTTTATTTCAAGCGTACTCGAATCTGGTTTTTTAAACAAAAAACCAAGAATAAACTATTATTCCACTGTATTGTTATTTTGAGAGTTTTTTATGGCTGTAGACTTATCTTCTGCGGACGGTTTAGTTGTCCGCAATCTTATACCATTAGTAAGCTTGCCGAGCGTACCCTTAAAAGCTTTGGCCGCTAATATGGTGATCGAAGAAATCCATAATGATTTTTTATTTAAAAAAGGCGATACCGATAAGCGATTAATTTACCTGATTAAAGGCACAGTAATTTTGCAAGCTCAAGGCTTGGTGGTAGATACCCTTAATATCGACAACGATTCAGCACGTTTTGCTTTAGCGCATCAAATTCCTAGAAAAATTGATGCGCTCGCTAAAGGCACGGTGCGCTTTTTGCGATTAGATGCTGAAACTATCAATAATCCACCGACGTTGGTTTATCAGGAAGATACCGGTTATGTCGTTTTTGAAGAGTCGCAAAGTGACACGGATGACTGGATGACACCTTTATTGAAATCTCATATATTTCAAAATATGAGTCCGGTTATTTTGCAAAAAATAACGCTGGGACTAGAATCTGTCAATTTCAATAAAGGTGAAATCATTCTAAAACAAGGCACTACCGATGCGTATTATTATGTTATAAAAAATGGCACATGCTTGCTCACGCATAAGCCTGCACCAGAAGCCGCAGAAATTAAGTTGGCTCAAATTGGTAAAGGTAATACTTTGGGTGAAGATGCCTTGATTTTTAACGCACCCAGAACCGAAACCATTACCGCGCTCACTCAAGTCAGTTTATTGCGCTTACCCAGACAGCAATTTATTAGCTTAATTAAAGAACCCTCGTTACAGTGGGTTGATTGTCTTGAAATGCAACAACTATTGCTATCCGGCGCGATCATACTTGATATAAGAACCTTGCATGAGTATGGCGATCGTCATATTACCGGTAGCATTAATATCCCGTTTCCTGCTTTAAAAGCGCGTTATAAAAAACTCAGCGTAGAAAATTCGATAATTATTGTTGGCAATGACACGACCACTAATGAAGCAGCGGCTTTTTTCTTAATCAAGCATAAATACCGTGCGTTAATTTTAAAAGTTAGCATCGGGGATATTGTGGTAACACTCGAAAATGCAGTCACTTTCTTTAGTTATGTGAGTGATTTTTCAACGCAACAACAGCAAGACGATACTGACTGGAAGCCGCAGTACGTTTATACAGAATCTGCTTATGGCCATTCAAACAACGACTTGGATGCTCGAATAGATGCGCTAACCACCGAAAACATACTGTTGAAAAAAAATTATGCCGAATTAAATCAACATTTAGCACATATGAAAGCGGATAAGGAAGCGGCTGAAAAACAATATCGTATACTGTTTAAACAAGTAGAAAAATTAACGCAGGTATTGAATAAATTCAAGGGAACAAAAACACAGTAAACCTGTGTTGTACAAAAACCAAGTACAGTGTGATACTGCACTTGGCTTATGCGGTATTTATTTGATTTTTGCTTCTTTGTAGATAACATGTCTACGGACGAAAGGATCAAATTTTTTGATCTCCATCTTTTCGGGCATGGTTTTTTTATTTTTGGTAGTGGTATAAAAATGGCCAGTACCTTCAGTAGAGATCAATTTAATTTTATCGCGCATGGGTTTATCTCCTTAAAGTTAGGCTTTTATGCCGCTTTTACGTACATCCGCCAACACAGCGTCTATACCTTTTTTGTCAATAATACGCATAGCCTTAGCAGAAATTCTAAGACGAACCCAGCGGTTTTCACTTTCTACCCAAAATCTGTGGTGTTGCAGATTAGGCAAAAAACGTCTTTTGGTTCTATTGTTTGCGTGTGATACGTTGTTACCGGTAACTGGGCGTTTACCCGTTACTTGACATACTCTAGACATGATTATCCTCTTGGCGTGTCTAATTCAAAAGTTATCCCACCTTTATACCAAAAAAACACCTCAAGGTAAATAACAAACTATAATATGCGCCAATGTTACCCCAAAATCACACAAGCGAGACACTGATGCAGATTAAACTTGGCATAGTCATGGATCCGATTGAGCGGATTAATATTAACAAAGACACCAGCTTTGCCATGCTATTAGAGGCACAAGCACGCGGCTTTGAGCTGCATTATATGGAATTAAATGATCTTTTTTTACGTAATGGCATCGCCTATGCAAGATCGCGCACGCTAAAAGTACAACGCAACGCCAGCCAATGGTATGAATTTATCGCCGAGCAAGACATTGCATTGAATAGCTTACAGGTTATTTTAATGCGTAAAGACCCGCCATTTGATCAAGAATTCCTGTATGCCACCTATTTATTAGAACTTGCCGAGAGCCTTGGCACTTACGTTGTTAACAAACCGCAATCTTTACGCGATGCTAACGAAAAACTATTTACCGCCTGGTTTCCGCACTGTTGCCCAGAAACCTTGGTAACACGAAATTCTGCTAGAATTAGAGCATTACTTGCAGAGCATGGCGAAATTATTTTAAAACCCCTGGATGGCATGGGCGGTGCGTCTATTTTTTATATACATCAGCACGATGCCAATTTAAGTGTTATTTTAGAAACCATGACACAACATGGTAGTCGCTACGTGATGGCACAAAAATATTTGCCCGAAATCAAAGCCGGTGATAAACGTTTATTACTGATTAACGGCGAACCGATACCTTATTGTCTGGCGCGTATTCCAGCACAAGGTGAAAGTCGTGGTAATTTAGCGGCCGGCGGTAGCGCTGTCGGACAAGCCATTACCGAGCAAGACCGATGGATTGCTGAACAAGTAGGCCCCACCTTACGTGCAAAAGGCTTAGTGTTTGTTGGTTTGGATATTATCGGCAATAAATTGACAGAAATTAATGTCACCAGCCCTACCTGTGTACAAGAGCTGGATCGACAATTTGGTATTAATATCTGCGCCTTATTAATGGATCATATAGAGAAAACCTTACAGTAACTATGTCAAACAATATTAGCTTTGATCGTCCGAACTATTCCAACAGTGACTCGCTGATACTGGCGTTATTTGTCGCGGTCGTCGTGCATATTATTGTGGGCACAACAGTTAAATTCACCACACCGCATGTAGATAAAATCAGCCGCTCCTCTATAGATGTAACTTTAACGCAAGCACCCACTAAAAAACCGCCCAAGCAAGCAAAATTTTTAGCCCCTGACAATCAGGAAGGCGCAGGCAGTAAAGTCAGAAAAGCCAAGCCGCCGATGCAAAAAATGCAAAGTCACGCGGAAAAAACAGAACCACATGAAAAACCGCTGAAAAAAATTCACTCAGAAGACAAAGAAGCACACGAAATAAAACAACAAGCCGCACCTAAAGCGCTTATAAAAAAGAAATCCGAAAAAAAAATAATCACCCAAACTAAACCAGTAGCGACCCATAAAGTTGAAGAAAAACCGCATATTGATGCCGAAACATTGCGTCAGCAAATTGCACAATTAGGCTCAGAAATCAGCTATCATCCAGAAGGCAGCGACAATACTAAAGCGAAAACGTTAGCGCAAGTCAGTACCCATAAATTTATAGCTGCGCAATATATCAAAGATTGGGAAAGTAAAGTTGAGCGCACCGGCAATCTTAATTTTCCTACTGTTGCGACAAAAAAAGGCTCTAATAGTCTAACTATGGACGTGGGTATTCAAGCCGACGGCAGCATCAAAAGTATCCGTATCCGCAAATCCTCAGGCAATGCTGCATTGGACGAAGCGGCTAAAAATATTGTCAAAATGAGCGCCCCGTTTGCCCCCTTACCCAGCGCGTTACTCAAAGAGTTGCGCGTTTTGGTCATTACCCGCAAATGGAAGTTTTCTGACGAATCTGGTATGACAACCCCATAATCTCACTGAACATTAATGGCACATTCAATCGATATGCATAACGCAACTTACCTAAATAACCAATTCATTATCGCGATGCCCGCGCTGACCGATCCTATTTTTTTTCATACTGTCACCTATATGTGCCAACATAATGAGGACGGTGCATTAGGCATCGTCATTAATCGTTTGGCAAATATGAAGCTCGGCGAAATATTCAAGCAAATGAATATTTCAGTAACATCAGAAACTGCTGCCAATATGCCTGTTTTTACCGGCGGCCCCGTGCAGCAACAGCGCGGCTTTGTGTTACACACCAACACTAACAGCGGCAAATGGGATATGACGATGGCAGTGTCTGATGCTATTTCGCTAACAACCTCGCGTGATGTTATTGAAGCGATTGCAGCGGGTGAAGGCCCTGAACAATATTTAGTCGCACTGGGCTATGCCGGTTGGTCTGAAGGGCAATTAGAAAAAGAAATGCTTGATAATACCTGGCTCAATACCCCGTTTGGCAAACAGGTATTATTTGATACCTCCATCAATATGCGCTGGAGTGCGGCGGCCGAGCAAATTGGTATTAATATTACCCAACTTACTGCACCTGCTGGGCATGGTTAAGCGCGACCCACTACAGCCCAAACAGTCTGATACCTATCTGGGCTTTGATTTTGGTAATAAAAAAATAGGTGTTGCAGTGGGTCAAACTACCACCTATATGGCCAGTCCTTTACACACCCTCCGCGCCATTAATCAAAATCCTGACTGGCACGCTATCAGTCAATTGATTAAAGAATGGCAACCCATAGGTTTAGTGGTGGGTATTTCCAAACAATATGATGGCTCGGATAACGCCATTACCCCACGTATGTTAAAATTCTGCCGTCAACTGGAAGGACGCTTCCAACTGCCGGTCTATCAACAAGATGAAACGCTATCGACGTTTGAATCTAAGCAGTTGCTGTTTGATGACGTTAAGCTCAGCGCCACTAAACTTTGGGAAGTAGAAGATCAGTTGGCCGCCCACCTTATTTTACAAACCTGGCTAAACAACTGTACAAAAAATGACCCACACACCTTTAAAAATTAACGAATTATTGGCCGCTCTTCAAACCAATATCGCCGCCGCCATCAGCACACGGCAATTGAGTAATCCCTTAATGATTGGCATTCACAGCGGCGGTGTCTGGGTAGCCGAAGCCATGCACCGGGCTCTTGCCATTAAAGAACCGCTAGGCTTGCTGGATATTGCCTTTTACCGCGATGATTTTTCACAAATCGGCGTGCATCCCAATGTTAAACCCAGCCAGTTACCACCTAATCTCGACGGTCGTGACATTATCTTAGTCGATGATGTGTTCTATACAGGCCGCACTATCCGTGCTGCACTTAACGAAATATTTGATTACGGCCGCCCTAACCAAGTTTTGTTAGCGGTGTTAATCGAGCGCAATGGCCGACAAATACCGCTAGCACCGGATTGCGTAGGCGCAACCATTAACCTTGATACAGGGCAACGTATTAAATTAACAGGCCCGCAGCCGCTGGCCATTCATGTTGAAACTGTTGCTGTGGCGGTCTCATGACAAATAATCTACAACTGAATTCGGAAGGCAAGCTCAAGCATTTTCTAACCATAGATGGACTGGACAAAGGTTTGCTGACCGAAATTCTCGATACCGCTGAATCCTTTGTCGGCATGTCCGATCAGCAAATTAAAAAAGTGCCGTTATTACGTGGTAAAACTATCGTCAATTTATTTTTTGAAAACAGCACCCGCACCCGCACCACGTTTGAACTGGCCGCTAAACGCTTATCTGCCGATGTTATCAGCATCAGTATTGCCACCTCATCAACCGCCAAAGGCGAAAGCCTGCTCGATACCATCCGCAATCTGGAAGCCATGTTTGTCGATATGTTTGTGGTGCGCCATAGCATCAGTGGTGCAGCGCATTTTATTGCCCAACACACTGCGCCACACATCAGCGTTATTAATGCCGGTGATGGCCAACACGCCCACCCAACGCAAGCCATGCTAGATTTATTCACCATCCGGCAATATAAAAAAGATTTTTCTAAGTTACGCGTCGCCATTATTGGCGATATTTTGCATTCCAGAGTAGCGCGATCCGAAATTCAGGCGCTTAATGCGGTAGGTGTGGCGGAGGTGCGGGTAATTGCTCCCAAAACCCTGTTACCCGCGCATGTAGAAACCTTAGGCGTAACGGTGTGCCATAATCTAACCGAAGGTTTAAAAGATATAGATGTCATCATTATGCTACGTCTGCAAAAAGAACGCATGGCATCGGCGCTGTTACCCAGTGAAAACGAATATTTTAAATGCTTTGGTTTAACCGAAGACAAACTGGCCATCGCCAAACCGGATGCGATTGTCATGCACCCAGGGCCCATTAACCGTGGTGTAGAGATTGATTCTAAAGTTGCCGATGGCCCACAATCGGTTATTTTAAGACAAGTCAGTAACGGTATTGCCATTCGTATGGCTATTATGGCCATGGCCATGCAAAAACAAGGAGCCAGTGAATGAAGCCCAGCATTCATATTAAACACGGCAGAATCATTGATCCTGCCAATGGCATAGACCGTGTCGGTTGTGTGTATGTTGTTGACGGTAAAATTGCCGCACTCGATCAACCACCTGATGGCTTTAGCGCTGATGAAATAATCGATGCCCACGATCATATCGTGTGCCCTGGCTTTATTGATCTCAGTACCCGTTTGCGTGAGCCCGGCCAAAGCCGCAAAGCAACGATTGCCAGTGAAACCCAAGCCGCCGCCAGTGCTGGTATCACGACGATGTGCGTACATCCTGATACTATTCCGGTAATTGATACGCCTGCTGTAGCCGAATTAATTAAAGATTTAGCGGAAAAAGCCGATTACCCGCAAGTTTACCCCATTGCCGCCTTAACACAAAAACTGGAAGGTACCGAATTAAGCTCTATGCTGGCACTTAAACAAGCCGGTTGTATTGCGGTGGGCAATGCCAATCAGCCAGTAAAAAATTTGCTGGTATTACGCCGCGCAATGGAATACGCTGCCAGTCACAATTTATTAGTGATGTTTCGGCCTAATGATTTTTGGCTGGGCAATAATGGTTGTGTACACGAGGGGGCAATCTCTACCCGTTATGGCTTACCCAGCATTCCAGAAGCCGCTGAAACTATTGCCGTCGCCCAGTGTTTAGAATTGGTTGAACTGACCGGTTGCCGTGTACACTTTGGTCAACTCAGTTGCAAACGCTCGGTTATTAAAATACATCAAGCCAAAAAATACGGTTTAAATATCACTGCCGATGTCGCCATTCACCAACTTCATCTCACCGAAAATGATATGGCCGCTTTTGACAGCGCTTACCATGTGTTACCACCGCTGCGTACTGAAACCGATAAAAACTACTTAAGACAAAGTTTGGCCAGTGGCACGCTAAACAGTATCTGCTCCGACCACCAACCACACGACATTGATGCCAAACTCGGTGCGTTTCCTGAAACAGAACCTGGCATGTCGTCTTTAGAAACCTTGCTACCGCTTATGCTTAGGCTGATAAATCAACAAACCTTAAGTTTATCGCAAGGTATAGCGGCGCTTAGCACGCATCCTGCGGCAATTCTTGGCTTGAACAGCGGGGCATTAACGGTAGGCTTTGCTGCGGATATATGTGTGTTTGATCCGAATTTAAGCTGGCAAGTTAATAACACCAATTGGCGCAGTATGGGAACCAATACGCCTTTTTGGGGTTTAACTTTTAAAGGCCGCGTAACGCATACTTTACAAGCCGGCAAATTTATCTATCGCCTAAGCTAATTGCTGCGCTACCTGGGCGATAAAAACACCCGATAACACAAGCATATTTGGGCTATCAACTTAAGGCGGGACACAGGACAATACGTGGGGTGGGCAGGCTGTTTTGCCCACCAGCCAAACGCGGTAAAATCCTATGTGGGCAGAAAAGCATTGCCCACCCTACAGTTGCAATTGTCCCGTTTAAAGTTAGCCCATATTTGTACTTTAAATTTTATGCGGCAAGCATGTACAGTGGGCAGAAAAGTGTTGCCCACCTTACATTTTAAAGCGGATACTTTTCTACCTTATTTTTTTGCGGGTACTTCAGGTGTGGCAGGTGCAACAGCGGGCGCAGTTACAGTAATTGGCGCAGGTGTCACCGATGTAGGCGCAGCGATTTGTGGTGCTATTGTCGGTACAGTGGCTTGTATTTCTGGCACAGGAACAGGTACTGTCGCTAAAGGTTTCGCTTCCACTTTAGCGGCATCAGCCACTGGCACTTTAGTCCATTGATTCGGTGTGCCACCTTGTCGATGACCTTCGCCAAACATGGTAAAGGCAACCATCGTTAATACGGTAGTCACCATTAGAACTATAAATCTGCTAGGCTTATCCATAAAGAACAATGACCATTGTGGCTTAATCATACCAATAATAAAAAAAAGTATGGTGAGTAAGCCTAAGTTGAGAGCAGCAGTCGTTAGCATTGAATATTTACCTCTTATACTGTATTAAAATTTTCAATTATTATAAAGAGACACTTTAAAGTTAAAAGTGTATTTGTAAAGCACAGACATCAAATTTTATGACGAAGCTATTGCAATAATAATGCGTTAACAAGGGGTGGGTTATGAGTGGTATCAGCGTATTTTTTCTTACGACTTAACCCCTGGGTTAAATATCATTATGCCCGTCATTGATCGTATTGGTGCCAAAATGATCATGATGAAACAGGTGATGAGTGTACCATCACAGGAAATTATTACCAAAGATAACGCGATGGCAACAGTTGATGGTGTGGTGTTTTATCAGGTGATAGGTGCACCTAAAGCCGCGTATGAAGTCAGAACACTCGATATTGCTATTTTAAATTTAATCATGACTAACATTCGTACGGTTATGGGTTCACTGAGCCCCGCCCCCCGACAAAATGTGCTCACTAGCATTATTGATGCGAATAGTGGCGCTGTTGTTAGTCAATCTGAGGCAGTTACACACTATGATTGATGCTTGCACCCCAAAATCCAAACCCTTACTAACCATTAACGAAGCCTTAGAAAAAATACGGCTAGCGATACAGCCTATTACACAATCAGAAACTGTCCCATTAAACACAGCCTTGGGACGTATTCTCGCAGAGCCGATTTACTCTCCAATCAACCTGCCATTCGACAGAAATTCGGCAATGGATGGCTATGCGTTTGCAAGTAATGATAAGCCCGAACAAGGCACCTTCTTTTTGGAATGCGTGGGTACATCGTGGGCGGGCAAACCTTTTGTGGGACAACTGCAAATCGGCCAATGCGTGCGCATTTTTACCGGTGCAGTGTTGCCGCCGGAAACCGATTCCGTCATCATGCAAGAAAATGTACAAATTGATGGCAACCGCATTGTGTTTCCAGAAGAGTCTGCCATTCATGACAATGTACGGCATGTTGGCGAAGACGTGCAACAAGGCAGTTGTTTAATTGCCCCCCCTAAAAAACTGACCGTATCTGACATCAGCTTATTAGCTTCAGCAGGGGTGGCACAAGTGCTTGTTAAACGGACGTTGACAGTCGCGTTTTTTTCTACCGGTGATGAGTTGGTAACATTAGACCAACCGTTAAGCACCGGTAAAATTTACGACAGCAACCGTTACACACTGCAAGGTTTATTGGCGGATGTCAATATTTCCGCTACCGATTTGGGTATTATTCCTGATGACAAACAGTTACTGGAAGACAGTCTTGTGGCCGCCGCAAAAAATTTTGATGTGGTCATTACCACGGGCGGTGCATCGGTGGGCGAAGCGGATTATGTGAAAGAAATTTTAGAACGTTGCGGCGAAATGAACTTTTGGAAAATTGCTATTAAACCGGGTAAACCGTTGGCGTTTGGCAAAATTGGCACGCGTTATTTTTTTGGTTTGCCAGGCAATCCGGTATCGGTGATGGCGACGTTTCAACAAATTGTTGCGCCAGCACTGCGGCAATTAGCGGGCGAATCGCCCAGTAAGGCGCTTAGAATTACGGCTACCTGCACAAGTTTGCTTAAAAAAGCAGCGGGGCGGCAAGAATTCCAACGCGGTATTTTAACACAAGATGATAACGGTGATTTTTTTGTGGTGTCGTCTGGGGCACAGGGTTCTAATATACTCAGTACACTCAGTAAGGCGAATTGTTATATTGTGTTGCCGTCAGCATGCACCGGCGTAAAATTGGGTGACAAGGTTATCGTTGAACCGTTCAGTTTGCTACTGGGCGAGTGATATGGATTTAATGGATAAACACTGTAAACGAGGTGACGTATGGCGACAACTGATCTAACAGAATTAGATTTAAATGGCAGCTACACTTATGCCGATTATTTAACATGGCAGTTTACCGATGCGGTTGAGCTAATTAAAGGCAAAATTATGGCGATGAGTCCTGCGCCTAATTCAGAGCATCAAGGTATTTCTTGGCGTTTAGGTGGGGCTTTGTTTGTTTTTTTTAAACAAAAACAGTGTCAAGCGTACGCTGCACCCTTTGATGTGCGCTTATACGACCGTAAAAAATCCATCGTTGCCAATCGGGACATTTATTCGGTAGTGCAACCTGATTTATGCGTTATCTGCGATAAAACCAAAATTGATACCAAAGGCTGTTTGGGGTCGCCGGATTGGGTGATAGAAATTTTGTCCAAAGGTAATTCCAAAAAGGAAATGCAGATTAAATATCAGCTCTATCAAGAAAGTGGCGTAAAAGAATATTGGCTGGTGTACCCAGGTGAAAGGGCTGTGCATCAATTTTTTCTCGATGAGCAAAGCGAAAAATACCAATTACTGAACATGTATTCCGGTGAAGATATTGCCACGCCGCAGTTATTTCCTGATTGTCAGATTGATTTACGGGAAGTGTTTGAGATGGATGAAATGGATGAGTAACTACTTAAATTGATTGGATAATATTTTAGGTGACACACCTACTTACAGCGTTTTCAACTTAAGACAGTTACAGCCACCGTTCGTGCTGAGCTTGTCGAAGCATGAACGGCACACTTCGACAAGCTCAG